>NZ_JBVITE010000004.1:0-124856 GCF_055575155.1 Kitasatospora sp. NPDC034533
TCGGTGAGCAGGGCCAGCAGCTCCGGCTCGTCGTTCAGCACCCGGCGCGACAACAGCCGTCTGCCCTCGGCGTCCAGCACCACGCAGTGGTGGTGGGTCTTGCCGATGTCCGTGCCCGCCCAGATCCGGGTCACCTGTTCCTCCGGTCGTTCAATGCGCACTGTTCGTCCGGACGACCTCGCCGGCGTGGTCCTACTCAGCGATGCACCCGCGAGGGGCTCGCAGCTCCTAATCAGCGGCCGAGTCGTCGTGAGACGCCGGGCGGCCAGGTGATGGGAACCATCGAGGGCAACCGACTGAAAGCCATACCCGGCGTCTCTGGGCCTCAGGACCATACGACTGGCCCGTCCAACCCATCAACAACGTAGGACCGACTGAGCGCCGAGGGGTTCAGCCCCGGACGGTCGCGCCGTGGGCCCCGTACGAGGCGGCGGACTCGATGAAACGCCTCTCCTGCATGGCCGACGGCCTGCGGACCATCAGGACGGCGAGGACCGCCGCCACCACCCCGGCCAGGTCGGAGGCGATCAGCCAGACCACGGCGTCCTGGTAGTCGTCCACGTACTCCGCCGAGCCGGCGAACCGGGAGCCGAGCCGGCCGGTCAGGTTGGACAGCAGGAAGGCGGCCCACCAGAGGTTGAGCAGCGGCTGCGGGTGCGGCAGCCGCACGCCGTTCTCGTCCGCCCGGGCGCTGGCCCTCCAGGTGTCGACCGCGATCTGCCGGGGAACCAGAGGAGGACCACGGGGGTGAACCGGCTGCCGATCGCCCAGCCGCGCCGGAACCAGCGGCATCGAACGGTTTTCCGCGCCGGGCGCAGGCTGCGCGCCGGGCGGGGGAGCGGCCTAACCTGGAAGGGCGCGTTCGGTGCGTCGCCCGCGAACGGAAGCGGTGGCCATGACGGTGATCTCGGCAGCTCTCTTCGGTACCGACTGGTGGCAGCCGCAGCTGCCCGGCGGTGCCGAGCTGCTGCGCGAGTGCGCCGCCCGCGGCTGGACGGTGGTGCTCACCGGGCCCGGGCCCGCCGGGGCGCCGGCGCTGAGCGTGGCCGATCCCGGGGGAGATCCGGTGCGGGCCGCGCTGGAGCTGGTGGACGGCAGGCCGGGGCACGCCGTGGCCGTCACCGGGAGCGTGCGCGAGGTACGGGCGGCGCGGCGGGCCGGGGTGCCGTGCGTCGCCCTGGCGGCCGGCGGGGACACCGGCCCGGAGCTGCGGGCGGCGGGTGCGGCCGAGGTCCACCGCGACGCCGCCGCACTGCTGAGCGTCCTGGACGACAGCCTGCTCGCCCGCCCCCGGGCCTTCGGGCCCGTCGGCGCCGCGTCGGGCGGCACCGGGAGCGGTTAGCGCCTGCCCGCCCCGGGCAACCGCCCGGGTGCGAGCACGGCACGTCACCGGAAGTGTCGGAGGTGACCGAGATGGACGGACCCGCGTTGAGCGGACGGGAGCGGCGGCTCCTTGAGGAGATCGAGTCCGATCTGCGCCAGGACACACGGCTCGACCGGAAACTGAGCACGATGGGCGCCGTGCCGCCCGGCCGGGTCCGGCGCGTGGTCCGCGCCGTCGGGCGCCGGCTCTCGGCGGGGGTGGTACTGACGGCCCTGGTGACGACGGCGATCTGCCTCGGCGTGGGCGTACGGACCCCGGCCGTCTCCGTCCTGGTCGCGCTGGGCGTGGTGTGGGCGGCCACGCTGGCGGCCGCGGTCGCCACCTCCGAGCTGCTGCGCCGCCGCGGTGCGGCCCGTAAGGGTCACCCCGAAGCCGCGGACCCGGTGGAGCCCCGGGATCGGGACCGCCGGGACCGCCGGGAGCGCCGCGAGCGGCGGCCCTGGGACCGACCGGAGGCATGAGGCGATGACCACCGACCTGTGGGAGCACCGACCGGGCTCCCATCCCGCTGCCGACGTCACCCTGGCCGGGTACGAGGTGCACGCCACCGACGGCCCGGTCGGCCGGGTCGTGCAGGACGCCGGGGACCACCTGCTGGTCGACGCCCAGCCGTGGGTGCCGGGCGCCCGGGTGCTCGTCCCGGTGGGGCTGGTCGCCCGGCTCGACCACCTGGACCGCGCCGTCCACCTCGACTGCCCGCGCGCCCGGCTCAGCTCCGCCCCGCCCGCGGCCGTCGACCTGACCGCCCCGCACCCGGGCTGAGCGGCCCGCGCCATGGGCTGGCCGTCCACCACGCTCATCGGCCGGACGGTCGCCTTCCTGGTCGCGCCGTACGGGGCCGAGCAGGTCGAACTGACCGACCCCTGGCAGGCGGTCGCGGAGTCCGGTGGCACCCCGCGGCTGCTGTCCACCGCCGAGGGCCGGGTCCGGGCCGTCCGGCACCACGCCGCGGCCGACACCTTCGCGGTGGACGCCCTGGTCGCCGACGCCGACCCGGCCGACTACGACGGGCTGGTCCTCCCCGGCGGCGTCGCCAACCCCGACCGGCTGCGCGTGGACCGCCCGGCGGTCGCCTTCGTGCACGCCTGCTGCGCGGTGGGCCGCCCGGTCGCGGCGATCTGCCACGCGGCCTGGACCCTGATCGACGCCGACGCCGTCCGCGGGCGCACCCTCACCTCCTGGCCGAGCCTGCGCACGGACCTGGTCAACGCCGGGGCCCACTGGGTGGACGAGCCGGTGCACGTCTGCCATGAGGGCCCGGGCCCGCTCGTCACCAGCCGTGAGCCGGCCGACCTGCCGCTGTTCGACGACTCCTTCGTGACGGAGTTCGCCCACGCGGCGGCGCGGCGGCGATGACCGACGGGGAAGGATCGCGACCTCGGCCTCAGCGCGCGGCCAGGCGGACGCCGATCGTGGCGGCGCCGTAGGGTTCGGGGGCCACGGGCAGGTGAAGTCCCGGTCCGTGAGGTCCGCCGGTTCGGTGCCCGGCCGGGCCGTCGACGCCGGGGGTGCGTGTTCCGGGGGGCGTTCGCCCGACGGTGCCGCGCCGATGTCGTCATCGGTGCCCGGCCGGGCTGCCGATTCCGGGACTCGGGGGTCCGATGGGTGCGCGCCGGAGGCCGTTCGCGCGCCGCTGCCGGACGGGCGCCCCGCGCTGACCACCTCCACGACGTCCCCGGCCCGCCCGCCGGCGGGCTCCGGGCGGTGGCCGGCCTGCCGGGCACCCGGCGGGCGGCCGCAGAGGTCGCCCGGCGCGTCCCCCGGCGAGACAGGTCACCGGTGGCCCCCGTT
Source organism: Kitasatospora sp. NPDC034533 (assembly GCF_055575155.1). Taxonomy (NCBI): domain Bacteria; kingdom Bacillati; phylum Actinomycetota; class Actinomycetes; order Kitasatosporales; family Streptomycetaceae; genus Kitasatospora; species Kitasatospora sp. NPDC034533. The sequence goes on from NZ_JBVITE010000004.1 coordinate 3,176, forward strand.
CGCACGGCCCCTTCGGGGCAGGCCGACCGGGAGCCTCCCGGCCGTGCCCACCTCAGTCGCCCCGGAGGCGCACGAAGGTGGCGGTGGGAGGCCGGCCGGTGAGGGTGAGTTCGGCGCGCAGCGGGGCGGTCAGCGGGTGGATCGGGCCGTGGTCGGGGTCGGTGGTGGGCGGGCCGAGCAGCGGGCGGGCGACCTCGGCGACCTCGCGGGACTGGACCGGGGTGAGCCGCGGGGTGGTCAGGAACACCCGGCCGTCGTCGAGCCGGAGGATCAGCGCGTGCGGGTGGGCGGCCGGGCCGGTGACGGCGCGGACGGTCGCGTCGAGGGTGTCGCTGCGGCGGTACTTGACCCAGATCCTCCCCGCACCGCGCGGCCGGTAGGGGGAGGCGGCGGCCTTGCAGACCAGGCCCTCCACCCCGGTGCCGGCGAGCCGTTCCATCCACTCCAGCGCCTCCGTCCGGTCCGTGGTGGCCATGACCGGCTGGATCGGCGGGGGGACGTCCGCGAGGGCGGCGAGCAGCAGCCGGCGCCGGTCGGTGAGCGGCAGCCGCCGGACGTCGCGGCCGGGCAGGGCCAGCAGGTCGAAGGCGATCAGCCCGAGTGCCACCTCCGGGGCGGCAGCGCGGGCCTGGCGGGTGTGCAGCAGTTCGCCGAAGGCGAACCGGCCGTCCCGCCAGGCGACCAGCTCGGCGTCCAGCACCAGCCCCTCGGGCAGCCGGGCGACGGCGGCGGCGATCGGCGGGAACTCGGGCGCCAGGTCGCGGCCGCTGCGGGACTGGAGGTACGCGGGCTGGGCGCCGCGGGCGAAGGCGACGCAGCGGAAGCCGTCCAGCTTCAGCTCGTACTGCACGCCCCCGCCGCCCAGGCCGTCGGCGGGCGGGACGGCGCTGACGGCGGCCGGGCGGATGACCTCGACGGGCGGCCGGAGGACCTGGCGGGGCTGCTGCCCCGACCGTTCCGGCGGGGCCGTCCGTCTCGGTCGGGTCGGCGTCGCCGGCGTGCCGGGCAGTGGCCGGGCCTGCTCCGGGTCCAGCAGCGGGGCGAGCAGGTCGCCGTGGGCGGCCAGCCGGTCGGGAACCTCGGCGAGCGTGAACACCAGGTCCTCCTCGGCGCCGGCCCGCTCCAGTTCCGTCCAGGCCAGCGGGGTGGAGACGGTCGGCAGCGGACGGGCCCGCAGGGTGTACGGCGCGGCGGTGGTCTTCTTGGCGTTGTTCTGCGACCAGTCGACGAACACCCGGCCCCGGCGCCGGGCCTTGGCCATGGTGTGCACCACGAGGTCGGGGTGTTCGGACTCCAGGGCGGCGGCCAGCTCCTTCGCGTACCCGGAGACGCGGGCGCTGGGCGTGGGCTCGATCGGGACGAGCAGGTGCAGGCCCTTGGAGCCGGAGGTCTTCGACCAGGCCGCCAGGCCGTCCGCCGCGAGGCGCTCGCGCAGCAGCAGCGCGACCGTGCGGCAGGTGAGCACGTCCGCGCCCTCGCCGGGGTCGAGGTCCAGCACCAGCCGGTCGGCGAGGGCGGGTTCGGCGGCGTGCCACTGCGGGACGTGCAGTTCCAGACAACCCAGGTTGGCGACCGCCAGCAGCGCCGCGCCGTCCTCCAGCACCACCTGGCGCAGGTCACCGGTGCTGCTCGGCACGTCGACCGTGCGCACCCAGTCCGGGGTGCCGGGCGGCGGGTTCTTGGCCACGAACACCTCCGCCTCCACGCCGTCGGGGCAGCGCAGGAAGGAGACCGGGCGGTCGCGCAGGTGGGGGAGCAGGGCGGTGTGCACGGCGGCGTAGTAGCGCAGCACCTCGCCCTTGGGGGTGCCGGTGCGCGGGTAGTACACCTTGTCGAGGTGGGAGAGGGCGAGGGTGCGCCCGTCCACCGTCATCTGCGGCACGGTCCGCCTCCGAAGCCTCCGGTGGGTGGCCCCCGCAGGCCAGTGTGCCCCGCTTCGGCCACGGCCGCGCCCGGCCCGGGGTGCGGGGCGGCCGGGCGCGGTCGCGGGCGGGGGCCGGCTTGCTTATGGTGAGGGCGCGGTCGCACCCCTTCCGCCCCGGTGGCGGGAGCCGGGAGCGCCGCCGGGGGGCCGCGGGGGGACAGTAGAACGCGGGGGGCAGCAGGGGGGAACCACCGACGAAGGAGTTCCCGTGACCACCGCCCGAGACATCATGCACACCGGCGCCCAGTGCATCGGCGCCCACCAGACGCTGTCCGAGGCCGCGCGGATGATGCGCGACCTGCACGTCGGTTCGCTGCCGATCTGCGGCGACGACCAGAAGCTCAAGGGCATCATCACCGACCGCGACATCGTGCTGCGATGTATCGCGGAGGGCAAGGACCCGGAGAGGATGACGGCCATGGAGCTGTCCGGCCACCTGCACTGCGTACGGGCCGAGGACAGCATGGAGACGGTGCTGGACAAGATGGAGCGGCACCAGATCCGGCGCATCCCGGTGATCGACGGGGACCGCCTGGTCGGCATGATCAGCGAGGCCGACCTGGCGACGGGCCACCGTCAGGGCCACCGGCTGACCGACGAGCAGATCATGAAGTTCATGGACAGCGTCTACATGAAGCAGTGACCGGCTGACCGGTCTCCCGTGCCCCGTCCCCGCCGCGAGCGTGCCGGACGGGGCACAGGTGTCCGCGGCCGGCGTCGGCCGGGTCCGTCCCAGGGCGTGGAACTCCCTTTCCCACAGGGCGGGACGGGGGCACAATCGCGCCCATGGGAAAGCAGTACGAAGTCATCGACGGCCGACTGCGCGAGTTCATCGAGCGCCAGCCGGTCTACTTCGTGGCCACCGCCCCGCTGGCCGCCGACGGGCACGTCAACCTCTCGCCCAAGGGACGCTCGGGGACCCTCGCGGTGATCGACGAACTCACCCTCGCCTACCTGGACTTCGGCGGCTCGCAGGCCGAGACCGTCGCCCATCTGCGGGAGAACGGCCGGATCACCCTGATGTGGTGCGCCTTCGAGGGCCCGCCGACCGTGGTGCGGGTGCACGGGCGCGGCGAGCCGGTCTTCCGCGACGACCCGCGGTTCGCGCAGTTGCTCGGCCGCTTCGACCCGGGCGCCGACGGCTCCGGCCTGCGGGCGATCGTGCTGGTCAGGGCCGACCGGGTCAGCGACTCCTGCGGCTACGCGGTGCCGTTCATGGACTACCGCGCCGACCGCGACCTCCACGCCCGGTACTTCGACCGGCAGGACGAGGAGGAGTTCGGCGCCTACTGCGAGCGCAAGCCGCTGGTCGCCACCAGCATCGACGGCCTGCCGGCCGTGCCGCTGCCGCTGCCGCCCCGGCCGTCCTGACCGCTCCTCCCGGAACGCGGCGAGGCCGCCGCACCCCACCGGGGGTGCGGCGGCCTCGTGGCGCGCGGCCTTACTTGCTCAGACCGGCCTTGACGGAGCAGACCGGCCAGGCGCCGGGGCCCTGGGCGGCGAGGACCTTCTCGCCGATGGCGATCTGCTGGTCCTTGGTGGCCTGGTGGGCCTGCGGGGCGTAGGCGGTGCCACCGAAGGCGGCCCAGGTGCTGGAGGTGAACTGCAGGCCGCCGTAGAAGCCGTTGCCGGAGTTCACGGCCCAGTTGCCGGTCGCCTCGCAGGCGGCGACCTTGTCCCAGACCGAAGCCGGCGCGGCGGACGCGCTGGTGGCCGTGACGAGGCCGGCCACCGGGAGGGCGGTGAGCGCCCCGGCCATCAGAGCCATCCGGACGCGGTTGCGGCGCTTCGGGGTGGCAGTGGTGGTGGCAGCGGCAGTCTCGTTACGGAAGGTCATGGAGTTCCTTTCGGAGGGGTTTGCGAGCGCGCGGAACCAGGCCCTCGGAAGGCCTTCGGTTTCGGGGACACGTCGCTCGCGTGGTCCGGCACCGTCGCGCTCGGGGGCTGGTGGCCCGGCCGTAGCGGTCGCTCGGTGCAACGGGTTCGAAGTTACGGGTGCGGTTGTGGCGGTTTCAAGGATTCGAAGGTTTAGCCACGTCAGAGGGCCGTTACCGGCGGTAAAAATCAAGGAAATGGGAGGATTTCGCCCGATTTAGACCTATTTCCAAGATCAAAACGGCCCCGGAAGTGGCCCGCGCCACTCCGGACCCGCCCCGGAACCGCTGTGAGGCCGCCCACACGGTCGACAGCGCGTGACGGCCCCTCGGCCGCCGGTGCCGAATCCGCCGCCCCCGACGCCCGCCGGGGTGGCCCCCACCACAGCGCTCACCCGGAGCGCCCGGTGCCCTCACTCCCGGTGGCGGGGCATAACCTCAGGCCCATGAGCAACGAGAGCGATGCAGCGGACACGGCGGGCCGGGGAGAGGCCGACGCCGGTGCGGGCGGGGCGGCCGCGGCGGGGGTGCCGCTCGGCGCCGGGGCGCACGAGGTCGCGCCCGCACCCGCGGGCTTCGAGCTGGGCACCGACGGCCCCAAGGTCGTCCTGGCCGGCCTGGACGGCTCCGACTCCTCCTGGCGCGCCACCGCCTACGCGGCCGGACTCGCCCGCCGGCAGGGCGCCGTCCTCGCGGTGGCCTACATCCAGCCGATCCTCGGCGCCGCGACCGCCCTGGCCGGGGCCGCGGTGGAGGAGACCACCCAGGAGATCGCCGACGAGCTGCTGGCCGCACTGCGCGAGGCCGAGCACCGGGTGCGCGAGGTGTGGCGGGTGGACTGGCGGTTCCTGACCATGCGCGGCGACCCGTACGCCGGGCTCGCCAAGCTCGCGGACGAGTTGCGAGCCGACGCCGTGGTGGTCGGCGTCTCCGAGAAGGCCGGCCACAAGGTGATCGGCTCGGTGGCGGTCCGGCTGGTGAAGGCGGGCCGCTGGCCGGTCACCGTCGTTCCGTAAGGCCCGCACCCCGGGGGCGAGCCGCCGTCCTCCACCGCCGGGAGGCGCGGACGGCCCCCGGACGGGCGGCGGGTAGGGTGCGTGACCATGACGGACACGCGGGGCACGCACCCCTCCGAGCCCGCCCACCCGACCGGCAACGACCTGCATCTCGACCTCCCCGCCGCCGGCGGTCGCCGAGCCGCGCTGATGGCGGCCCTGCGCGAGGCGATCCGCAGCGGCAGACTGGCCCCCGGTACCCGGCTGCCGCCCTACCGGGCCCTCGCCGCCGACCTCGGCCTGGCCCGCAACACCGCCGCCGAGGCCTACACCGAACTCGTCGCCGAGGGCTGGCTGACGGCCCGTCAGGGCTCCGGCACCACCGTCGCCGAACGGGCCGAAGCCGTCCCGCGCGCCAGGGCCCGCCGCCCCTCGCGCCGGCCGGGGCCCGCCCACGACCTGCGCCAGGGCCAGCCCGACGCCGCCTCCTTCCCGCGCACCGCCTGGCTCGCCGCCGCCCGCCGGGCCCTCACCGCCGCCCCCAACGAGGCCTTCGGGCCCGGCGATCCGCACGGCCGGCGCGAACTGCGCACCGTCCTCGCCGACTACCTCGCCCGCGCCCGGGGCGTGCGCACCGACCCCGACCGGATCGTCGTCTGCTCCGGCTTCGCCCACGCGCTGAGGCTGCTCTTCGACGGCGCCGCGCCCGTCCTGCCGCCCGCCGAGCACGGACCGCTGGCCGTCGAGGCGTACGGACTGGGCTTCCACCGCGGGCTGCTGGCCGCCGCGGGCGTCGCCACCGTCCCGCTGCCGATCGACGAACACGGCGCCCGCATGAGCCAGTTGGCGCGCCATCCGGACATCCGCACGGCCCTGCTCACCCCCGCCCACCAGTTCCCCACCGGCGGCCCGCTGCACCCGGGCCGGCGCGCCGCCGCGGTCGACTGGGCACGCGGGCGCGGCGGGCTGGTGCTGGAGGACGACTACGACGGCGAGTTCCGCTACGACCGCCAGCCTGTCGGCGCCGTCCAGGGGCTCGACCCGGAACGGGTCATCTACCTCGGCAGCACCAGCAAGAGCCTGACCCCCGCGCTGCGGCTCGGCTGGATGGTGCTGCCCGACCACCTGGTGGACCGGGTGCTCGCCGCCAAGGGCGAACGCGAGGGCTGGGCCAGCGCCCTGGACCAGCTGATCCTCGCCGAGTTCATCGACTCCGGCGGGTACGACCGGCACGTGCGCCGGATGCGCCGCCGCTACCGGGACCGCCGCGACCAGCTGGTCGCCGCGCTCGCCGCCCGCGCCCCGCACGTCGCCGTGTCCGGCATCGCGGCCGGCCTGCACGCCGTGCTGCGCCTGGAGCCGGGCAGCGAGCGCTCGGTGCTCAAGGCCGCCGCCTACCGGGGCCTGGCCGTCGACGGGCTCGCCGATTACCGGCACCCGGCGGTCGACGAGGCGGCGATGCCCGTGGTCGACGGCCTGGTGGTCGGCTACGCCACGCCGCCGGACCACGCCTACCCGGCGGCGCTCGGCGCGCTCTGCGACATCCTGCCGCCGTCCGCCTGAGGCCGGGCCGGGGCCCCGGAGGGGCGGCGAAGCATAGGCCCCCGGGGCCGCCGGCGGGGGCGGAACGCGATCGGCCGGTACGGGGTGTCCGCCCGTCGCTCCTGCGTCGGTACGGACCCGCGCCGAGGAGGGCAACCCCGGCGGTGGTGGCGCCTACGCTCCTTGGTCATGCGCAGAACACCTTTGAGTCGCGCCGCGCTCGCCGCGTGTCCGGCCCTCGCCGCCGGTCTGCTCCTGTCCGCCGCCCCCGCCGCCCGGGCCGCCGACACCCCGCTGCCCCTCACGGCCGTCTCGGACAAGCAGACGACCGTCCGGGGCGGCGAGTTCACGCTCACGCTGACGCTCACCAACCCGTACGACACCCCGATCCAGTTCGTCTACCAGAGCGTCCAGGAGACCTACGGCACCAGCCTGCAGAGCGGCCTCAAGTTCACCGCGACCGCCTGCGGCACCCAGACCAACGGGTGCAGCGACAACGTCCACGGCGGCATCGCCCGCTACAACGTGCCGCTCGCTCCGGGCGCCAGCAGCAGCTTCACGGTGACGTACGCCGTCGCGCCCGACTCGGCCTGCGGTCCCGCCACCCGGATCGACTTCTACTCCTACCTGTACTACGAGTACAACAGCGGCGAGTCCGCCAACTCGGGCATCGTCGGCGTCCCCGGCACCCAGGTCGCCTGCGCCTGACCCGCCGGCTCCTTCGGCGTCCTCCGGTGCTCCCGGCGCCCCGGGCGCCGGGAGCACCGGCCAGGGGCGCGCGAGCCTCCCCGGCGCGGCTCCCCGCCGCGCACCCCCCGTTCACCCGTCAGGTGCCGGCCTCCCCCCGTGTCGGCGCCTGACGGGCCGTTTCGCGTTGCGGCGCGTGTGGTCGCCGCGCCGCGCGGACGTCCGTGCCGCCGCCCGGGACGGTGTGCCGGGTTGACGCCGGACGGTCGCCCTCGGGCCCGCCGCGCGGTCCTCGGCCCGTCCGGAAAAGCCTTGGGCGGCACGGGGACCGCGGAGGCGAACGGATGTTCCTCCGGTTCACGGGGCCATGGGGCCGGACCGGGCCGGATTCACCCTATCGGGGGGTAGTGGGCCACCGTGCGGGCCCGGCCGGGCGTTGGTGATCTAGGGTTCCGGATGGATCGCCGGGAGACGGCGGCCCCATTTCGCGCACATCGCCAACGCCCCCACCATCAAGCGGATCTGACGGTCCGTCATGGCATGCGTCCGGGCGGGCCGGTATGCCCCAGGACGCGTGACCCGACCACAGGAATGGAGACCACTGCCGATGACCGTGGACACGAGCCCGGAGGCAGTGCAGGCCAAGCAGCAGAGCCTTGCGACGGCCGCCGCACGGAACCTCGCCACCACGACCAAGTCCGCACCGCAGATGCAGGAGATCACCTCCCGCTGGCTGCTCAAGGTGCTGCCCTGGGTCCAGGCGGCCGGTGGCGCCTACCGCGTCAACCGCCGGCTCACCTACGCCGTCGGCAACGGCGTGGTGGAGTTCGTCAAGACCGGCTCCCAGGTCCGGGTGATCCCGGCCGAGCTGGGCGAGCTGGCCCTGCTGCGCGGCTACGAGGACGAGGAGGTCCTCACCGCGCTGGCCGACCGCTGCCAGCAGAGGGACTTCGGCCCCGGCGAGGTGCTCGCCACCCAGGGCGAGCCCGCCGACCGGATCTTCCTGATCGCGCACGGCAAGATCAACAAGATCGGCACCGGCAAGTACGGTGACGACACCGTGGTCGGCGTGGCCGGTGACGGAGACCGGTTCGGCGACGACGCACTGCTGAACCCCGACGCCACCTGGGACTTCACCGCCAAGACCACCACCGCCGGCGTCGCCCTGACCCTCACCCGGGCGGACTTCGCCCGCATCCGGGACGACGCGCCCAGCCTCCAGGAGCACCTCCAGGCCTTCCTGGCCCTGCCGCTCCAGGCGCAGAACGAGCGCGGCGAGGCCGAGATCGCCATGTCGGCCGGCCACAAGGGCGAGTACGAGCTGCCCGGCGCCTTCGTGGACTACGAGCTCAAGCCGCGCGAGTACGAGCTGAGCGTGGCGCAGACCGTCCTCAAGGTGCACACCCGGGTCGCGGACCTGTACAACCAGCCGATGAACCAGACCGAGCACCAGCTGCGGCTGACCATCGAGGCCCTGCGCGAGCGCCAGGAGCACGAGATCGTCAACAACCCGGAGTTCGGCCTGCTCAACAACGCCGACTTCGACCAGCGCATCCAGACCCACTCCGGCCCGCCCACCCCGGACGACCTGGACGAGCTGCTCAACCGCCGCCGCGACCCCGACTACCTGCTCGCCCACCCGCGGACCATCGCCGCGATCGGCCGGGAGTTCAACGCCCGGGGGCTGTACCCCACCCACGTCGACCTCGGCGGGCAGCAGGTGCCGGCCTGGCGCGGGGTGCCGATCCTGCCGTGCAACAAGATCCCGGTCACCGAGCAGAACACGAGCTCGATCATCGTGATCCGTACCGGCGAGGACAACCAGGGCGTCATCGGCCTGCACCAGACCGGCATCCCGGACGAGTACCAGCCGTCGCTGTCGGTGCGCTTCATGGGCATCGACGAGAAGGCGATCATCTCGTACCTGGTCAGCGCCTACTACTCGGCCGCCATCCTGGTGCCGGACGCGGTGGGCGTGCTGGAGAACGTGGAGATCGCGCACCGCCGCGGCTGAGCGCGCGGCACAGCGGGCGCGGGCCGTAACCGGTCGGCGCGAAGATCGTTTGACCTGATGACGGACGGCCCGCCCCCGACGGCGGGCCGTCCGCCTGACCGTCTTTGATCACTTCTGGTCGTATGCGATGGATATTTCGTCCGGGATTCGACCGAACTCGACCGTCCACTCTGTTCCGTCCCGTCCTTCACAGGCGACCCGAGAGGTGTGTGGAGCCCATGCCCCAGCGTCGGCAGATCCGCCGGATGCCGGCCGGTGGCGGCGGGGGCACGTTCACCGGGCGGCAGGCCCGGCTGATCGGTGCGACGGTCGGCGTGGTCGCGGTCTGCGTGCTGGTCGGCAGCGCGTCCGCGTCCGGCACCGGGGGCTCCGGCGGGTACCGGCACGGCCCGGTGGCGGACGTCTGCGTGTGCGGCGATGCGGACGTGTCGGTGTCGCCGCGTCCGGGCGGACAGGTGGGTGTGGACGTGGACGTGGACGTCCAGGTCGGGGTCAGCATCGCGCCGAGCTTCAGCCCGGGGCACCACACGCTCGAACCCTGGCACTGGCACCACCCGTGCCACTCGCCCTCGGCCATCCCGTGGCCCTCGGGGCACTTCCCCTCGCCGACGGGGCCCACCGGGCACTTCCCTTCCCCCACGCGGCCGACGGGGCCCTCCGGGCACCTCCCCTCGCCCTCGGCCACGCCGTCGCCCAGCGGGCACTTCCCCTGGCCCGCGCTCCCGGTGGTGCCGGGGCTGCGGGGCGAGCCCGGGCGGCCGACCACGGGGCCTGGCGGCTCCGGGCCTGGCGGCTCCGGGCCGGGTGGTTCCGGGCAGGGTGAATCCGGGCACGACGGTGGTGGCCACGAGGGCGATGAGCACGACGGTCACGGCTGGCACCACCACCATCACCACCACCCGCATCCCTGTCCGAGCCCGACGCCGTCACCCACGCCCTCGCCGACGCCGACTCCCTCGCCGACCCGGTCCCACACGCCCAGCCCCTCTCCGACGCCGAGCCCGACGTCCACGCCGTCGCCGTCGCCGTCGCTGTCGCCGTCGCCGAGTCCCAGTCCCAGCCCCAGTCCCACTCCGAGCCCCAGTCCGAGCCCCACCCCCAGCCCGAGTCCGACGCCGACCCCCACACCGTCGCCGAGCCCGCCATCGCCCAGTCCGTCGGCCCCCACCCCATCGCCCGCGTCACCGGCGCCTCCGGCCTCACCCGCGCCCCCGGCCTCACCGGCGCCTCCGGCCTCACCGGCACCTCCGGTGCCACCGATGCCCCCCGTGCCACCCGCGCCCGTGCCGCCTCCCGCACCGGCACCGCCCCCTGCCCCCGCCCCGGCGCCGGGGGCCCCCGCACCGGCACCACCTGCCCCTGCCGCGCCGGCCCCCGTACCGGCAGCACCCGTCCCGGCTCCGGCCGTGTCCGTTCCGGCCGTGCCCGCACCGGCGGCACCCGGCCCGGCCGTGCCCAGCGCGGTGGCTCCCAGCCCCGGGGCCCCCAGTCCCGCGGCCTCGCCGAGCCCGGCGCGCCCGAGCCCGCTGTGGCCGACCCCGCCCGCGAAACCGACGTTCCACGCCCCCGGGACGAAGCCCCTGACCCTGACCCGGCACCACCAGGGCACCTCGATGACCACCATGCTGCTGGTGATCATGGTCCCCGGTGTGATCGCGGCGGCGGCCCTGCGGCCAGGCCGTGGCGGGCGGGGGCGCGGTGGCCGCTCGGGTCGGTCCTGACCGCCTGACGGTTCGCCGCCGGCCGCCCGCTGTGCGGCGGCCGGCGGCGAACCGGGGTCGATGGACTTCACGTTCCGTCACAAGCCAAGCCAGAGAAGGGAGTTCCCATGTCCGAGTGGGTGGCGATGGTCATCGCCATGGCGTCGGCCTGTGCCGTCGTGGTGGCGGTGGTGCTGCTGAGGAAGCGCCGGCCGATCGGGCCGGAGAGCAGCGAGGAGACCCCGGACGTCATCGAGTACATCACGATGATGATCGGAGTGGTCTACGCGATCGTCCTGGGCCTCGCCATCGCGGGTGTCTGGGAGGCGCGCGGCGCCGCGCAGGACGACCTGTTCCAGGAGGCGCAGTCGCTGCGGGAGGTGAGCGACCGCGCGGTGATCTACCCGGCGGAGTTCCGCGACCAGGTCCGGGCCGACGTGGACGCCTACGTCACGTACGTCGTGAACACCGAGTGGTCGGTGATGCAGAAGACCGGTCAGATCACCGAGAAGGGCGACGAGCTGTTCCGGAAGATCCAGAACGACGTCGCCACCCGGTCGCCGGCCTCCGACCTGGAGTCCCAGGGCTACCAGCCGATCATGGACCGGATCGGCCAGGCCTCCGCCGCCCGCGACCAGCGCGGGCAGAACGCCGGGCCGACGATGCCCGGGGTGGTCTGGGTCGGCCTGATCGGCGGCGCGGTGGTGACCGTCGGCATGCTGTTCGCGCTCCAGATCCGGCGCACGCCAAGGGAGTTGATCCTGGCGCTCTGCTTCAGCGTGCTGATCGCCTTCCTGCTGTTCATGATCTGGGACTTCGACAATCCGTTCTCCCGGAGCGTCTCGGTGACCACCCAGCCGTTCCAGGACCTCTTCCCCTCGCTCGACCTCTCCGGCTGAACCGGCCGAACCGGCCGAACCGGCCGAGCCCGTCGCACCGGCTGGACCCGTGAGCCGGCGGGGAGGGCGGCCGGACCATGGGCGCCGACGGCCCGCGCGGAGGTTCCGCGCGGGCCGTCACTCACTGGCAACCATCACCTGATGCCCCGTCAGCGAAGGGCGGAGTCCATCGCGTTGAGCATCGTGGCGGAGGCGTCGTCGTTCTCCAGCGAGAAGGCGAACAGCCCGCCCAGGCCCTTGCTCTTGGCGTAGGCCCCGCGCGCCTGGACGGCCTGCGGGGTGTCGCCGGTCCAGAAGTTGGTGCCGTCGTAGGCCCAGCTGCTCTCGGTGACCGGGTCCCAGTGGGTCTGCGCCGCGGTCAGGTTGAGCTCCTTCCAGGCGGCCAGGCCGGACTCCTGGCTCAGCGGCTTCTTGGCCGTCGGACCGGTCGCGCTCTGGTACAGGCCGAAGTTGGAACCGGCCGGGACACCGGTCCAGCCGCGCCAGTAGAACGGGATGCCCAGCACGATCTTGTTCGCCGGGAAGCCGCCGGGGATGCCGTACTCGGGCAGGCCGGTGGTGTACGCCGCGAGCGTGGTGTCCACGTTGTACTTGCGGGCACCCGGGGTGATCGGCGTGGTCGGGTCGGCCGGGCTGTCGTGCAGCGGGTCCTGGTGGTTGGTCGGGCCGGTGGCGTCCCACGCGCCGTGCATGTCGTAGGACATCACGTCGGCGTAGTCCAGGTAGGCGCCGATCTTGTCGGTCTCCAGCTGGGCGATCTTGTCCTGGCCGCTGGGCAGCGCGGCGCTCAGGATGTAGCGCTTGCCCTGGGCGGCGCCGAGGGCGTCCAGCTGGGTGCGGAACTCCTTGAGCAGCAGGGTGAAGTTCTGCTTGTCGGCCGCGGAGTAGTGGTTGCCGGTGTGGCCGCCGGCCGAGCCCGGGTACTCCCAGTCGAGGTCGATGCCGTCGAAGAGACCGGCCGCCGAGGCCTGGCCGCCGGAGGCGTCACCGGCGACACCGGTCGGCAGATTCCCCTTGAGGAACATGTCGACGCAGGAGGAGACGAACGCCTTCCGGGAGGCGTCGGTGGCGGCCGCGTCGGAGAAGTACTTGGAGTACGTCCAGCCGCCGATCGAGATGGTGTAGCGCAGGTTCGGGTACTTGGCCTTCAGCTGGCGCAGCTGGTTGAAGTTGCCCTTGAGCGGCTGCTCCCAGGTGTCGCTGGTGCCGTCCACGCTGGTGGCGGAGCTGTAGTCGGCCTGGTAGTCGGCGTAGGCGTCGCCCGCGCCGTCACCGGCGTTCGGGTTGGACTCGTTGGCCGAGTCGGAGGCCTTCACCGCCTGGAAGCAGGTGAACTTGGTGGGGTCGATGTTGGCGAACGCGTAGTGGATGACGTCCAGTTTGCCCGCGGCGCCGCTGGTGTCGACGTTCTTCGCGTTGTACGCGTTCTCGTAGACGCCCCACTGGTCGAAGTAGGCGGAGCGGACCGGCTGCTGCGCGGGGGCGGCGGAGGTCGTGGTGGACACCGGCGCGGACTGGGCGGAGGCGTGGCTGCCCGAGTAGCCCTGGACGCTGAAGGTGTAGCTCTTGCCCGGCAGCAGCGAGCTGACCGTGACCGAGGTGCCCATCGAGGTGGCGACCAGCTGGCCGTTGGACCACACCTTGTAGGCGACCGCGCCGTCACCGCTGGTCAGCGTGGACGGCTGCCAGGTGAGCACCACCGCGTTGGAGGTGGTCTTGGTGACCGCGAAGCCGGTCGGGGTGGTGACCTTGCCGTCTCCGGCCGGGCCGCTCGCGGTGGCCGTCGGGGTCGGGGTGGGGGACGTGGGTGTGGTGGTCGGCGTCGGGCTGTTGGTCGGGGTGGGGCTGCCGGTGGGGGTCGGGCTGGTGGTGGGAGTGGGGCTGCCGGTCGGGGTCGGGCTGCCCGTCGGGGTCGGGCCGGCCGGGCCGGTCAGCGTGAGGTCGTCCGCGTAGTACGGGCCGGTGCCGTACCAGCCGTGGGTGAAGACGGTGACGGAGTTCGTGGTGGCACCGGTGGTGAAGGTGGTGCTCAGCTGGTTCCAGCCCGTCCCGCCCGGGGACCAGGCCGAGGAGTTGACGCCGGTGCCGGTGGCACCCAGGTAGACGTAGCTGCCCTGGACCCATCCGGCCAGGGTGTACGTGGTGTTCGGCTGGACGGCGACGGTCTGCTGGCACTGCGCGGTGTCGGAGGCCGAGACGGCGCCGCTGAGGGCGTGGGTCCCGCCGTGCACCGGGGTGGTGACGACCGAGCCGTTGGAGCAGGTCCAGCCGGCCAGGGTGCCGGTCTCGAAGTCGCCGTTGGCCAGCAGGTTGACCGGGGCCGCCGACGCGGAGCCGAAGGTCAGGGCGATCGCGGCGCCGCTGGTGGTCAGGGTGGCGGCCAGCGCCAGCGCGGTGGCCCTTCTGCGGTGGGCGGCCCGGCGGCCGGTGCGCTCCCCGTCGGGGTGGCTCGACTGTGCGGGCAGGACGCGGTCGTGCATGCGGTGGATCCTCCGGATGTGTGGGGGTTTCCGGCGGTGCTGCGGCCCGGGCGGGCCTGGGGAGCCGGCCCGGGCGCGGTGGGGGCGCACGGGCTGGTGACGCATGGGGCGGGCGGTGCGCGGACACGACGGGTGGTCGACCCGTGCACGTCACGACTGAACAGATTGGACTGGACCAATATTCGCCGTCAAGGGTGTCCGCCCGCTGGGACGTGCCCGGCCGCGGGAGCGCCGGCCCGGTAGGTTGACCGTACGAGCAGGCCCGTCGAACGGAGGAGGCGCAATGGACAGCCAGGACTGGGACGACCGCTACGCCGCGAGCGAGCTGGTGTGGGGCGCGGCGCCCAACCAGTGGGTGGTCCGTGAACTGACCGGCCACACCCCCGGACACGCCCTCGACCTGGCCGCCGGAGAGGGCCGCAACGCCATCTGGCTGGCCACCCAGGGCTGGGAGGTCACCGGCCTGGACTTCTCCGCCGTGGCGCTGGAACGCGCCGAGCGGCTCACCGCCGACCTGCCCGACGAGGTCGCCGACCGGCTCACCTGGCGCCACGGCGACGCCCGCACCATCGAGGCCCCCGCCTCCGGGTACGACCTCGTCCTGGTCGCCTACCTCCAGCTGCCCGCAGCGGACCGCCGGACCGCGCTGCGCCGCGCCGCCGGCGCGCTGGCTCCCGGCGGCACCCTGCTGGTCGTCGGGCACGACCTGAGCAACCTCACCGAGGGCGTCGGCGGCCCGCAGGACCCGGCCGTGCTGTTCACCCCGGAGGACGTCCTGGCCGATCTCGCCGATCTCGGGCTGCGCACGGTGCGCGCCGAGCGGGTGCGGCGCACGGTCGGCGGCGAGCCGGGGCACCGGGCCGGCGGGGTCGCGGCGGACGCCCGGGTCGCGGTGGACGCGCTGGTGCGGCTGGAGCGGAGCGCCGACTGACGGGCCCGGCCGGTCGGCGGGGCCCGGGTGCCACGGGAGGTACGGCGGCCCCTGCCGGCCGGCGGAGCCCGATCCGCCTCGCGGCGTACGAGAACTGATGCGACGTCAACTAGCTTGTGGGCATGAGGAATAGCATGCTCGTGGCGGTCGCGGTCGGCGCCGTCCTGCTGCTGGCCGGCTGCGGCGGTTCGGGCTCGGGGTCCGGTGCCGGCGCCGAGGAGCGGCCCGGACCCGGGCCCACCGGTGCGGAGCGCCGCGCCGACGGCGCCCGACTGCTCTACCGGGCCGCGGGCGGCCACAGCGCCCAGAACCCGGCCTTCGCCCCGGACGGCCGTTCGGTGCTGCTGACCGAGTTCAGCGGGGGCTACAACAGGGGCGCCGCCGCCCTCGGTGTCCTGCCGTCGGACGGCGGCGCACCCCGCACGGTGCTGGCCGACCCTGACCGGGCGGCCGTGAACCTCCCCGGCGCCAGTTGGAACGCCGCCGCCGACGCCTTCGCCTTCGCCACCGACCGGGAGTCCGGCCACGACGAGGTCTGGGTGATGAAACCGGGCGGCGCCCCCGAGCGGGTGACCAGCCACGCCGACGGCAGCGGCTACAGCGAACCGAGCTTCTCCCCGGACGGCGAGTGGATCGTCTTCCAGCAGAGCCGGGAGCCGGAGCACGCCGCCCCGGGGCAGGACGATGACGGCGGACAGGACGACGCGGCCGAGCAGGACTCGATCTGGAAGGTCCGCCGCGGCGGCGGCGCCCCCGTCCCGCTGGTGGACGGCCGGGGCACCGGCACGGACAACCGGCAGCCCAACTGGTCCCCGAAGGGCGACCGGATCGTCTTCCAGCGCCGGAGCGCGGGCCGCGAGGACTGGTCGCTGTGGACGGTGGGCGCGGACGGCGGCGGGCTGCGGCAGGTCACCGACGCGCCGGGCGAGCACACCGACCCGAGCTGGTCCCCGGACGGCCGCTTCCTGGTGTTCTCCTCCAACCTCGGCGACCTGCCGAACGCCCAGCTCTTCGTGGTGGCGGCGGACGGCGGCACTCCCGTCCGGGTGACCCACGAGGACGCCGCCTACGACGGTGCCCCGAGCTGGTCCCCGGACGGGAAGTGGATCGCCTTCGAGTCCGCCCCGGGCGGAGGGGCGGCCCCCGCCGCCCTCTGGCGCATCCCCGCGCCGGCGCGTTAGAGGGACTGAGCCGCGGTGATCGTGACCACCGCGTACTGGGCGACGGTCAGCGGCACGCTGACCGTCGCTCCGGTGACGGTGTACGGGACGGCCTTGGGCGCCGGGTCGGTGCCGTCCGGACTGGCGACGGTGACGGCGGTGACGCTCGCCCCGGCCGGGAGCGCGTAGGACAGCGTGCAGTTGGCGGGGCTGCTGCGGAACGCCGCCGGAGTGTCCCCGAAGTTGCTGAAGTTCACCAGGTGGACGACGGTGTCGGCGCCGAGCCGCCGGGCGTCCAGGAAGATCCGCCGGTCCCCGGCCAGCGTGACGGCCGGCGGGGCGGACTGCCGGACGGCGGTGAGCAGTTGGTCCGCCGAGGCCTGGTCGGTCCTGGTCAGGTAGCTCAGCCCGGCCAGGGCCTTGACGTACCAGCAGCTGCCGTTGCCGAAGGAGTTCTGCCTGGTGGCGGGCAGGGGGTCGGCCCTGCGCAGGCCGAGCACGTCGGAGAGCGCGAATTCGGCTCGCTGGCCACCGAGTTCGTCCAGAGCGGTGGGCGCCGGGCCGGTGATCACGACCGTCCCGCCGGCCGCGACGAAGCCGCGCAGCAGCGCCGCCTCGGCGTCCGAGACCGCCTGGAGGTTGGGCAGCAGCAGGACCTTGAACCGGGCCAGGTCGTCGGCCGTCAGGCCCGGGCTGGGCACGGTGTCGAACGGGACGTGGGCGTAGACCAGTGCCTTCACGGTGCCCCGGAACTCGCCGAGCCAGGGGAGCGAGGCGCAGCTCATCTGCGGGTCGTCGCCGCCCCACCAGTCGGTGATCCCGGCCGGGGCCGTGGCGTTGACGTACATCCCGTTGCCCTCGCCGGGGGACACGTAGTCCCGGGACGGCGCCGAGTGGTAGACGCCGACCTGCGCGATCGAGACCGGGTCGTAGAGCTTGGCCTGGTTGACGCGCACGAAGCGGTACATCCGGGTGCGCATCGCGGCGTCCACGGTGTCGTTCTTGAACGGGGTCTTCACCTCGTACGGGTTGCAGCCGGCCGCGATCAGCTGGGACATCACCAGCGAGGCGTCGTCGGCCTGCCAGCCGTAGGAGAACGCCCAGGCGGGCTTGGTGCCGCTGGCGGCGCGGGCGTACTTGTACATCGAGATCAGGCAGACCCAGTCGGAGGCGGTGGCGTGCCGCATGCCGTCGTAGTTGCCGAGGATGTCCACCTCCCAGACCTGGCTGACGGCGCCGGGGGCCTGGCGCAGGTAGCCGCCGTCCAGGCCGATCGAGGTGGCGTAGCGGTAGTCCATCGAGACGGTCTCGACGAAGGTGACCAGGTCGGGGTTGACCGAGCGGCCCGCGGCGGCGATGTCCAGCTGGAACCCGAGCAGGTTGCGGTGGCGCCACTCGACGTAGCGGCGGAAGACCGGGTCGGCGTAGTTCGCGGCCTTCGGCAGGTCCAGGCCGGTGTCGGCCTTGAACGCGGCGGCGCCCCAGGTGGAGGCGTCGCACCAGGAGAGCACGCCGTCGAAGTAGATCGGGACGTCCGGCCAGATGCCGTCCACGCCGGTCGCGGCCACGCCCTTGATCCGGTTGAGGTAGTAGTCCCGCCAGGGCGAGTTGGGGCTGAGCCAGACGCTCTCGTCGCCCGGATCGACCCAGACGACGACGCTGCCGTAGAACACGTTGGGCTTTCCGGCGAGGTCGCGCTGGACCCAGTTCTTGCCCTGGTCGTTCTTGTAGAAGGAGCGGCCCTTCTCGCCGCCGGGGGAGATCAGCTCCAGCGACGGGTAGTACATGACGACCTTGAGGCCGGCGGCGTGGGCGAGGCCGGTGAACTGCTTCACCTCGGCCATGTGGGCGGCGAACTGGGCGTCGGTGAGCCAGTCCGAGAGCAGCGTGTCCAGCTCGATGACGCTGACCTCCTGCGCCTTGAGGGCGTCCACGTAGCCCTGCATGTCGGCGGGCTCGTTGAAGGTGCCGTCGGCGATGCGGGCGTAGCGGGCCCAGTCGGGCCAGGCCGGGGCGGCGGGGGAGGAGCCGGCGGTGTGCGACGTGGTGCGCCGGAGGGACGGCCAGATGCCGTCGTACTGCGCGGTGCCGAATTCGTGGCCCGGCGCCGTGGCGGCCCGGGCCGTGCCGCCGGGCAGCAGCCGGGCGGCGGCCAGGGCGCCGCCCGCGCCGAGGCCGGCCCGGAGCAGGCGGCGGCGGCCGAGGCGGGAGCCTCCGGGGCGTCGTGGTGTTGCGTGCTGTTCGGTTCCTTCGTGCTGCTCGGGCATGGTGGTCCCCCCAGCGTGAGCGGGCCGGCGCGGGTGGGCACGGCCCGGGAACGGTCGTGAGCACTGCGAGCGGTGCGGAGGCCGGGCGCCGTCGCCGTCGGTGTGCTCTCGGGGCGGCGGCCTCGGGCCGACCCTAGACGCTGCGCGGCCCCGGCCGTCCCGTCCCGGCCCGTGGCTACGACAGACGTCGGACCGCCGGTTCCCTCAGTGTGCGGACCGCTGCCGGGGTGAGGTGCGGGGGAGTACGGGGTAGGGGTGCTCCCAGGACACCGTTGATGAT
The DNA here is from genome assembly GCF_055575155.1 of Kitasatospora sp. NPDC034533. Lineage (NCBI taxonomy): Bacteria > Bacillati > Actinomycetota > Actinomycetes > Kitasatosporales > Streptomycetaceae > Kitasatospora > Kitasatospora sp. NPDC034533. The sequence goes on from NZ_JBVITE010000004.1 coordinate 21,929, forward strand.
CATAAATTCTCTACAGTGCTGTAGATTCGCGGCACGGGCGGTGGCAGAACGAGGAGGACGCGATGAGCGTTTCGCTGGCCAAGGGGCAGAAGATCAGCCTGGAGAAGCCGGGCGGCGGGCAGTTGAGCCTGGTCCGGATGGGCCTCGGCTGGAAGGCGGCCGAGCGCAAGGGCTTCCTCGCCAAGCTGCTGTCCGCCGGGCGGGAGATCGACCTGGACGCCTCGGCGGTGCTGTTCGCCCAGGGGCGGCCGGTGGACGTGGTGTTCTTCCAGCACCTCAACAGCAACGACGGCTCGGTGCGGCACAGCGGGGACAACCTGGTCGGCGGCGCGGGCGACGCGACGGACGACGAGTCGATCACGGTCGACCTGACCACCGTCGCCGCCGAGGTCGACCAGATCGTCTTCACCGTCAACTCCTTCACCGGGCAGACCTTCCAGGAGGTCGAGGCGGCCTTCTGCCGGCTCGTGGACGAGACCACCGGCATCGAGCTGGCCCGCTACACGCTCACCGGCGGCGGACCGTACACCGCGCAGATCATGGCCAAGGTGCAGCGCACGGCGGGTGGTTGGCAGATGACGGCGATCGGTCAGCCGGCCAGCGGGCGTACCTTCCAGGACCTGATGCCGGAGCTGGTCAAGCACCTCTGATCACGCTCGATACCCGCCCGGCGCCCGGCGTCAGTCGATGTCGCGGCGCCGGAACCCGGCCAGGGCCAGGGTGATCAGGGCGGCGGCGGCCAGGGTGAGCAGGGCGAGCGGCGTCCAGTCCATCGCCGCCGCCGGGAGCCGGGGCACCCGGCCGTACGGGGAGAGGCCGTCCAGGCCCGCGGGCAGGTCCAGCAGCGGTCCCAGGTAGCCGATCACGAAGGCGTACGCGGGCACCAGCCAGGCCAGCGGCGTCGCCCGGGGCAGCCAGCCGTACACCGCCGCGGCGAAACCCACGGTCACCCACTGGGCGGGCGCGAAGGCCAACGCCGCGCCGGTCAGCCGCAGGAACGCGCCCCCGTCGCCGCTGGACAGCGCCCCGGCCAGGCCGAAGCCCGCGCCCGCCGCGAGCAGCACGGCGGTGGAGCCCAGCAGGGCCGCCGCCAGGTGCCCGCCCAGCCAGGCGGACCGCGACACGCCCGTGGCCAGCACCGGTACCGCGCGTCCGGCGCTCTCCTCGGCGCGCGGGCGCAGGGTGGCCAGCACCGCGTAGACGCCGCCGATCACCGCGATGACCAGCATGGTCAGCGCGGCGTACTCGTCGGCCAGGGTGTGCCCGCCGAGCCGGGACAGCGCCTCCCGGATCCGGTCGACGTCCTTGAGCATCGAGTCGGCGGCACCGAGCAACGAGCCGTACATCGCGCCGACCACCAGCATCGCGGCGGCGAAGCCGGCGAGCAGAGCGCGGTGCAGGCGCAGCGCCAGGCCGAGCGGGGTGCCCAGGGCCGGAGTGCCGGTGGCCGGGCCGGGGCGGGCGGGGCGCAGGCCGGCGCCGTGGTCGCGGCGGCTGCTCAGCGCGAACCCGGCGGCGCCGGTGGCGGCGGTCAGCGCGAGGGCGGGCAGCAGCGGCCACCAGCGGTCGTCCACGAAGGGGTAGGCGCGTTGCAGCCAGCCGATCGGGGAGGCCCAGGACAGCGCGCCCGACCCGGCGTCCCCGGCGGCGCGCAGCGCGTAGGCCGCGCCGAGCACGGCGAGGGCCAGCCCGGAGGCGGTTCGGGCGTGTCCGCTGAGCTGCGCGGTGACGGCGGCCACGGCGGCGAACAGCAGCCCGGCGAGGGCGGTCGCGGCGCCGAACAGCGCCGCGCCGGCCGCGTCGACGCCGGGGACTCCCAGGGCCGGCAGGCCGGCCGCGAGCAGCAGGCCGAGTGCGAGGTCGGCGACGGCGGCGGTGGCCAGCGCGGCGGCGAGCGGGGCGTGCCGGCCGACGGCGGCGGAGCGGACCAGTTCGGCGCGGCCGCTCTCCTCCTCGGCCCGGGAGTGGCGGGTGACGGTCAGGACGCTCAGCAGGCCGGCCAGGACGGCCAGCAGGCCGAGCATCCGGTGGCCGAGCATGGCACCCCAGGTGTAGTCGGCCAGGTAGTGGGCCGGTCCGCTCATCGCGAGCATCGCCGGGTTGCCCGAGCCGTGGGCGATGGCGGTGCGGTCGGCGGCCGTCGGGTAGACGGTGCGGACGCTGTGGGCGGTCGCCAGGGTGGCCAGCCAGAGGCCCAGCACCCAGGCGGACAGCCGCAGCCGGTCGCGGCGCAGGGCGAAGCGGAGCAGCGTGGCGGTGCCGGCCAGGGTGGTGCCGGTCCGCGGGCGCCGGGGTGCGTCGGCGCGGCCGGTGGCGGACCGGGCGGTGGTGGCGGTCATCGCCGGGCCTCGCCCTCGGCGCGGTGCCCGTCGGCGGTCGGCTCGGTGGCGTAGTGGCGCAGCATGAGCTCCTCCAGGGTGGGCGGGTGGCTGACCAGGCCGCGCAGCCCTGCGGCGCTCAAGGCCCGTACGGCGGCGTCCAGTTGGTCGCCGTCCACGGCGAACCTGACCTGGTTGCCGGTGGTGTGCAGGTCGTGCACGCCGGGCAGGGCGTCCAGCCCGGTGACCGGGTGGCGGGTCTGGGCCAGGACGGTGGTGCGGGTGAGGCGGCGCAGCTCGTCGAGGGTGCCGCTCTGCACCACCCGGCCGTGCCGGATGATGCTGACCCGGTCGCCGAGCTTCTCCACCTCGTCGAGGATGTGGCTGGAGAGCAGGACGGTGCGGCCCTCGTTCCTGGCCTGCCGCACGACGTCCTGGAAGACCACCTCCATCAGCGGGTCGAGGCCGGAGGTCGGCTCGTCGAGCAGCAGCAGTTCGGCGTCGGAGGCGAGCGCGGCGACGATGGCGACCTTCTGCCGGTTGCCCTTGGAGTAGCTGCGGCCCTTCTTCGTCGGGTCGAGGTCGAAGCGCTCGATCAGCTCGGCGCGGCGGCGGTGGTCGGGCCGGCCGCGCAGCCGGGAGAGCAGGTCGATGGCCTCGCCGCCGGTGAGGTTGGGCCAGAGTTCGACGTCGCCGGGCACGTAGGCGAGGCAGCGGTGCAGTTCGACGGCGTCGTGCCACGGGTCCTTGCCGAGCATCCGGGCGCTGCCGCCGTCGGCGCGCAGCAGGCCGAGCAGGACGCGGATCGTGGTGGACTTCCCGGAGCCGTTGGGCCCGAGGAAGCCGTGGACCTCGCCGGTCTCGACGGTGAGGTCGAGGCCGTCCAGCGCGGTGGTCCGGCCGAAGGCCTTGCGCAGGCCGGACAGGGTGATGGCCTTGGTCATATTTCTGAAGCTACCGTAGTTTCAGAAAAACGTGAATATTGGGAAGGCGTTAAAGTTCAGGCCGGGGGACGGGTGATCACCGGAGAGGGGTGCGAGGTGGGACGGGACGCGAAGGGGCCGGGGAACCGGATGGAGGGGCGTGCGGACAGGGCGCTGTCGGACTTCGTCGAGCGCTTCGCGGCGGAGCTGGTGGTCGCGGGCATGGGCCGGATGCCCGCACGGATCTTCTCCTGCCTGATGGCGGAGGAGAGCGGGGTGCTCACCTCCGCGGAGCTCTCCGAGCGCCTGCGGATCAGCCCGGCCGCGGTCTCCGGCGCGATGCGCTACCTGATCCAGGTCGGCCTGGTCGCCAAGGAGCGCGAGCCCGGCTCCCGGCGGGACCGCTACCGGGTGCTCAACGACGTCTGGTTCGAGTCGCTGACCCGGCGCGACGAGGTCATGCTGCGCTGGATCCGGGTGCTGCGGGAGGGCGAGGCGACGGTCGGCGCCGGGACGGTGGCGGGGGAGCGGCTGGCGGAGAGCGCCGAGTTCTTCGAGTTCATGGTCGACGAGCTGCACGGCATGCTGGGCCGCTGGCGCGAGCACCGCGCGGCCCGGGAGCCGGCGGGCCCGGCCGCTTCTGCTCAGGGAAGAAGCCGTTGAGCGGTGCGGGCCGCGGTCCCTACGCTCGCCGGATGGAACACGACGACCTCCCGGCCCTCGAACTCGCCTTCCCCGGCCCGGAACGCGACCGCGGCGTGGCCGCGATCCTCAGCGGTGAGAAGACCGCGCTCACCGGCCTGCTGGAGATCTACCGGCACGCCGGGGAGGCGGTGCCGGTGGCCGGTCAGCGCTTCGCGGTGCTCGACTCCGAGGGCCGTCCGGCCGTCACGATCGAACTCGTCGAGGTGCGGGTGACGCGGATGGCGGAGATCGACGACGGGTTCGCCCGCGCCGAGGGGCGCGGCTACGCCGACGCGGCCGAGTGGCGGGCGGCGCACGAGGAGTTCTTCCGCGGCGACGGCGTGGCCGGGTTCCTGGGGCGCACCCCGGTCATCGACGACGACACCCTGGTCGTCGCCGAACGCTTCCGGGTGGTGGAGCCGGACGGCGCCGGGCGGCCGTGACCGCCGACTCGGGGCGCGGTCCCGGGTGCGGGACCGCGCCCCCGCGTCACTTCGTCGGGGCGGCCGACGGCGAGAGCGCGGCGCCGGGGGTGGTGCTGGGCGCGCCGCTCGGGGTGCCCGTCGCGGTCGGGGCGGGGGTGGGGCAGCCCGGAGCGGGGGTCGCCGTCGGGGTGCCGCTGGGGGTGGCGGTCGGGGACGGGGAGCCCGTCGGGGAGGGCGTCCCGGTGGGCGTGGCCGTGGCCGTCGGGTCCGGGCAGCCCGTGGGCGTGCCGGTCGGGGTGCCCGTGGGCGTACCGGTGGGCGTGCCGGTGGGCGTGCCGCTCGGGGTCGCCGTCGGGGAGGAGCTGCCGCCCGGAGTGGCCGTCGGCGTCGCGGACGGCGAGGTGGAACCGCCGGGGGTGGGCGTGCCGCTCGGGGTGGTGCTCGGCTGGGCGCTCGGCGACTGGCTCGGGGTGGGCGCGGCCGGAACCGTCGGCTGCGGATCCGTGCCCGGCGTGCCACCGGTGCCCGGGGTGGACCCGCCGGCGGGAAGCTGCGGGCCGGGCGGGACGAGGGGGCCGGGGCGGTTCGGCACCGTGGTCACCGTGCCGCTGCCGTAGTGCGCCATCCAGTTGCGCACCGTCCGCAGGTACTCGCCGGAGTAGTTGTAGCTGAGGATGGCCCGGTCGAGCTGCGCCGGGTCGGAGAGGTCGCGGCCGCCGGCGCACAGGTAGCGGGCGGCGGTCTCGGCGGCGTCGAAGATGTTGTTCGGGTCGGCCTTGCCGTCGCCGTTGGCGTCCACGCCCCAGGCGGCCCAGGTGGACTGGATGAACTGCATGGGGCCGACGGCGCGGTCCCAACGGGCGTCGCCGGAGTAGCGGCCGCCGTCGGCGGCGGGTATCGCGGCGAAGCCGTTGCCGTCCAGCAGCGGGCCGAGGATCGGCGTCAGGGTGGTGCCGGCGGCGTCCACCTGGCCGCCGTTGGCCTGGCCGGACTCGACCTGGCCGATCGCGGCCAGCAGCTGCCAGGGCAGGTGGCAGCCCGGCGAGCGCTGCGCCAGCGAGGCCTCGGCCTGGCGGTAGGCGGCGAACACGGTGGCGGGCAGCGCGGGGCCGCCGGCCGTGAACGGGCCGGCCGAGGGCAGGCCGGGCAGCGCGCCGGGCGGCTGCGGGAGCTGGACGGTGCCGCCGCCGTCGGCGGGCAGGCCGGTGGCGGGGGCGCCGCTCGGATCGGCTCCGCCCGGCAGGAAGCGGCCGGCGCCCTGCTCGGCGGCGCCGTTCGCCGGGCCGACGTCGGCGGCCGCGACCGGGGCGAGGCCGATGCCCGTCACCTGAGAGCCGGTCAGGGCGGCCAGCGCGGCGAAGGCCGCCGCCGTCCCCGTGACCCGCTTGCCGATCCGGAGCTTCCGCCCGCCCCCGGCCTTGCCGATCCGCACCGTCATCCGCATACCCCTCCCCGTCGCCGTCCGGACTCTTCCCGGAACGGTTGAGTTCCCGTCATCGTGCCCGCCCCGTCAAGGGGACGGGAGCCCCGCCGGGACGATTAGTATCACGACGATCTGACAGGGACAGGGTGGCCGGGAGGCGGACCGGGGGCCTCCGAGGGGTTAACTCGGCACCTCGGCCGGGGTGGGCCCGGGCGCCGCGTCGCGCCCGGGCCCGCCGGCCGCCGCTCTTCCCACCCGCTGCCGCGCACAACTCGCCTTCGCTCTTTGTGAGTTGACCGAACGCCCGTTGCGGTGGGGTGGGCGCTCCCGGGCGCCGGACCGGCGGTTCGGAGCGCGGGGGTGGTGCGTGCGCGGCCTTGCGGGCTCCCGGCGCCGCCTGCCGCCGGACCCCGCTGACCTGCCGGAACGTCGGACACCTCGCCCGGAGTCCCCTAGCAGGACGGGCCCGCGCGCGCCAGGGGTCGGCCCCGACTCGGCCCTGGACGGATGACTTTCTGGTGAAAGTGGGCATGCCAGGAATCACCGCCCGGCATGCTGTGCCGCGTGACGATGCGGATGGAGGTCCAGACCGTGAGCGCGAACCTGCCGGAGACCCTCGCCGAGGGAGCGGTGGTGCTGCCGGCTCCCCCTCGGGTGGTGGACGACCTGGCCCGTGACCTGACCCAGGCCGCCGCGGCCGTCCGGGCGGTGTCGCGCAACTTCCGGCCCGACACGGACGTCGCCGTCGCCGCGTACACCGCGGTGGTGTGCACCGGGCGGTCGGCCGCCCGCGCCCTGGAGGAGGCCGCCGCCTGGTGCCGGCAGGCGCCCGAGGCCGAGGTGCACTCGCTGGCCTGGGCGCGGGTGCCGGGGCACCGGGAGGGCGTCCACGAGTACCGGGTCACCATCGCCGTCAGCTTCCCCGACGCCGAGACCGGCGAGTACGTCGGGGACACCCACCACGCCCACCGCTGAAGTCGTATCATCACCCTCATGGTTGAGGGGGGTACGAACGACGTGGTGCGGGACTCGACAGCGGGTCCGGGCGGTCCGGAGGCCGGGGCAGGCGCCGACGGCCCGCGGGAGCTTCCGCGGGCCGCCGCCGTGGTGGTCACCGTGCTCGCCGCGCTCTTCGGCGCCGCGGTGCTGCTGGCCGTGTTCCACTGGCTGGGGTGGACCGTCCCGTGGATCGGCTGGATCGTCGCCAAGGCCGGGATCAAGCTCGCCGTCGGCGGCTTCGCCGGTCTGGCCGTCGGCTTCGCCTGGCTCCGCGCAAGGCTGCGGTCGGGCACCGGGAGTTGACCGCGAACCGGAGCGAGCGGCTTACGAGGACGCGCACCTACGAGGACGCGCAGACGAGGTCGCGCGCGGGAGCGGTGTCCGCCAGCAGGTAGCGCTCGACCACGTCGGTGACGCAGGCGTTGGACGTGGGGTACTGGCCGTGGTCGCCGTTCCCGGTGACGGTGACCAGCTTGGAGGCGCGCACCGCGCGGTGGGCGCCGAGCGCCGCCTCGTAGTAGGTCGCCGGGTCGTGCACCGAGTTGAGCATCAGCGTGGTCGGCAAGTGGGCGCCGGTCACCTTGACCTCGGGCGCCGGGGCGACCGGCCAGGCGGCGCAGACCGCGCTGAAGGCGAGCGTCCGGGCGCCGGCCAGCGGCCAGCGGGCGGTGTTCTCGGCGCCACGCCGGATCCAGGTGTCCAGGTCCTTGGTCCACGGGGTGTCGTTGCAGGTCACCGAGAAGTACTCGGCGAGGAACTCCGGGCTGAGGTAGCTGTTGAAGGCCTGTGCGGCCGCCGTCCGGGTGGCGGGGTCGGCGCCCTGCCAGTCGTCGAGGGTGGCCAGCAGCCGGGCCAGGTCGGGGAAGGCGGTGGCCCGGTAGATCGCCGACATCGTGAGGCTGTCCAGCTGGTTGGGGCCGATCGTCAGCCGGCCCTCGACGATCGGGGCGTCGTGCAGCGCGGCCCGGCGCCCCTCCCAGTGCGCCCGCACCTGCTCCGGTGTCGAGCCCCAGTGGTAGGTGGCGTCCCGGGCCGCGAGCCAGGGCGCGAAGTCCTCGTCGAAGCGGCGCTGGAAGCTCATCGGCTGGCCCAGCTGGAACTTCTCCCAGGTGCCGTCGAAGCCGATGTTGCTGTCCAGCACCATCCGTTCGACCCGGTGCGGGAAGAGCGTCGCGTAGTAGGCGCCGATCATCGTGGCGTAGGACGGGCCGTAGTAGCTGATCTCGCGTTCGCCGAGCAGGCCGCGGAACAGGTCGATGTCGTGGGCGGTCTGCTCGGTGGTCAGGAAGGGGATGAGGTCGCCGCTGCGTGCCTGGCAGCCGGCGGCCAGCTTCCGGGAGTTGGCGATCACGCGGTCGATCGCGGCGGGGGACTGGTCCCGGTAGTCGCCGGCCAGGAACTCCTGGAACTCCTCCGGGCTCTGGCAGACCGCCTTGGTGCTCGCGCCGACCCCGCGCTGGTCGAAGCCCACGATGTCGTACGCCGCGCCGAGTGCCGGGGCGCCGGCGGCGAGCCCGGCCGGGCGGTTGAGGCCGGAGGCGCCGGGGCCGCCGGCCGCCATCAGCAGGGTGCCCTTGCGCCTGGCCGGGTCGGTGGCGCGGTGCCGGGAGACGGCGATGGTCAGGTCGGCCCCGACACCGGGGTGGTGCCAGTCGCGCGGGGCGGTCATGGCGGCGCAGTCCAGTGCGGGCTGCTGGGCACAGGGCTGCCAGTCGAGTCTCTGGTGGGTGTAGCGGGCGGGCGCCGGGTCCGCGTCGCCCGGGTCGCGCCCGGCGGCGGCGCCGGCGGTGGCGGGCGCGGCCAGGCCGGCCAGGAGGACGGCGGCGACGGTCAGGGCGACGCGTCGGGCGCGGGGCGGGGCGGATCCGGTGGACTGGGCTGCGGTCTTGGTCACGGGAGCGATCCTGCCGGGGCCCGTCCTGATGAACGATCACGCCCGCTGCCGTCTTCGGGGTGGTGCTGGGTACACCCCCGCCGGAGCGGGGGACCGGGGACCGAGCGGCGCACTCCGTGGGCGGCGGTTTCCCCGACTCCCATGGCGAGGGGCTCGTCAGGGGGCCGGAGCCGGTCCAGCGGTCGCCCCGGGCCCTCCGGGGCGGTCTCGAACCGCCCCGGAGGCCAGGTGCCGGCCGGGGCTGTCGATGCCGGAGGCCTCACTGCCGGGCGGTCTCGCGCACCGGCCGCGCGCCGGCGGCCGGTGCCGATCCGGCCGCCGACCGCAGTGCGGTGCGCGGGCGCTGGGTCTGGGCGGCGATCAGCGAACCGAGCACGACCAGGGCGCCGAGCGCCTGGAGCGGGCTGAGGTCCTGGCCGAGCGCCAGCCAGCCCAGCAGGGTGGCGACCACCGGGCTGAGCAGGCCGAGGAAGGAGACCGAGACCGGCGACAGCTCCCGCAGCCCGCGGAACCAGAGCGCGTACGTGACGGCCGCGCCGATCAGGCAGAGGTAGGCGTAGCCGAGCACGTTGGCGAGGCTGTAGTGGGCCGGCGGCGCGCCCTCGGTGAGCAGCGTGACCGGCACCAGCAGCAGTCCGCCGGCGGTGAGCTGCCAGCCGGTGGTGGCGAGCATCGGCGCGGGGGAGACCCAGCGCTTGGAGAGCACGATGCCGGCGGCCATCACCACGGCGCCGCCGAGCGCGGCCACCACCCCGATCGCGTCGAGCCGGGCGTCGGCCCGCAGCACCAGCAGGCTGACGCCGGTGACGCCCGCGATGCCGGACAGCACGGTGCGCAGGGTGAGCCGGTCGCCGAGGACGAGCGCGGAGAGCCCGGCGGTGAGCAGTGGCTGGACGGCGCCGACGGTGGCCGCGATGCCGCCCGGCAGACGGTAGGCGGCGATGAAGAGCAGCGCCTGGAACGCCCCGATGTTGAGCGCGCCGAGCACCAGCGAGCGCCACCACCAACTGCCCTGCGGCAGACGGCGGGTGAGGACGATCAGGAGCAGTCCGGCGGGCAGGCAGCGGAGGACGGCGGCGAGCAGCGGCCGGCCGGGCGGCAGCAGCTCGGTGGTGACCAGGTAGGTCGTGCCCCACACCGCGGGGGCGAGGGCCGTCAGCAGGACGAGGACGAGGCGATTCCTTAGCACTAAGCCAATGTATCTCAGCGCTAAGGCATTCTTCACCGCTTCGGGCGAGTGTGGTGGCTCACAGTTACCTCACTGCTAAGGAAGGTCGGGAGATCGCCTACCCTGGAGCCGTGGCAGATCATGTGGACCGCGTCGTCGCGCAGTGGGGCGCGGAACGCCCCGACCTGGACGTCTCCCCGATGGAGGTGTTCGGCCGGCTCAAGCGCCTCTACCGGCTGGTGGACACGGAGCTCAACCGCACCTTCGCGGCCCACGGCCTGGACGCCGCCTCCTTCGACGTCCTCGCCACCCTCAAGCGCAGCGGCCCGCCCTACCGGCTCACCCCCACCGGCCTGATGCGGTCCGCGATGGTCACCTCCGGCGCCATCACCCAGCGCCTGGACCGGCTGGAGGCCCGCGGCCTGGTCACCCGCAACCGCAGCGACCAGGACGGCCGCAGCCGCGAGGTCGCCCTCACCCCCGAGGGCCACGCCCTGATCGACCGCGCGCTGCCAGACCACCTCGCCACCGAGCACCGGCTGCTGGCCGGCCTCGACGAGCCCCGGCGGGCGGCGCTGGTCGAGGCGATGCGCGCCCTGCTGGCGGACCTCGGGGGCGGCCCGGAGCAGTCGGCGTAAGCCGGCCGGTGCCCGGGGCGCGGTTCTGACCCCCGTCCACGACCGCGCCCCGGCCCCGGCTACGGCCGGACCGCCACCGCCTTGAAGAAGGCGTAGTGGAACGTCCCGCCCGGCTCGGCCGCGCGGCGCAACTCCGCGACGCCCCGGTCGAACTCCTCCGGGGTGGCCAGCCCGGCGGCCAGTGCCCGCGCCCGGACGGTCTCCACCATCGCGACGAAGGTCCGCAGGGTGAAGTTCTCCATCAGGGCCGGGCGGGCGCCGTCGGCGTAGACCGTCCGCGGGCGGACCGTCACCTCGGCGAACCCGGCCGCCGTCAGCAGCGGGTGCAGCCGGCGGCCGAGCAGTCCGTCCCCGCCGGAGCGGGCCTGGAGCCGGACCAGGTGGTCGACGGTGCGGCGGGCCGCCGGGCTCTCCGGGTGGAAGAAGGCCGAGCCGTGGTCGCCCTCGATCACCGTGATCGTCCCGCCGGGCCGCAGCACCCGGCGCAGCGCGGCCAGCCCGGCCACCGGATCGGGCAGGTGCTCCAGCACGAAGCAGAGGAAGACGTGGTCGAAGGAGCCGTCCGGGAACGGCAGCTGGTGCAGGTCGCCGTGGTGCCAGCTGACGTCTGCGGCGGGTGCCTGCGCGGCCACCCGGGCGCGGGCCCGGGCCAGCGACTCCGCCGAGAGGTCCGCCGCCGTCAGCCGCGCCCCCGGGCTGGCGGCCAGCAGGTGCACGGTCTGCGCCCCCACCCCGCAGCCCGCCTCCAGGACCCGGCTGCCCGGCGGGTAGGCGGTGCCCGCGTGCAGCAGCTCGGCGAGCGTGTCGGCCTGGTCGCCGAGGCGCTGCGCCTCGGTGTCGGAGTAGCCGTGGACGTAGTCGTGGCCGGCCCGCGGGGCGACCGTCTCGGCGGGCGCGGCCGTGGCGGGCGTTCGCCTGGTCGGTGCTTCCGTGGTGGGCGTTTGCGCGGTGGGCGTTTGCGTGCTGCTGGGGGCTTCCGTGGTCATGACCCCACCCTCGCCGCCACTATGGTCCGGTGAACAGGTCCAAAACCGAGGCGTCCCACCGGTCCAAAGAGGCCGGCGCCGACTTCCTCCAGCTCGACGCCGCCGACGCCCCGCCCGGCGGCCTCACCGACTGGCTGGCCCGCCGACTGCGCGAGGCCCTCGCCGACGGGCGGCTGCCGGCCGGGACCAAGCTGCCCGCCAGCCGGGTGCTGGCCGCCGAACTCGGCGTCTCCCGCGGCGTGGTGACCGATGCCTACCGGCGCCTCGCCGAGGAGGGGCAGCTGGCCGGCCGTGGCCGGGGCGGTACGGTCGTGGTCGCGACCCCCGTGACGGCCCCCGCCGCCGGGGCCCCTGCCGCCGGGGCTCCCGCCGCCGGGGCTCCCGCCGCCGGGGCCGAGCCGCCCGTGGCGGCGGCGCGCCGAGGAGCCCCCGCGCTGTTCCGGGACGAGCCGGACGCCGAGGTCTTCGAGCTGCTGCGCGCCACCCCCGCCCGGATCGACCTCGCCCCCGGCGTACCCGACCTCGCGGCCTTCCCCCGCACCGCCTGGCTGCGCGCCGAACGCGCCGTCCTCGACGGCCTCGCCGCGCACGACCTCGGCTACGGCGACGTACGCGGCACCCCGGCCCTGCGCCGGGCCGTCGCCCACTGGCTGGCCCGCAACCGGGGCATCCGCGCGGACCCGGACGAGGTGCTGATCGTCGCCGGTACGGCCCAGGCCCTCGCGCTGCTCGGCCGCGCCCTCGGCCGGGCGGGCATCGACGAGGTCGCGGTCGAGGACCCGGGCTCGCTCGGCGCCCGCCACCAGCTCGCCCACTGGCTCGCCGCCACCCCGCCCGTGCCGGTCGACGCCGAGGGCGTCCGGGTCGACACGCTGCGCGCCACCGGGGCACCGGCCGTCCTGCTCACCCCCGCCCACCAGTACCCGACCGGTGTCGTCCTCGGTGGCGACCGCCGGCGCGAACTGCTGCGCTGGGCGGGCGAGGGCGGACTGGTCATCGAGGACGACTACGACGCCGAGCACCGCTACGACCGCCCGCCCGTCCCGGCCCTGCGGGCCGCCCTGCCGGACCGGGTCTGCTACGCGGGCAGCATCTCCAAGCTGCTCGCCCCCGCGCTGCGGATCGGCTGGCTGCTGGTCCCGCCCCGGCTGCGGGACGCCGTCCTGGACGCCAAGCGCTTCGCCGACCTCGGCAACCCGGTGCTGCCCCAGCTGGTGCTGGCCCGGCTGATGGAGTCCGGCGACCTCGACCGCCACCTGCGGCTGCTGCGCCGCCGTCACCGCCGCCGCCGGGACGCGATGATCGCCGCCATCCGCACCCACCTGCCGGACGCCACCGTGCACGGCGCGGCGGCGGGGCTCCACCTGATGCTGACGCTTCCGGAGGAACTCGGCTGCACGGACACCGAGTTGGCCGCCGCCGCACTGGCCGCGGGGGTCAAGACCCAGCCGCTGTCCTGGCACGCCCGGCTGCCGTACCCGCCGGGGCTGGTCCTCGGCTACGCGGCGGGGTCGACGGCCGAGATCGCCGAGGGGGTGGCCGTTCTGGGAGGGCTGGTGCGCCGGTCAGTCTAGGCCCCTGGCCGGGCCCGCGGCGCGCCCTCGGGCGATTCCACCGAGTGCGCCCGGTGCGCGGACGATCCGCCGCCCAGCCACGTGCCCCCGGCCGCGGGTTGATCGGCCAGGACCGCCCGGACGGCCCCGCCGCGAAGGGTGCCGCCGGGGCCGGGCGAGCCCGGCCTCGGCAGGCGCGGGTCCTCGAAGCCGAAGACCCGGTCGGCCCAGTCGGGCTGACCGCGCCTCCCGCCGTACCTTTACGGTCAGATTGTCGGAGGAATCTGGTGCGCGGGGAGTGTCGATCCGCACCCCTGGGTAAGTTGACATGCCGAAGTCAAGTGCTGACCCCGGGAGGCGTGATGGTCCCGTTCCGCAGTGTCGCCCAGTTCGGGGTGGTGCTGGCCGTCCTGGGGGCCGCGCTCGGGTCGGCCCCGCTCGGCTCGCCCGCCCGGCCGCCCGGTGCTCCGAGCGCCGCGAGCGTCCCGGGTGTTCCGAACGAGGGGAGTGCCGCGATGGCCGACCGGCACCAGGAGGACTCCCGGGTGCTCGCCGGGCGGCGGATCGTGCTGTCCTACCCCGGCCCGACGCCGCCGGCCGGGGTGCTCACGGCGATCCGGGAGGGGCGGGCCGCCGGGGTGATCCTCTTCGGCGAGAACATCACCAGCCCGGAACAACTCGCCGAGGCGGTAGCCGCGTTGAAGCAGGCCGCCGCCGAGGCCCCGCACCCGCGCACGCTGCTGCTGATGACCGACCAGGAGGGCGGGAAGGTCCGCCGGCTGCCCGGCGCGCCCGAACTCTCCGCCCGCCGCGTCGGAACGGCCGCGAACCCGCTCGCCGCGGCGGCGGACTCCGGCGCCGGCGCCGCCCGGACCCTCGCCGACGCCGGGCTGAACCTCAACCTCGCCCCGGTGCTCGACGTCTACGACACACCGGACAACTTCATCGACCACTCCGAGCGCTCCTACGGCCAGGACCCCGCCAGGGTGGCCGAGTTGGGCACCGCCTTCCTCACCGCCCAGCAGGGCCTCGGGGTGGCCGCGACCGCCAAGCACTTCCCCGGCCTCGGCGCCGCGCCCCGGGGCGCGAACACCGACGAGCGCCCGGTCACCCTGAACGTTCCGCTCTCACAACTGCGCTCCCGCGGGGAGGCCCCGTACCGCAGCGCCATCGCGGCGGGCGTCCGGCTGGTGATGGCCTCCTGGGCGGTCTACCCGGCGCTGGACCCGGACCACCCGGCCGGGTTCTCGCGCAGGATCATCCAGGGCGAGCTGCGCGGGAGGCTCGGCTTCGACGGCGTGACCGTCACCGACGCGATGGAGGCCGACGCGCTCGCCCCCTACGGCGGCACCGGTGACCGGGCGCTGGCCGCCGCCGAGGCCGGGATGGACCTGCTGCTCTGCTCCGGCCGCGACCCCCAGCAGGGCGAGGACGCCACCGAGGCGCTGGCCGCCGCCCTGGACGACGGCCGCCTGGACCGGCACGCCTTCACCGACGCCGTCGCCCGGGTCGACGCCCTGCGTGCCTCGCTGGACTGAACCGGCGGCCGGGTGTCGGTACCACCGGGCAGAGTGCCCCCCATGGACACCGACGAATTCTGGGCCGTCATCGCCGCCGCCCGCGCGGACATCCGCCCGGGCCGCCCCTTCCACCAGGCGCTCGTCAAGCGCCTGACCGGCCTCGGCGCGCCCGGCATCCTCGCCTTCCAGGAGCGCTACGAGCACCTGCACCGGAACCTGCGGCGGTGGGACGTCCGGGCGGCCGGCCACCTCATCGGCGGGGGCTGCTCGGACGACGGCTTCACCGACTTCCGGGCGGGCCTGATCGCCCTGGGCCGGGAGTGGTACGACCGGGCCGCCGCCGACCCCGACGGCCTGGCGGACCACCCGGCGGTGGCCGGCCCGGAGCTCCTGGGAATGGAGGAGCTCTTCTTCTACGAGGAGGCCGGCTACGCGGCGTCCTACGCCTACGCCCGGCTGCTGGGCGAGGACGCGGACCTCTACCAGGCCCTCGGTCCCGCCCGGGTCGAGCGGGGGCCCGACATGGGCGAGGACTTCGACTTCGACGACGACGCGCAGATGCACCGCCGCCTGCCCCGCCTGGCGGCGCTGCTGCTGGGGCCGGTCGCCGGCTGAGCGGAGGGCGCCCGCTTCCGGGTGCGGCGGTCCGGCCGTCCGGGGGGGCCTCACACCGTGACGACTTGAAGAAATCTTCATCTGTCGCGATGATGCCTAGCGGCCGTGGCGGCGAGGTCGCCCGGCCGTACGACCACCGGGCCCGGGCGACCACCGAGCCGGACGAGGGAGAGGGCGGACGATGCCGGTACCGCTGTACCAGGCCAAGGCGGAGTTCTTCCGCACCCTCGGCCACCCCGTGCGGATCCGGGTCCTGGAGCTGCTCCAGGACGGACCCCGGCCGGTACGCGAGCTGCTGGCGGAGATCGAGGTCGAGCCGTCCAACCTCTCCCAGCAGCTCGCGGTGCTGCGCCGCACCCGGCTGGTCACGGCGACCCGTGAGGGCAACACCGTGGTGTACGCGCTCAGCACCCCGGACGTGGCCGAGTTGCTGAGCGCGGCCCGCCGGATCCTGACCGAGCTGATCACCGACCAGGGCGCGCTGCTCACCGAGCTGCGCGCCGCCGGCGGTCGGCAGCCCCGCTGAGCCGCGCCCGGCCCGTCCGCCCCACCCGAGGAGAAGCAGCACCGTGAGCAAGAGCACGAACGACGGCACGAGCGAGGAGAAGCGGCGCCGCAAGGCGATGCTGATCCGCGCGGGCATCTACATCTTCGCCACGCACCTGTTCGCCGGTTTCGTGCTGCTGCTGTTCGCGCTCGGCGGCCGGAAGTAGCGCGCCGGGCGGGAGCGGCTCACCCGCGCGGGGCGGGGCCGTCTCACCCGCGCGGGGCGGGGCCGTCTCACCCGCGCGGGGCGGGGCCGTCTCACCCGAGCCGCTCGGTGTCCGGCACCACGTAGCGGTCGCTGGTGCTGCTCCAGGCCTGCACGCCGGCGACCAGCTCCCGGGTGCCGTCCAGGTACCAGCGCTCGGCCGGGTGGCGGCGCAGCAGTTCGCGGCGCAGCTCCTCGCTCTCCTGCCGCAGCCGCGCCACCTGGGCGCGCACCGCGTCGACGGCCCGGCCGCGGGTGCAGCCGTGGGAGCGCTGGAGGGTGAGCACGGTGTTGAACGCCGCTCCGCTCTGCCGTTCCTCGCGCTCCAGCGAGTACAGGTCGTTGATCAGCGTCGCGGCGTCGGCGGTGTTGGCGCGCAGCCGGTGCAGCGCGGGTTCCGCGTGCAGCGCGGCCGGAGCGTCGGCGCCGTGGACCCGTTCCATTATGTTCATGAACGGGTAGAGGCAACTGCCGTGCCGGCGCAGCCGCATGGTGTCCGTGAGGCCGAGGCCGCGGGCCGGGACGGTGCCCCGGGCGCGGTGGTCGGCCTCGGCGGGGAAGGTGGCCAGGCAGGCGCGCCACTCCCGGGCAGCGCGGGCGCGCCACTCGGGGGACATCGACGCGCTCTGCCGGTTCCACAACTCCCGCCAGGAGTCCAGCAGTCGGTCGTCGGACGGGCTGCCGACGCGGGTGCCGTCCAGGACCGCGACCAGCGGGTCCACCAGGGCGTGGGCCTCGGCGGGGTGGTGGCCGGGCGACTCGTCGAAGCGGTCGTCCAGGATGGTGAACCAGCCCAGCACGTCCACCAGGAGGTCGAGTTCGGCGCCGCCGACGCGGGGGAAGGCGCGGCCGATCAGCTCGTGCAGCGCGTAGGCCCGGTAGCGGGGCAGTTCGGCCGGGGTGAGCAGGCCGTGGCGGACCACCCAGTCGGCGTGCCGGTCGGCGGCGGCCCGAAGGTCGCGGGAGGGGCAGGGGCCGTCCGCCCGGGTGCGGTCGGCGCCGCTCACGGGGACGATCCCGTGGGCGGCGCCGGCGAACGGACAACAGCCGGGTGGCGGCTCCTCGCGGGCGCAGGACACGGCGCCTCCTGGTGGGGCTGTTTCTCCGGGTGAGGAGGCGGCGTCGCCCTCGCGGGAGGCCGCCGAGGAGCCCCCGCGGGGGGAGCGTGCGCCGCGCGGTGCGAGCCGGACCCGCAGGCCGTGCGCCTGCACCGTGGTCCACACCACCTCGCGGGCCCGTGAGCCCTGGACCGCCACCGGCCGCCAGCGGCGCAGGATCGCCGCGGCCGCGACGGTCAGCTCCGCCCAGGCGAAGGCCTCACCGATGCACTTGTGCTTGCCCGCCCCGAACGGCAGGAAGGACGGCCGTCCGGTGCCGCCGGTGTCCTGCCAGCGTTCGGGCCGGAAGCTCAGCGGCTCGGGGTAGCGCACCGGGTCGCGGTGCAGCGCGGTGAGGCTGTACAGCAGCTCGGTGCCGGCCGGGACGCGGTAGGGGCCGAGTTCGACCGGCACCCGGGCGGTGCGCATCAGGAAGGCGTTCGGGGCGTGCAGCCGCACCACCTCCTGGGTGACGCTGCGGGTGTAGGTGAGCCGGGCCAGCGCCTCGGGCGTGGGGACGGTGCCCGCGGGCAGGTGCTCGTCCAGTTCGGCGAGCATCCGCGCCTCCACCTCGGGGTGGCGCAGCAGCTCGTCCAGCAGCCAGGTGAGCGTGGTGGAGACGGTCTCGGTGCCGGCGCCGAACATGGTGACCGCCTCGGAGCGGACGTCCGCCTCGGTGAGCGGGCAGCCGGTGGCCGGGTCGGTCGCGGCGCGCAGCAGGGCGGGCAGGGTGCGCCGGCCCGGCCGGCCGGAGGCGGTCTCGGTGTGGCCGTTCACGGCCTGGTCGACCACCCGGTTGAGCACCCGGACCGCGTCGTCGAACCGCCGGTTGACGGGCAGCGGCAGCCGGGCGAGCGCCGGGTTCGGGTAGAGGGACTGGACGATCTGCCCCTTCACCAGGTCCGGCAGGGCCCGGTGGAAGGCGACGGTGGCGTCCTCGCTGAGCCGGGCGTCGAACAGGGCGCGGGTGACGATCTCCAGCGCCAGGTGGTTCATCTCCTTGGCCACGTCGAGGACTTGGCCGGGGCGCCAGCGTCCGGCCCGTTCCTCGGTGACCTGCTGCATCACGGCCAGGTACTCGCCCATCCGGTCCGCGCCGAAGGCGGGCTGGATGGCCCGGCGGCGGTCGCGGTGGGCCTGGCCCTCGGACATCAGCAGGCCGTCGCCGAAGGCTGTCTTGAGGGTGTCCTGGACGGCTCCGCGCGGGCAGTCGTGGGCCAGCGCGACGAGCAGGGTGTGGACCAGCCGGGCGTCGGTGACCACGCAGACGGTGCGCGGGCCGAGGCGGATGCGGACCACCCCGCCGTGGCGGGAGAGCGAGCCGAGGAAGCCGAGCGGGTCGCGCAGCAGGGCGGCGGCGTGCCCGAGGCCGGGCAGGGCACCGGGCGCCAGCGGGGGGACGGCGGCGCGGGCCAGCGGGGAGGGACCGGGTGCGGTTCTCGGGGGGACGATCAGCTTCCGCGTCTCGGTCAGCAGGGACATGACACTTCCTCTCACCAGAGTGGCCGGCGCGGGCGATGCCGGGTGGCAGTGGCGGGCCGGCCGCGGGACGGGGGACCGCCCAGCGCGGGCCCCGCGCGCGCCCCCGGCGGGAGGGCGCACGTTTGGCAAACGCGCCGGTTTCCCGAGCGTTGCGCCGAATGTGAGGGGATCACTCCAACGGCCGATCGGATCGACCCTTTCGTGCGTGCTCGAAGACCGGTGTTGACCTGCGCGGATGCCGTTGCCCGAGCGGTCCGCGGCGATCCCGCGGGGCAGGGTCTTTGGACCCTCGCCGTACGGGCGTGCGAGGGACAGCATGGATGCGAAGAAGGAGGCCCCTGATGACCCGTCTGCGCCACCGGCCCGCCCTCGACGTCCGGGTGGAGATCCGCGGTGAGCTGCCCCGCGAGGACGCCGAGTACGCCCGGGCGCGGGCGCTGGAGACCGCCTCGGCGCTCGGCCCCGACGCCCACGCGCTGCGGCTGCGGCTGACCCGCTCGCGCGACCGGTCGATGGCCCGGCCGTCGCTGGCCCAGGCGCACGTCGAGCTCGCGGAGGCCGGGCCGGTGCGGGTGCAGCTGGCCGCCGCCACCGCGCGGGAGTCCGTCGACCTGGTGCTCGGCACGCTCGCCGGGCGGGCCGTCCGGCTGCGCGAGCAGGGCGACATCGGCTTCGCCGTCGCCTACGAGAGCGCCTACCGCCCGCAGTTCGCGGACCGTCCGCTCGCCCAGCGGCGGATCGCCCGGCACAAGGCGGTGGTGCTCGCCCGCCGCACGCCCGAGCAGGCCGCGCTCGAACTGCTGGCCCTCGACCGGCGGTTCCACGTCTTCGCGGACGCCGTGACCGGGCGGGACAGCCTGGTCCGCCGCAGCTCGCCGGGCGGCGGGGTGGAGCTGTGCGCCGCGGTGCCCTCGATGGACCTCGCCGAGGCGGCCCGCCGGCTCTGGCTGGCCGACCGCCCGTTCGTCGGCTACACCGACCCCGGCGACGGCCGGCTCCGGGTGCTGTACCGCCGCTTCGACGGCCACTACGGCCTGATAGCGCCGGTAGCGGACGGCCGGATCGGGGCAGGAACCCCGTCGGCACTGGACTGACACCGCGGCGAGACGACCACACCACGAGATCTCCACGACAGGGGGCCGGGACCATGGACTGCGACGAGGTCATGCTGACCGTCCGGATCACCGCCGCCGAGCGCGCGCTGCTGCGCGAGCTCGCGCGCGGGCACGGCGGCGACGTCTCCGAGGTGGCGGTGGACGGGCTCCTGGAGGTGATCCCGGCGCTGCACGACGACGTGTCCGTCCTGCCGCTGCTGCGCGTGCTGGCCAGACCGGCGCCCTTCGCGCTCACCCTCTGGCTGCCCGCCCCGGTCGCGGACCTGCTGCCGCTGCTCGGCGAGCGGCTGGTCCGCACCGGTGGTCCGGCGGCCGGGCAGGCCAGTGCGGCGCTCTCGGCGGCCCTGCGGCTCTGGCTCGCCGGGGACCGGACGGCCCTGGCGGCCGGGCTGGCCCGGCTGCACGGTGGCTGCGGTGCCGGCACCGGCACCGGCACCGGCGCGGGCGCGGGCGCGGTGGCCGTACGGGCCGGGGTCGGTCCGGGGGCCTTCGCGGTGGCGTCGGTGAAGGCCGCTGCCTGAGCCTCCGAATGCGCTGACGGTGCGTCACATGCCGGTGCTGGCATGTCCGGGGCGGGAAATGCCCTGGTCGGAGCACTGTTCAGCTCCCGTCCACGGGTCTAGCATTCCGTCACGGCCGACGGAGTCACCTGCCCCGGGGCTCCGGCCGGGTGGCCGCCACCACTCCCCGCCGGGGAGCGCTGCCCCCTGTTGCGCTCCCCGGCTCCTCCCTGCCCAGCTTTGCGCCCCGAGCCCCGCGCCCGCGCGCTGACCGGCCGGTCCGCGCCAAGGGCTGCGGCAAGTCTCTGTTGTCTCCCGCCGCTTCTCCCGCTCTCCGGAGAGCCGCAAGTCCGTGCCCCCGCAAGGGTGCGGGCCCCGCGCGAGGAGAGGAGCGCACCCGTGGTGGTCGCAACGGGGAAAGCCGCGGCATCGCTCCCAGGGCCTCCGCCCGGCGGTGAACACCGTTCGGATCGCGTCGAATTCGGCCGATCCGATCCGCCCCGAAGCCTCGATCTCCGCCGGGCGGCCGTGGCAACCCGACGCCACCGGGAGCGGGTTCGCCCTCGCCGTCGGCGGCGCCCGCCCGGGCCCGTCCACCGCTGAGGCCGTCCTCGTGGCGGTCGGCCGTGGCAACTCCCGACCGGGCGGCGGCCCTTGCCGGAACTGGTCGTCGATGACGTCCTCAGGCGCCGTTGCGGGTAAGGCTGTTCCTGTGCACCCGTGAAACCGGTCGTCCCGTACGTCGGCCGACCTTCGATCGATGTCCGCCAACGCCCGTGCGCCCCAAGGCCCGCAGGCCCGAACCTCGTCGAGCGGCCGATGCCCGCCCAGCGGCGGCCGTTCCCCCTCCCTGCCCCCACACCGTCCGAGGACCCGCCCGTATGCGAACCCGTCTCCGCCCCGTCGCCCTCACCCTCGCCGCCGTGGCCGTGCTGGCCGCCGCGGCGCCCGCCACCGCCCAGGGCGACGGCGTCCACCTGGACGTCACCGGCCAGCGGAACGGCCGCGTCAGCACCCTCGCGACCTGGGAGGACGACCACGACCCGGTGGCCGGGGAGTTCGCCGGCACGCTCTCCGCGACCGCCGCCGACGGCCGGACCGTCGGGCCGTGGCGATTGGTCACCCTCCCCGGCCACCCGGGGACGTACACCACCCGGGAGGCGCTGCCCGTCGGGCACTGGCAGGTGACGGTGGACTGCGCCTTCCCCGCGCGCGGGCACGGTGAGCGCGAACTCGACGTGGACGCCGTCGTGGTGACCGACCCGGCGCGCCCGGGGGAAGAAGCCCCGCCGCTGCCCGAAGCCCCGCCGTGGCCCACCGAGGTGACCCCGGCCCCGCTCCGGGAGACCGGCGCCGCACCGGGGACCACCGCCGCCCCGGTGGCCGCGCGGCGGGCCGCGCCCGGCCCCGTCCACGCCACCACCTCCGGGGCCACCGTCTGGGCCGCCGTCGGCACCGCCTGCGCGGCCGTCGTCCTGGTCGCCACCGGCCTCTGGCTGCGCCGCCACCGCGGCTGAGCCGGCCGGAGCCCGTGCGGGCCGCCCGGGGCCTGCGGATCCGCCCCGGAGCGGCCTGCTTCGTCCGCCGGCTCGCCGGCCGGGCCCCGCCCGGAACCGGTCGGGCGCGAACCGACGTCCCTGCCGGTGACCGGACGCCACCGGGCGGCCGGCCGATCGCAAGGGAGCGTCCGCGTATGAAGAAGGTCCTGATCACCGGTGGCGCGGGGTTCATCGGGAGCACCGTCGCCTCCGCCCTGCTCGACCGGGGGATCACCCCGGTCGTGCTGGACGACCTCTCCCGGGGCCGGGCCGAGTTCGTCGAGGACCGGATCTTCTACCGGGGCGACATCGCCGACGCCGGGCTGCTGGACCGGATCTTCGCCGAGCATCCCGACATCGACGCCACCGTGCACTGCGCCGCGAAGATCGTCGTCCCCGAATCGGTGGCCAAGCCGCTGTACTACTACCGGGAGAACGTCGCCAAGACCGTCGAACTCCTGGACGCCCTCCAGCGCCACGGCTGCACCCGGGTCGTCTTCAGCAGCTCCGCCTCCATCTACGCCCCCACCCCCGACGCCCGGGTGGACGAGAGCAGCCCGGTCGACGCGAGCAGCCCGTACGCGCGCACCAAGCAGATGATGGAGCAGGTCCTCCAGGACTGGACCCGGGGCGAGGGCGCCGAGCGCCAGCGCGTCATCGCCCTGCGCTACTTCAACCCGATCGGTGCCGACCCCCGGCTGCGCACCGGCCTGCAGGACCGCCACCCCACCCACGCCCTGGGCAAGCTCATCGAGGCGCACACCACCGGCACCCCGTTCACCGTGACCGGCACCGACTGGGCGACCCGCGACGGCTCCGGCATCCGTGACTACATCCACGTCCAGGACCTCGCCGAGGCGCACGTCGCGGCGCTGCTCCGGTTCGACGAGGTGATCGCCCCGGGCGTGGCGGACCGCTACCGGGTGATCAACGTCGGCACCGGTGACGGGACCACCGTGCGGGAGCTGATCGCCGCCTTCGAACAGGCCGTCGGCACCAGCCTGGAGGTGCGGGAGGCCGGGCCGAGGCCCGGGGACGTGATCGGCTGCTACGCCGTCGTGGAGACCGCCCGGGACCTCCTTGGCTGGCAGCCCCGGCGGGGCCTCACCGAAGGGGTCTCCGACGCGCTGGCCTGGCGGCGGGTCTGGTCGGCCCGGATCGGCGCCAGCTGACCGGCGCGGGGCCTCACTTCACGGCCTCGCCGGACTTCGACCAGTTGTCGCGCAGCCGGTCCAGGTAGGACTGCGCCTGGGAGCCGATCTTGACGCCCCGGGCGAAGGCCAGCATGTTGCCCGCGCCCGCGTTGTAGCCGAGGGCGGCGAGTTCGTCCCGGGTGAGCGGCGCGCCCGGGCGGGCGGGCAGTTGGGCGGCGAGGTCGTGCAGGTGCCAGGCGGCCGCCTGGACGGCCAGGTCGCGGTCGTCCGGCAGCTCCTCCCACTGGCGCGAGGCGAAGGGGCGGCCCGGTTTGGTGTCGTCGAAGGCGGCCCGGTGCATGTTGGCGATGCCGAAGGAGGCGTCCGGTTTGCCGCGCTGCCAGGCCCGTTCGAGGTCCGGGTCGTGCGGCTTGTACGACTCGTTGTAGAGGATCGCCATCAACAGCTGCGGGTTGACCCCGGCCTCGGCGGCGTACCGGCGGACCGGCTCCGCGTAGTCGGCGGGGTCGTAGGCGCCGGAGGGCTTCGAGGGTTTCGAGGGCTGGGCGGAGGATCCGGCCGACGGCGCGGCCCCGGCGGAGGAGGCGGCCGGGGAGGGGTCGGCGGAGGTCGCGCCGTCGTGGCCGTTGCCGCGGACGAGACCCAGCCCGGCCACCACCACGACGCCGATCACCAGCCAGCGCCCCCAGCCGGACCCCTGCTTCTCCTCGCTCACCGCTGCCGCCCCTCCCCGTTCGCCCGCGCGCTCGTTCGACCGCCGTGCGGCTGCTCGTCTCCTGCGGCAGGCTACTCGGCGGGCTTCTGGTCGCCGTCGAGGTTGCGCAGGAAGTCCTTCGCCTTCTCGACGCCGGTGTCGATCTGGCCGCTGAACTTGCCGTCCGTGCGGTCGTCGATCGCGTCGCCGACCTTCTCCAGGCCCTGCCCGATCACGTCGCCGTGGTCACGGGCGAGGTCGGTGGCCTTGTCCGCGAGGTTCTTCAGACTCTCAAACATGGTGACGCTCTGCTCCTCTGATGCGTTCCTGATGGTGTGCCGACGTGGCGGGGATCATGACCATCCTAACGACGGCCACCAGAGGGTCTGCCGCTGACGGGTGACAGCGGATGACTTTGCTGAAATGGATTTGTATGCTCCAGCCCGTCTTCTACAGAAATGTAGAGATCGGGAAGTCGCCAGGACGTCGCCGGGACGTCACCAGGACCGAGGACGGCCCGGCACGCGCGGCGGTGCGCCAGCGCCCCGCCGCGGCCGCAACGATCGAGGGAAGTGCGCATGGCCGGCCAGCGGGCGAGAACGCCGTACCAGGACGCGGGACCGCGCACCGAGGACCGCGCCCTGCCCGCCCAGCGCTCCCGGGTGGCCGAAGCGGGGACCCCCGGCGCCGGCCCGGACGCCGGCGCGGCCCGACCGGCCCGACCGGCCCGGGCGCCGCGCCCGGGGGCGGCCCGGCGCCGGCAGCAGGCGCGCCGGCGCGCCGCGGTGGCGGCGGCGCTCTCGGCGGTCGGCCTGCCGCTGCTGGGGGCGGTCGCGGACGAACTCGACGGGCCGGGCGTCGGCCTCCTGTTCGCGGTGGGCTCGGTGCTCGGGACGGCGGCCGCGGCGGCCCTGTGCGGCCGGGCGGGCCGGTGGTGGGTGGTGACGGCGGCTCCGGTCGTGGTGCTGCTCACCGCCTCGGGCGTCGAGTACCTGGCGAACCCGGGGAAGTACCAGGGCAAGGACCTCGGAACCGGGGCGCTGCGCTGGGTGGTCGGGGCGTTCCCGGTGATGGCGGTGGCGGTCGCGGCGGCGCTCGCGGTGGTCGTGGCCCGCGTCGTCGCGGACCGGCGGCGGGCGGTGGCGGAGCGCCGACGAACCGGCCGGGCGGCGGCCCCGGCGGGAAGGGGCCGCCGTGGCTGAGCGCCGCAGCCGCCTCGGCCGCGGCCGGCGAGGCCACGCCCCGCACCGCGGCGCCGACCCGCTGACCGCCGTCGGGCGCACCCTCGCCTGCACCGTCTCGGCGGCCGTGCTCGGCGCCAGCGGCTTCACCTGGTACGAGTACCGCAGCCTGGACGACGGCCTGATCAAGTCCACCGCGCTGAGCGAGGCCAAGAAGAACGCCCCGCCGCACCTCGACAAGTCCGTCAACCTGCTGCTGATCGGCCTGGACAGCCGCAAGGACATGGACGGCAACGACCTGCCCAAGCAGTTCGTGGAGGACGAACTGCACGCCGGCTCCAGCGGGATCGGCGGGTACAACACCAACGCCCTGATCGTGCTGCACATCCCGGCCAACGGCGGCAAGGTGACGGCGTTGTCCGTCCCGCGCGACGACTACGTGCAGACCGTGGGCGCGGACGGCAAGCAGCACAAGATCAAGGAGGCGTACGGCATCGCCAAGGAGGCGGCCGAGCAGAAGCTGTCCGGCAAGGGGCTCTCCAGGGCGGAGCTGGAGCGGCAGAGCCGCGAGGCCGGGCGCTCGGCCACCATCCAGACGGTGCAGAGCCTGCTGGACGTGCCGATCGACCACTTCGCGGAGGTGAACCTGATCGGCTTCTACGACATCGCCAAGGCGGTCGAGCCGATCCAGGTCTGCCTCAACCACCCGGTGGACGATCCGATCATCGCCCGGACCGCCGGCCACGAGGGCGGCGGCACCGGCCTCAAGCTCCCGGCCGGGATCAGCTCCCTCGACGCCGCCCAGGCCCTCTCCTTCGTCCGCCAGCGCCACCACCTCACCAACGGCGACCTCGACCGCACCCACCGGCAGCAGGCGTTCCTCTCCTCCGTCGAGTACAAGCTCAAGCAGCAGGGCATCCTGAACGACTTCGGGCAGATGCAGAAGCTGTTCGCGGTGGTGAAGAAGGACGTCGTCATCGACAACGAGTGGAACATCCTCGACTTCGCCCAGCAGGCGCCCAACCTGACCGGCGGCAACGTGGAGTTCAACACCCTGCCGATCACCGGCTTCAAGACGGTCGGCGGGCAGGAGGTCAACACCGTCAACCCGGAGCTGATCAAGAAGATCGTCCGGCAGCTGTTCAACCGCGAGTCGGCGCCCGCAGCCCCCGCCGCTTCGGCCGCTCCCGGTGCTCCCGCCGCTCCGGCCGTCACGCCCGAGGACCCGCCGAGCGAGCCGGCGCCGCCGTTGTCCTCGGCCTCGGCCTCGGCCTCGCCCGGTCCGGGTCCGAGCCCGGCGGCCAGGGTGGTGGTCGACGTCAACGCCGCCGCGGGGGCGGGTGCGGCGGCCGGCGAGTCCAAGGCGCTGGGCGAACTCGGCTACCAGACGGGCCGGATCGGCGACGCCCCGGCCAGGACCCGGGCCACCACGGTCGCGTACGGGGCCGGGGCCAAGGCCGACGCGCAGCAGCTCGCCGCCCGCTACGGGGTGACGGCGGTCTCCTCGGCGGCGGTCCCGGCGGGCCACGTGCTGCTCACCCTCGCCGCCTCCCGCACCCCGAGCCCGACCCCGGCGGCGTCGTCCGCCGCGGCCGATCCGTCGGCCGACCCGGCGGCGGGGCTGCCGATGCAGGGCCCGGCGGTGAAGGCGGGCGGGATCCCGTGCGTGGACTGAGGTCCGAGTGGGGAGACGGACGCGAGGGGTCGTCGCGACACGTGGTGGGTTGAGCGGGCCGAGGGCCGTGCGATGCGGGCGCTCGGCCGGGGTTTCCAAGCGAGCGCTTCGCATGTTCGGCTGTCGAGCTGTCGAGCTGTCGGGTTGTCGGGTTGTCGGGTTGTCGGCGAGGGCGGCCGGGTGCTCGCCGGGCGCGGGCCGATGGGGCAGTGCCCTCGGGGACGTACCGCGTCAGCGTCAGCAGGCCGGCCGGGTGCCGCCGGTGTCCGCCGCCGTCACGGCCGGGGCGCCTTCACGCCGTGGACGGCGGCGTACTCGGCGGCGAGCCAGGGCCCGAGGTCCTCGACGAGTACGGTCAGGGCGGCCCGGTCGGTGGTCGGGGCGCGGGCGATGGCGGCGGCGAGGCGCACCTGGGTGGCGCGCTCGGGGTAGTGGGCGGCGAACGCCTCGGCGGAGGTGGCCAGATCGCTCGTCCAGCCGCCCCAGCGGGGCATCACCAGGGTGAAGGCGGTACGGACGAGGCGGCGGGACACGGCGCGGGAGAGCGCGCGCAACTCCGCCCGCGTTCCGGCGGCGGCCAGGCGTTCGCGCCAGCCGGGCAGGACCAGGGCGAGATCGCCGTTGGTATCCCGGGCGAGCAGCGAGGTGGGGCGGTAGCGGGGGAGCCGCTCGGCGAGGTCTTCGCCCAGGAGCGGGGTGCAGAGACAGGCGACGAACCAGCCCAGGTCGTGGCGTTCCAGCTCGCTGAGCAGTGTGCCGGTGCCGAAGAGCAGCACGCCGACGCCGTCGACTCGGTGAACTCGGCGTCGAGCGCGGCCTCCAGGGCGCCGGCGACCGCCCGGTCCGCGGCCGTGGGCTCGTGGTGGAGGGCGAGCAGGACGTCGAGGTCGGAGACACCGGGGACGGCGGTGCCGCGCGGGACGCTGCCGTAGAGGTAGGCGCCGTGCAGCCGGCCGGGCGGGAAGGCCGCGGCGATCCGCGCGCGGACGGCCGCGACGACCGGGGCGAACGCCGGCGGCACGCGGTCGAGCGAGCCCTCCCGCGCGATGTACCCGTCCCGGTCCAGCCCCTGAGTGGTGGTCATGCGGCGACCATGCCTCAGGTTCGCCGCGTTGACCAGCGAATATCCGTCGGGCGGGCCGATTGTCAGTGGCTCGTGCAAGCATCCGTCGTGTACGGAACGCGACGGCGTGAGGAGAACGGCATGGGCACCTGGGACATCGGGCACTTCGACAACGACTCGGCGGCGGACTTCTGCGGCGGTCTGGACGACGCGGCACCGGGCGAGCGCGAGGGGATGCTGCGGGCGGCGCTGCTGGGCGCCGCGCGGGCCGAGGAGTACCTGGACTCCGACGAGGCGGTGGAGGCGGTCGCCGCCGCCGCGCTGCTGGCCGCCCAGTGCCCGGGCGGGGCGCCGGTGACGACCGCGTACGGCCCCAAGGAGCCGATACCGCCGCTCTCCGCCGAGCTGCGCCCGCTCGCGGTGGAGGCGCTGGACCGGGTGGTGGCGGAGGAGTCGGAGCTCGCGGAGCTGTGGGACGAGACGGCGGAGGGCCCGGCCTGGCGTGCGGGCATCCGGGCGCTGCGGGAGGTCCTCGACCCCACACCGCCGTCGACGGAGGTCCCGCGGTCCGAGGCCTGAGCGGCCGTCGGGCTCCGATCGCCCGGTTGTTCCCCCGTTCGCCGTAACGGAGGCTGCCCGGTCGTCACCGAGCGCGCCCACCGGTCGTCAGCCACCCTGGAAGCCCCGCCGGGAGCCGGTTCGGCCGAGGCCCGTGGCGGGCACCCCGGACACCCCGCCGGCGCGAGGAGACGGCATGCGGCAGCCCACCACCCGGGCCTCGGGCCCGCCCGGCGCCGTACGCGGCTGGCTGGACGCGCTCGCCGTCGTCCTCGCCGGGCTGGCCGCGATGGCGGCGGTGGCCGCGCTCGGCCTCTGGCTGGCCGGGGCCGGGGACCTCCCGGACGGAGGCTTCCCTTCGGTGCTCGCCGCGACGCTCGCGCTCGCCGTGGGCGGCTCCGTCCTCCTGGACGGCGGGGCGGGAGGCTTCGCGGCCGTGGGGGCCGGGATCAGCGCCATGCCGCTGGGCGTCTCGGTGGTCGGCGCGGTGGTGATGGCCGAGGTGTTCCTGCGGCAGCTGCGCCGGCGCGCCGTCGCGGGCGGCGGCGAACTGCTCGGGCGGATCGGGCGGACGGTGCTGCTCTGGCTGCTCGCCCTGGTGCTGCTCACCCTCGGCGCCCGGCACAGCTTCGTCGTCCCCTTCGGCGACGACCTGGCGCAGTCGATCAGCGGCGCGCTCGGGCTCACCCCGGAGGTCGGCTTCCACGCCGACGGCCCCACCACCGTCGGCATCGGGGTGGCCTGGCTGCTGCTGGTGTTCGCGGCCACCTTCGCGGTGTCCCGGCGGGCCCCGCTGCCGAGTGCCCTGGTGCGCCACCAACTCGCCGTCCGCCCCGCCGCGTTCGCGCTCTGGCTGGTGCTGCTGGCCTACCTGGCGATCGGAGTGGTGACGGGGGTGCTCACCGCGATCGTGCACGGCAACGCCCGGCAGACCCTGGCCGTGGTGCTGCTCGCCCTGCCCGATCTGGCCTGGCCGGCCTTCGGCGTCGGGCTCGGCGCCGAGTGGCACGGCCGACTGGTCGGCGGGCTCGGCCTGCCCGTCCCCGAACCGCTCAGTGCCGTGCTGCGCACCTCCGACGGCGGGCAGGCGACCATCAGCCTCGGCACCCTCGCGGAGCACGACGCGCGCAGTTGGTGGCTGCTGCCGATCGCCGCCGTCCTGCTGCTCGCGGCGGCCTTCCTCGCGGCCCACCGCTCGCCGCGCACCGTCCGGATCCGGCAGCACGCCGTCCGCTTCGCGCTCGCCGCCGCCGTCACCGTGCTGCTGGTGGGCCTGTGGACGCGGGTGGACGCCGACTACGGGCTCTCCGTACTCGGCGTCGGCCTCGGCCGGGGCGGCCTGGGCGACCTGCTCGGCGCCGTTCTCGGCGGCAACAGCCCGCCGGCCGGGCTGGGCGGCGGCAGCCTCACCCTGCGCCCGGTGCTCTGGACGGCGGTGCCGTTGGCGGCGGGCTGGGGCCTGCTCACCGGCGCGCTCGGCGCCCTGCTCGCAGCCCGGGTGCGCCACCGGGGCCAGACGGTGACCGAAACCGCGCACGAGCCGACCGGCGGGGCGGCCGACTGACAGAATCACCCGGGTGTTCGCATGGTGGCGCAGGAGCCCACGCCTGGCGGTGGCGCTGATCGCGGTGTACGCCGTGGTGCCGGCCGGGGCCGGCGTGCCGGCGCACGTCGGCGATCTGCTCCGGGCCGGCCCGCACCCCTGTCCGTGGGCCCCCGACTGGCTCAACCTCCACTGGTCCGCCCTCGCCCCGCTGGAAGCGCCGGCGGCGCTGCTGCTCCTCGCCGGACGGCCCGGTGGCATCGACCTCACCTCGTGATCACGGTCACCGACCTCGCCGCCAACGCCTACGCGGTGCACCGCCTCCGGCGCAGCGCTCTCGCCGAACAACCGGGGCTCCAGGGGATCGCCGTCTTCACCGCCTTGGTCCTGCTCACGGCGCCCTGGCTGCGTAGCAGGCTCCGGGCGGCCGGGTTCAGAACGCCTCGGCCAGCAGGATGACCGCCGGCGGGACGGCCTGGCCGAGCGCGCCGCGCCACAGTTTCGGCGCCGAGAAGAACAGGGTGATCCCGCCCGCGACCATGAAGGCGGCGAGGTAACGCACGATCGCCCGGCCCGCGCCGCTGTGTCCGCTGTGCAGCAGGACCAGCCCGGTGACCAGGCCGAGCGCCAGGAACAGGTTGTAGAAGCCCACGTTGACGCGCCACAGCCGGACCTCCGGGGCGTCCGCGGTGCTGCCGGTGAGCAGGCGGCGCACCTGCGGGTGCCCGTACAGGAAGCTCTCCAGCGGCCACACGACGAGGTGGATCGCGGCGGCGACCACGGCGAAGGCCTGGCTCACGGCGTTCATGGCGGACGGCTCCCTGGGGGGCGGACGGCGGACGGCGGGCGGGAGGACGGCGGCGCGGCGGTCCGGCGCAACTCCGGGCGGGCGGGCCGACGGCGAGCGCGGACCGGTGGTCACCGGTGGCGCACGGGATCGCGGCGTGCCGGGAGGCCCGGGGCGTTCAGTACAGTCTCGCCGCTCGGACCGGTCGGCCGCGAGTCGGTGCGGCGCCGGTGGCCGACGTAAGGGACGGCGCGGGGACCGGCGCGAGGGCCGGCGCCGGGCGGGTGCGCCGGCGCGCTCCCCGAGGGCCGCGTCCCACCGCCGCGGCGTCCCGGGAGCCCCGCCGGAGTGACGGGATTGGACTGGACCACTGTCGCGACGCGGCACTATCGTTCGGCGTGCCCGCGGACCGCGCGGCGCCGGATTCGTCGAGTGCTTCGGAACGGACCCCATGAGCATCTGGCCGCAGCTGCGCCGATCCCGGAGCGTCCGAGCCGGCCACGCCACCGGCCGGGTGCTGCGCTGCGGACTGATGGACACCATGCTCGCCGACCTCGCCGTCTCGGTCGTGCTCTGCTTCGAGAGCCCGCTGGACGACGACCGCCTCGCCGCCGGGCTGTCCCGCGCACTGGAGCGGGTGCCGGTCTTCGCGGGCCGGCTGCGCACCGTCGAGGGCGTGCTGGAGGCGGTCTGCGACGACGCCGGCGTGCCGTTCGAGGTCTACACCGTGGAGGGCACGCTCGCCGAGGCGATGGGCCGGGTGACGGCCGCCGGATCCGAGCTGGTCGCCCCCGTGGACGCCCCCGCCGCGCGGGCCGGCGGCATTCCGCTGCTCACCGTGCGGGTGACCCACACGGCCGACGGCGGGACGGTCCTCGGCTGCTCCTGGCACCACGCGATCGGCGACCTCAACAGCTTCGCGCTGTTGCTGCGGACCTGGTCCGCCGCGGTCGGCGGCGAGCCGCTTCCGGAAGCCGAACTCGTCGACGACCAGGACGAGTTGCTGGCCGACGTGCTTCCCGAGGAGGACTGCGGCCGGCCCGGCTTCCGGCTGCCCTCGGCGACGGAGGCACAGGAGCTGGCCTGGGAAGTGGCGGCCGGGCCGCGCGCCAACCGGATCGTCCAGATCGCCTTCACCGATGCCGAACTGGCCAGGATGTGCGAGGAGTTCGGCGCGGCGGCCGGGCGGAGGCTGTCCTCCGGGGACGCGCTCTGTGCCCACCTCGTGAGCACCCTGCGGGAGCTGGACGGGGACGTCGCCGAACGGATGCTGACGGTGCCGGTCAACGTGCGCCGGTGGCTGGGGCTGTCGCCCGCGCTGGTGGGCAACCTGCTGAGCGAGGTCCACCTGCCGCACCGGCCCGAGGAGGGCCCGGCGGTGCTGGCGGGCGCGCTGCGTACCGCGGTCGAGGAGTTCCCGACCGCGCACCTCAACCTCCGCGCCAACCTCTGGTTCCTGGCCACCCTCGGCCGCTCACGGCTGCGCGACTGCGTGCCGCTGGGCTTCGACCCGAGGGCGCGCCGGTTCACCTTCTCCAACTGGAGCGGCTTCGGCGTCTACCGGGTGGGTTTCCAGGGGCAGCGCCCGGTGCTCTTCAGCCCGGCCGCCAACTACCCGATCCCATGGGTGTGCTGGACGGTCGAGGGTTATCGCGGAGAGGGCCGGCTGTGCACCGTGGTGCTGCCGGCCCGGCTCGCCGCCCGGGTGCGCGGGGCGGAGGGCCGGGCGGCGCTGCACCGGTTCCGGCGGGCGGAGGACCGGCCGCCCGCGTCGGCGGCCGTCCTGCCCAGGGTGGTCTGAGCCCTTCGCGCGGCTCCGCGGACCTTCCCCCGGCAGGTTTCAGAAGGACCGCTCGATCGCACTCCACAGCTGGAGCCTGGCCCGCAGCGCGGTGCGGACGGTCTCGGCGCAGGCGTCCCACATGCTCCGGTCGTCGCCGCACAGGTCGATCAGCATCTGCATCGCCATCGGGGTGTGCTGCTCGCCGTCGACCTCGATGTGACGGGCCAGGTAGTCCTTGAAGACGGCGAGCGAGCCCTCGGGATCGTCGATCCGGATGACCTGGGTGAACATGTCGGGGATCAGGTCCTCGCGGCCGAAGGCGAAGGCGGCGGCCCGGCAGTGCACCGGCGAGTTCTCCACGATCGACCAGGTGGTGGAGATGAAGTCGAGGGCCGGCCGCGGGACTTCGGCGCGCTTCAGGGCGTCCGGTACGGCGGTGCCGGAGCCCAGCAGGGCCAGGAAGTCCTCGATCGGGCGAGGGTCGGCGCCGGCCTGCCGCATGCCCTCGACGTACAGCTCGAAGTGGCTGGTGTAGCCCTCGCCGAGCTCGTCGCTCTCCTCGACCAACACGATCTCGTTGATCAGCCGGCGGCTGGCGGTCGGGCCGTTCGGGACCCACGGCACCTCCACGCAGGTGAGGTCGCGCTGGAGGCTCTTGAGCAGTGACATGAAGTCCCAGACGGCGAAGACGTGGCTGGAGAGGAAGGTGCGGACGCGCTCGATGTCGGTGAGCGCCCGGTACACCGAGTGCTCGACCACCTCGCGGCGCAGGGGGTCGATGGCCTGCTGGAGGCCGGTCAGGCCGGGGTGCGAGCGGTCCCAGTGGTAGCGGTTCGCGGACAACGCGACTCCTCGGTCGGGTCGTTGGGTCATCGGGGGCGGTGCGGAAGGGGCGTCGGGACGCGCCGGCGGGCCCGGCGCGTCCCGAACCGGTCAGCGGTGCTTCATCACGAGGTCCAGCGCGTGCCGCAGCTGTTCCCGACAGGGCTGGACGGCTCGGTCGAGGGCGGGCGCGAAGGGCAGTACGGCGCCGTCCGGGCGGGTGATCCGACGCGGCGGGGCGAGCAGGCGCATCTCCTCGGCGGCGGTGGCCAGCACCTCGGCGCCGAAGCCGCAGCTGCGGTTGGAGTCGTCCAGGACGACCAGCCGCCCGGTGCGCTCCAGCGATCCGGCGAGGGCCTGCCAGTCGAAGGGGTACACGGTGCGCGGGTCGAGGACCTCCACCGAGAGGTCCGGCGCCAGCTCCTCGGCCACCGCGAGGGCGTCGTGCACCAGGTGTCCGAGGGCGACCACGGTGACGTCGCCGCCCGGCCGGCGGATCACGGCCCGGCCGATCGGCACGGGGGCGAGATCCCGGGTCACGGTCTCGCGCACCGGCATCGCGGCGGCGGGCGCGAACACCACGACCGGGTCCGGGTCCCGGATCGCGGAGCGCAGCAGCCCGTAGGCGTCCGTCGGGGTGGCGGGCACCACGGTCTTCACCCCGGCGTGCGCGAACAGGCTGTACGGGTGGTCGGAGTGCTGCCCGGCCCAGCCGTCCCGGGAGCCCGAGCCCGGTACCAGGCAGGTCAGCGGCACGGCGGCCTGCCCTCCGGTCATCAGCGAGAACTTGTGGGCCTGGTTGACGAGTTGCTCGAAGACGAGGAACAGCAGGGACGGGATCTGGAACTCCAGCACCGGGCGCCGGCCGGCCAGCGCGGCGCCGATCGCCATCGAGGTGAAGGCCTGCTCGGACAGCGGGGTGTCGACGATCCGGTCGGGTCCGAAGCGGTCCAGCAGACCGAGGGTGGGCCCGGCCAGGCCGGCGCCGATGTCCTCGCCGAAGACGCAGACCGCCGGATCGGCGGCGAGTTCGTCGGCCAGCGCCCGGTTGAGCGCCTTGGTGTACGAGAGCCTGGTCACGAGGCCGCTCCCGCCCGGGGCCGCAGCCCGTCGGCGTACAGGTGCTCCAGCGCGCCGGCCGGGTCCGGGTGCTCCGAGGCGAGCGCGAACTCCTCGGCGGCGGCCAGCTGTTCGGCCACCGAGCGGTCCAGCTCGGCGACCGTCGCGGGGGCGAGCGCGGCGGCGGCCCGGGGGAGCGGGTCGCGCTCGCGCCAGGCTCCGACCTCCTCGGCGGAGCGGTAGCGCAGCTTCATCCGGCGTTCCATGGTGTGGTGGCCCTCGTAGCGGTAGGTGCGGCAGGCCAGGAAGCCGGGGCCGCCGTCACCGCGGGCCCGCTCGACGGCGCGCAGCGCGGCGGTGCGGACGGCCTCGGTGTCCATGCCGTCCACCTCCTCGGCGGGGATGCCGAAGGCGGCGGCCCGGCCGGTCGCGCTGCCCGCGACGGCGGTGGCGGCGGGCAGGGTGGTGGCGTAACCGTTGTCCTCGCAGACGAACAGCACCGGCAGGCGCCACATCGCGGCGAGGTTGAGCGACTCCAGCAGGACGCCCTGGTTGAGGGCGCCGTCGCCGAAGAAGGCCACCGCGACGGGGGTGCGGCCGGTCGGGGCCCGCCGGGGGCCCGTGGCGGCGGCCCAGGCGGCGCCGACCGCGATCGGGGCGCCGGCGCCAACCATGCCGTTGGCACCGAGGATGCCCAGCGAGAGGTCCGCGGCGTGCATGGAACCGCCCCGGCCCCCGTTCGCACCGCCGATCCGCCCGAGGAGTTCGGCGAGCAGCCGGTGCGGCGCGGTGCCCCGGGCGAGGACGTGGCCGTGGCCGCGGTGGGTGCTGGCGAGCCGGTCGGCCGGGCCGAGCGCCGAGCAGACGCCGACCGCGACGGCCTCCTGGCCGATGTACGCGTGGATGCCGCCGGGGATCGCGCCCGCCTTCACCAGGCCGAGCGCCAGCTCCTCGAAGCCTCGGATCAGCCGCAGCATCCGGTAGCGCTCGGCCGGGGTGCCCAGCGGGGCGGGGCGGGGCGTCGGTGGCGCGCCGCCGGGCAGCGGAGCAGGAGCGGTCACGGCCGTCCCCGCCAGACCGTCGGGCAGTACCGGGGGTCGGCGTAGTCCGGCCGGCCGTCGTCCGTACGGCGCACCAGCACGTCGTGGTTGTAGACCACCGGCTGTCCGTCCGGCCGGTCGTGCCGGCGGTACGCGTTGTCGCCGTCCTGGAGGTGCAGCGAGACCGCCCGGCGCGGGTGGGCGGCCAGGTTGGGACCGCTGCCGTGGTAGGTGCGGCAGTGGTGGAAGGAGACGTGGCCGCGCGGGATCAGCATCGGCACCTTGCGCACCCGCTGCCCGTTGTGGGCGGCGTTGGCGGACAGGATGTCCTCCAGCTCGGAGTTGTCGCGGTCGGCGAAGTGCCGGGTGGAGTCCTCGCCCGAGGGCAGCTCCTGCCAGTGGTGGCTGCCGTCGACCATGGTGATGGTGCCGTTCTCCTCGCCGCAGTCGTGGAACGGGATGAAGGCGGTGAGCATCTCGTCCGAGGTGCAGGTCTGCCAGTAGTGCTTGTCGAAGTGCCACGGCACCCGGTTGCTGGGCTCCTCGGGCACCGGGGGCTTGTAGATCAGCGTCGACTGGAAGATCCGGATCTCCTCGGCCCCGGCCAGCAGCGCGGCCACCGCGCCGACCAGCGGCTTGCGCAGGATCGCGCCGATCGCGTCGCTCTCGTGGTGCACGTAGTCGTTGTGCCGCTGCACCGGCCCGTCCTCGGGCCGCCAGGAGGCCAGCCGGGGCGGGCGGACGGGCAGCTCGCGGTCGCGGTGGCCGGCGTAGTACAGCTCGGTGGCGGCCTGGAGGGTGTCCAGTTCCTCGTCGCTGAAGAGCCTGCGGGACAGGTACCAGCCGTGCTCGCGGTAGTGCGCGACCTCCTCGGGGGTGGGCAGCAGGGCGCGCTCGGCCTCGGTGAGCCGGAATTCGGCGGGGGCTTCGGCCATCGGATCTGTCTCCTCGGGGTGTGCGGGCGCGGCCCGGACGGAGGTGGCGGCCCGGACGGCGGGCACGGCGCTGTCGGCGGCGGTGGGGCTGTGCCGCTCGACGGCCTCGTACAGGGCCTTGATGTTCGCGGTGCCGAAGGTACCCGCCCCCTGCCGCTCGATCAGTTCGAGGAAGTAGGTGCGCCGGGGGTGGGTCGAGCGGGCGAAGATCTGGAACAGCTGGCCGCCGTGGTCCTGGTCGACCAGGACGTGCAGGTCGCGCAGGGTCTCCACCGGGATGGCCGTCTCGCCGAAGCGCTCGGCCAGGGCGTCGAAGTAGGCGCCCGGGGTGGTCAGGAACTCCACGCCGCGCTCCCGGGCGGTCCGGACGGCGGCGGCGATGTCGCGGGTGCTGAAGGCGAGGTGCTGGACGCCCGCTCCGCCGTGGGCGGCGAGGAACTCGTCGATCTGGCCGGGGCGGCGGGTGGTGTCGGGCTCGATCAGGGTGAAGGTGACGCCGCCGGAGGCGCTCTGCACCACCTTGGAGTCCATCGCCTGCTCGCCGACCTCGATGTACTCCTCGAAGATGGTGCGCAGGCCCAGCGCCTCCTCGCAGAAGCGCACGGTGTCGGCGAGGGTGCCGGCCGGCAGGCAGATCGCGACGTGGTCGAGGCCGTCCAGCAGCCGGGGCTCAGCGGTGGGCTCGGCGCTCGGCAGCGGCAGCAGGCGCAGCGCGGTGTCGCCGAAGCCCTCGATCAGCGCGCCGGAGCGGTCGAGCACCCGGGCGCCGTGCCGCTCGGCCCGCTCCAGCGCGGCGGCCGGGTCGGCGCAGCCGAGCGCGAGGACGGCGACGCCGTCCCCGTGCCGGGCGACGTACTCGGCGACGGGGTGTCCGGGGTCGGCGGCGGAGGTCAGCCGCAGCGCGATGGTGCCCTGGCGCAGGGCGACGGTGCGGGCCCTGTCCGGCGAGGTGGTCGGGGCACCGGCGGTGAAGCCGTAGTCGGCGCACAGGGCGGCGGCGCTCTTGTCGGCGTCCGAGCAGTGGAACTCGACGCGGGTGATGGTCTGGATGGACAACGGGATCTCCCCCCGGAGGGATGGCGGATCGGGGATCGGCTGCCGCCGCGCGGCGGTGGGCGGCGGCAGCGACGGGCGGCTACCGGGTCGACCGGGTGGAGGCCGTTCCGAGGATCAGGCTGAGGTTGTGGCCGCCGAAGGCGAAGGCGTTGCTCAGCGCTGCGCGCACCGGGGCGGGCCGGGCGGCGCCCCGGACGTGGTCCAGGTCGCAGGCCGGGTCGGGATCGGTGAGGTTCAGCGTCGGCGGCAGCGTCCCCCGGGCCACCGCCAGGGCGGTGACCGCCGCCTCCAACGCCCCCGCCGCGCCGAGGAGATGGCCGGTGGCGCCCTTGGTGGAGCTGACGGCGGGCGGCTCGGCGCCGAACACGGCGCGCAGCGCGGCGGTCTCGGCCACGTCGCCGAGCTTGGTGCCGGTGCCGTGGGCGTTGACGTAGTCGATGTCGCCGGGGGCCAGGCCCGCGTTGGCGAGCGCGGCGCGCATCGCGTCGGCGGCGCCGGTGCCGTCGGGGCGGGGCACGGTCGGGTGGTGGGCGTCGGTGGAGGCGCCCCAGCCGAGGACGTCCGCGTACCCGGCGGCCCCGCGCGCCTCGGCGTGCTCGGCCCGTTCCAGCACCAGGACGGCGCTGCCCTCGCCCAGCACGAAGCCGTTGCGGCGGGCGTCGAAGGGCCGGGAGGCCTGCTCGGGATCGTCCCAACCCTGGGCCAGGGCGCGGGCGTTGGTGAAGGCGGCGGCGATGGTCGGGTGCAGTGAGGACTCGGTGCCGCCGCACACCACCACGTCCGCGTCGCCGGCCCGGATCAGCCGCAGGCCCTCGGCGATCGCCTGGGCGCCGGCCGCGCAGGCCGTCACCACGGCGGAGCTGTAGCCGCGGATGCCGTGCTTGATGGCGATCCGGGCGGCGGCCATGTTGGAGAGCATGCCGGGCAGCAGGTACGGGCTGACGCCGGGGCGGCCGCGCTCCAGCCGGCGGTGCGACTGCTGCTCGAAGGTCTCCAGCCCGCCGCCTCCGGTGGCCAGCACCACGGCGGTGTGGTGCGGGTCGGCGTCCCGGCCGACCGTGAGGCCGGCGTCGGCGAGCGCGTCGTCGGCGGCGGCCAGCGCGAGCAGCACGAAGCGGTCCACGCAGCGGGTCTCGGTGGGCGCCAGCACCTCCCGGCCGTCCACCGCGGGGGCGATCCCGGCGGCGGGCAGCCAGCCGTGCGCGGGGTGGCCCTCGGGGACGGCCCGCAGGCCGGAGCGGCTGGCGGCCAGCGCCTCGAACACCTCGGCGGGCTCGCGGCCGAGCGGGGAGAGCAGGCCGATGCCGGTGACGACGGCTGTGGGGCGGTGCGCGCTCATGAGCCCGCCCCGTTCGGCTCGCGCCTCTCGACGGCTCGCCCGTTCCGCCCGTTCGGCCCGTTCCACCCGTTCCACCCGTTCGGCCCGTTCCGCCCGTTCACGCGCTCACCGCCGCGAGGTGGACCCGGCGCAGCAGGACCTTGCGGACCTTGCCGGTCGGGCCGAGCGGGATGTCCTCGGGCGAGACCACCAGCACCTTGCGGACGGTCGCGGCGACGGCCTCGTCCAGGGCGGCGGTGACCGCCCCGGTGCGGTCCGCGGCCCGGTCGGCGCCCTCGGTGAGGAGCAGCAGCACGTCGGTGACCACCTGCTCGCCGTCGCGGACCGCGACCACCGTGCAGTCCAGCACGTCCGGGCAGGCGGCCAGCACCCGCTCCTCCGACATCGCGGTGAACAGCCGCTTGCCGCCGCCGAGTTCGACCGAGTCGACGGCCCGGTCCACGTGGTAGTAGTAGCCCTCCTCGTCCCGGTACATCAGGTCCCCGGTGAGGAAGCGCCCGCGCAGCCGGGTGCGGAAGGTGGTGGCCGAGTCGTTCCAGTAGCCGAGCGCCAGGGTGGGGGAGGCGGTGGCGAGTTCGCCGACCTCGCCGGGGCCGAGCGGTTCGCCGTCCGGTCCGACGACCTCGCAGTCGACGAAGGCGTGCGGGCGGCCGACGCAGCGGCCGTAGCGCTCGGTGCCGGGGCCGTGGGTGACGAAGAAGTGCGAGTGGCCCATCTCGGTGGAGCCGAGGCCGTCCACGAACTGGGAGCCGGGCAGCCGGGTGCGGCCGGAGCGGGTGACGGTCTCCCGGCTGCCGACGGCGATCAGGCGGCGGATGTGCACCTCGTGGGCGCAGTCGCCGGTGTTCCACCAGAGCGCGACGGAGTCGAGGGCCCGGGTGGCGAGGTCGTGGCGGGCGAGGTCGGCCCAGGTGGCGGCGAAGCCGATCACCCCGGTGGGCCGCCACTGCTCGATCGAGGACAGGACGCCGTCGCCGGACTGCCGGGAGAGGAGGGCGAGTTCGGTGTGCGAGCTGAGCGCGAGGTTGAGTGCGATCAGGGTGGCGGCGTGCGGTGCGGGCAGGGCGCTGAGCATCCGGGCCTGGCCCTGCGGGCGGGGCAGCCGCAGCCGGTGGCGGATCGCCGCGTACAGGCTCGCGTGCGAGTGGACGACGGCCTTGGGCATCCCGGTGGTGCCGGAGGAGTGGGTGATCGCCACCGGGTCTCCGGACCAGTGCCGGTACGGCTCCGGGGCCGTGTCCGGGTCGCCGGCGCCGAGGGTGGCGATCTCGGGCAGCAGCGGCGCGCCGGGGTCGTGGTCGGCCAGCGCGGCCAGGCGGGCCGGGTCGGCGAGGACGCCGGCCGCGCCGAGGCGGGCGATGTAGCGGGCGGCGCGCTCGCCGTCCAGGTTGGGGTTGAGCAGCGCGGGGATCGCGCCGAGCCGGGCCAGGGCGAGGAAGGTGAGCACGTGGTCGGCGGCATCGCCCGCGTACACCACGACCGGGTCGCGCCGGGTGATGCCCAGGCCGTGCAGCGCGGCGGCCCGGGCCCGGACGGCGCGGTCCAGTTCGCGCAGGGTGAAGGGCTGCCAGGCGGGGTGGTCGTCCACCGCGGTGTCGAAACTGAGCAGCGGCACGTCCAGGTCCCGCCCGAGCGCGATCCGGGCGGTCAGGACGTTGCCGGCGCCCACGTCGGGGTCGTCCGCGAGCTGGGTGCGGAGGCTGCGGATGGTCACGGGGTGGGTCCCTCCCTCGGGGCCGGTCGGGCGGCCCGGGCGGCTGATCGGGTGGCAGGGCGGTCAGCCGCGCTGCCAGGCGGGGCGGACGGCCGCTCCGGCGGCGGTGCCGGGAGCGAGGCGGGGTCGGGCGGGAGCGCTGGTGTGCCGGGTGCGGCTGCGTCAGGCGCCGGGGCCTCGTTGGTTCCTACGGCCGGTGGTGTGCGGCGGGTTCAGCTCGGTCGGGATTCCGGGGGCCGGGGAAGCCTCGGGCAGGTCGGCCGCGAGCAGGACGGCCGTGGCGTGGTCCCCGTCCGCCGTCTGTTCGGCGGCGATGACGAGGACCAGGTCGGCGTCGCCGT
The DNA here is from genome assembly GCF_055575155.1 of Kitasatospora sp. NPDC034533. Lineage (NCBI taxonomy): Bacteria > Bacillati > Actinomycetota > Actinomycetes > Kitasatosporales > Streptomycetaceae > Kitasatospora > Kitasatospora sp. NPDC034533. The sequence continues at coordinate 62,302 of NZ_JBVITE010000004.1, forward strand.
CGGCGAGCAGCAGCGCGGCCAGCTCGCAGGCGTCGGCCGGCACCCGTCCGGGCGTGGCCGCCTCGGCCGGGCAGATCGCCACCAGGGGGCCGGTCAGGCCCCAGCGCGCGGCGATGTGCCCGAGGACGGCGTTGGGGTTGGACTGGAAGAACAGCAGCGGTCCGGTCCGCTGTCCGGGTTCGGCGCTGTGCTCGATGGCCCGGGCGGTGGCGGCGTCGCCGCTCGCGCTGGCCAGCAGCAGGGCGGTCCGTCCGGGGGCGGGCGGCTCGCCGAGCAGGGTGCGCAGGCAGCGCTCGGCGGTGTCGGCGACGAGCGGGTTGAAGCCGGAGGCGGCGAAGCCGGGCAGCGGTGGCGCGGGCCCGTCCAGCCCCGGTGCGGGGCGGCTGGCCTCGGCGACGGTCCGCAGGCCGGGGGCGTGGTCGGCAGGAGTGGGCATGGCGGTGGCGGTCATCCCGGGGCCAGCAGGAGTGCGGTGTTGGCGCCGCCGAAGGCGGAGTTGAGGCTGAGCGCGTACGAGGGGCGGGCGGTGTGCGGGCCGTTCAGGACGAGGTCCAGCGCGACGTCCGGGTCCGGGCCGAGCCAGCCGGCGTTGACCGGGAGCAGGCCGGTGCCCAACGCGCCGATGGTGACGGCGAGTTCGAGCAGTGCCGAGGCCTCCAGGGCGTGCCCGTGCACGGACTTGCTGGAGCTGACCGGCAGGTGGTCGGTGTGCGGGCCGAAGACCCGCCGCAGGGCGCGGGCCTCGGCCCGGTCGGCGAGGGTGGAGCCGGTGCCGTTGGCGTTGACGTAGCCGACCTCGGAGGGGGTGACGCCGGCCCGGGCGAGGGCGGCCTCGATCGCGCGGGCCGCTCCGGCGCCCTCCGGCTCCGGACGGCAGACGTGGTGGGCGTCCCCAGCCCGCCAGCCGGGCCAGTACGGGGGCGTCGCGCTCCTCGGCGGCCGGGGCGGCCTCGACCAGGACGGCCGCGGCCGCGTCGGCGAGCAGGGTGCCGGTGCGGCCGGCGCTGAACGGGCGTGCCTCGCCGTCCCGGGCGAGCGCCCGGCCGGCGTCGAAGACCGCGAAGACGCCCGGTTCGACCAGGTGCCCGGCCGCGACCAGGACGCGCTGGTGCCGCCCGGTGGCCACCAGGGCGGCGGCGTCGGCGACGGCGCCGGCCGCGGCCACGCAGGCGCCGGTGTACACCCGGGTGACGCCCGGCGCGTGCGTGGCCGCGCGGAGTCCGGCGGCGACCGCGTCGGCGGTGGCGCGGGTGCGCTCGTCGCTGTGCAGTGCGAGCAGCACGGGCAGCCCGGCCCCCTCGGCGGCGGTCAGCCCGGCCTGGCGGCAGGCCTGGCCGATCGCGTCGAGCACCACCCCGGCCAGCGGGAGGGCGGCGGCCAGCGGCACCGTGTCGGGGAACAGCGCGGCCCGGTCGGTGCGCCGGGCGCTCACGTCGAAGCGGGTGACCGGACCGAACCCGGCCCTGCCGTGCGCGGCGGCCTCGGTCAGCGCGTCGAGCCCCGGCCCGGCGGCGCTGAGCACGCCGACACCGGTGACCACCGGCCGCCCGGCCGTCGGGCCCGGCGGGCCGGAGCCCGTGGCGGTGGGATTCACGGCCGGGCGCCCGCGCGGTCGGCGAGGACGGCCTCGCGCAGCAGCTCGGTGGCGTCGTCGACGGTGCGCACCGCGCCGAAGCGGTCGTCGTCCAGGTCCAGCTGGAGGCCGTAGCGCTGTTCGAACTCGGCGATGAGCCAGGTGAGTTCGAGTGAGCCGAGGTGCTCCGGCACGGCCTCGACGGCACGCCGGCCGAAGGCCGCCAGCATGGTCAGGACTTCTGCCCGGTCCGGCGGTCCGGCGGGCGGCGGGGAGCCGGTCACGCGGCGCTGCCCGAGGTGGCGGCGAGGGCGTCGATCCGGCGGGTGACGTCGGCGGTGAACTCGTCCAGCGTCATCAGCGCGGTGGTCTCCATCTCGTCCAGGTCGAACTTGATCCCGAACTCGTCCTCGACCTGCACCGACAGCTCGGCCAGCGCGAGCGACTCGAGGTCGAGGCCGGCCGGGCCGAGGTCGGTGTCCCCGGTGACCTCGGAGACGTCGTACTGCATCTCGGCGAGTGACGCCAGGACGAAGGCGCGGATGCGGTCCTGCATGGTGGTGCTCCTTGTCGGGGTGGTGGTGCGGAACGGAACCGGGGCGCGGCCGGGTGCGGCGGGCCTTCGGCGCGGCGGGCCCGGTCAGCCGGGGGAGGCCGCGGTGGCGGCGCTCGCGCGCAGGGCGGCCGGGTCGCGCAGCAGCTTCCCGGTGGAGGTCCGGGGGAGGCGGTCCAGCCGGGCGAACCGGCGCGGGCGCTTGTAGGCGGCCAGCCGGCGGGCCAGCAGGCCCTGGACGGCGTCGAGATCGGCCCCGGGTTCGGTGGCCAGGTAGGCCTCGATCGCGCCGTCGTCGAAGACCACCACGGCCTCGCGGACGTCGGACAGCGCGGTGAGCGTCTGCTCGACCTCGGTGAGGTCGACCTTCAGGCCGCCGATCGAGACCTGGGAGTCCAGTCGGCCGAGCACGGTGACCAGGCCGTCGTCGCCGAGTTCGGCGGCGTCCCGGGTGTGCAGCCAGCCGTCCGACCAGCGGGTCGGGTCGTCCAGCCCCGGGTACGGGGAGGAGGCCGTGCCGATCCGCAACTCGCCCTTCACCAGGCTCAGTCGCATCCCGTGCACGGGCCGCTTGGCGGGGTGGAGCGCACCGGAGAGGTCGGTGGCGATCACCCCGGTCTCGGTCATGCCGTACATGGTGCCGAGCGGGACGCCGTAGCGCTCGGTGAACAGCGCGGGCAGGCCCGGACGGATGAGCTCGCCCGCCACGATCATGCGCCGCAGCCGTGGCAGCGCCGGGGGAGTGACCGCACCCGCCAGCAGTTCGGCGTGGAACGGCACCCCGATCAGGGTGGTCGGCCGGTCGCCGGCGGCGGCCTCCGCGAGGATGCCCGCGGCCGTCATCCGCTCCGGCACGGTGAGCGCGACCCGGGCGTACAGGCTGTTGAGCAGTCCGCCGACCAGGCCGAGCACGTGCACCACCGAGGAGAGCAGGACGACCCGCTCGCCCTCGCCGGGGAACTCCACCAGCCGTCGGTAGCAGTCGAGTTCACGCAGAAGATCGGACGCGGTGCGCGCGATGACCTTGGCCGGGCCGGTGGATCCGGAGCTCAGCTGGATCAGCGCGTGCCCGGTGGCGGCCGGACGCCCGCCCGCCAACGGAACGGCCACCGGCTCGACTTCGGAGAAGCCGCGCAGGGCCGCCGCGGACCGATGGGCGGAGCCTACCAGCACCTGCGGAGCCAGCCGCGCCACCGCCGCGTCGATCTCATGGTCGGTCAACCGGTGGTCGAGCAGGGCCACTTGGGCTCCCAGCCGCCAGCATGCCAGGAGCACCGCGACGAACGCCACCGAGGGCGGCAACCGAAGGGCCGCCGTCCCGCCGGGGCCGAGCCCGACGGCCGCCAGCCGCTGGGACTGCTCCTCGACCAGGGCGCGCAGGGCGTCCCGGTCCAGCGGTGCGCCGAGGCGCAGGCACTCCTCGCCGCCGGGCCCGGCCAGCAGCAGCCGGTCGACCCAGGATTCCGGGGCGTCGGAGTGCGGCAGGAAGGCAGGCGGAAGCACGGAGGGGGAAAAGCCGGTCAACGCGGCTCCACACAAGTGAGGGGATTTGACATGAACGCCGTTGAAAAACTCCGAACGGCCGATTCCGTGGCCAGACCATGGCACAGACGTTTGGTCAAATCAAGGTCTATACCAATGGGGTTGTTGCTCCTACGCTGCCGAACCGGGACTGGCCCGAGCGTGGCCGTCCTGGAACGAGGAACGCCCGTGGGAGCTCTCACGCCGGCCGGGATCGAACGCGCCGCGCGCGCCCGAATCCCACCGGAAATCCGGGATTTCATCGAAGGCGGCGCCGGCGCGGAGCGCACTCTGGCGGCCGACCGGGAAATCCTCGGACGCCGGGCGCCGCGCCCGCGCACCCCGGTCGACGTCTCCGTCCGCGGCCTCGCGCTGACCCTGCGCGGCGGGCCACGGAGTGTCCCGCACCGGGTGCTGGGCCTGCCGCGCGAGGAACTGGTGCGCGCCACGGCCCTGTTGGCCCGGCCCCGGCTCGCCCACCCCGGCCGCACCGTCCTCGCGCCCCGGCCCTGCCCGGCCGTCGGCCGAACCCGCGCGGCACCGCGTCGCATCGCGCGGCACCACGTCGGACGGCCGCCGGCCCCGGCCCGCGGCTGAACCGCGCGGCATCCGAACGACGTTCCCCCATCAGGAGGCCCGCACACATGACCGAGCAGAACGAACGATTCCCGGGCTGGGACTGGGACGACCCGGACGGTCTGGCCGGCCGCCTGGACGCCTTCAGCGAGCGGGTCGCCACCTGCGAGAAGCTCGAAGCGCACCCCGGCGGGCTGCCGCGCGACCACGCCGGATTCCGCGAACTCGGCCTCACGGGCATCGAGTTCGCGGCGTTCCGGACCGCCCACCCGGAGGGCCTCGGCACCGACCTCGCCACCCTGCGCGCCCCCGGCGCGGCCACCGAACCCGGCACCCTCTACCGGGTCGACGGCGACCGCTGGTTCACCCAGCTCGACATCGCCCGGCCACTGCCCTTCGCCGACGCCAGCGTCGACTGGGTGTACGCCGAGCACCTGATCGAGCACGTCACCATGCCCGTCGCCGTCGGCTGGCTGCGCGAGGCCCGGCGGGTGTTGCGCCCCGGCGGCGTGCTGCGCCTGACCACCCCCGACCTCGCCCGCTACCTGGTCGGCTACGCCACCGGCGACGGCTTCCTCACCAAGCATCGGCGCCGGCTGACCACCCTCGGCTTCGGCCCGCCGATGCCCGCGCGTCCGGCCTTCCTGGTCAACCAGATCTTCCGGTACTTCGGCCACCAGTGGATCTACGACCTGGACGAACTGCGGCACGTCCTCACCCGGGCCGGCTTCGACCCCGACCGGATCCGCCCGTGCTCCTACCGCCAGGGCGCCCGTCAGGACGTCGCCGACCTCGACACGGCGTTCCGCACCGACGAGACCGTCTACGTCGAGGCAGACTGTTAGATCCGGTCCGGCCCTCCCGTCCCTACCCGAACTCCCGCCCGCGGCGCCGCCGTCGGGCGCCCGCGCTCCTGCCCGGCCCCGCGCACCGAATGGATCCGCTGATGCCCCTCCACCCCCAGGCCGAGGCCTATCGCGCCCGGCGCGCGAGCAGCGGCACCCCGCCGCTCTACACCCTGACCCTCGCCGAGGCCCGAGCCGCCGACCTCGCGGACATCCGCGCGGCGGCCGGCGACCCCGAGCCGGTCGCCGCCGTCGAGGAGCACCGCATCGCCGGCCCCGGTGGCGAACTCACCCTGCGGCTCTACCGGCCCGAGGCCTCCGGGCGCCGACTGCCCGCCCTGCTCTACCTGTTCGGCGGCGGCTGGACGCTCGGCTCGCCCGACACCAGCGACGCCATCTGCCGCCGGCTCACCAACGCCGTGGGCTGCGTCACCGCCGGCGTCGGCTACCGGCTCGCCCCCGAACACCCCTTTCCCGCGGCGCTGCACGACTGCCGGGCCGCACTGCTCCAACTCGTCGCGAGGTCGGAGGAGTTCGGCATCGACCCGGAACGCCTCGCGGTCGGCGGCGACAGCGCCGGCGGCAACCTCGCCGCCGCGCTCACCCTGCTGCTGCGCGCCGACGGCGGCCCGGCCCTGCGCCACCAGCTGCTGGTCTACCCCAACACCGACCACGGCGCCGACACGCCCTCGCTGCGCGAGAACGACGACCCGGCGCTGTTCAACCGCCGTTCGGTGGACTGGTACTGGGGCCACTACCTGGCGGACCGGCGCGACGGCGCCAGCCCGTACGCCTCCCCGCTGCGCGCGGCCACGCTGGCCGGCCTGCCGCCCGCGACCGTCCTGACCGCCGAGTACGACCCGCTGCGGGACGAGGGCGAGCAGTACGCCGAGGCGCTGCGCGCCGCCGGGGTCCCGGTGGAACTGCGCCGCTACCAGGGCATGCCGCACGGCTTCTTCGCCATGACCGGCACCCTGGACGCCGCCGCCGAGGCCCAGGCCTTCGCCGCGCGGTGCCTGCGGGAGGCACTGCGGTGACGATCCCCCTGGCCGACCTGCACGCCAGCCTGGCCGATCCGCTGCTGGACGCGATGACCTTCCTCAACGAGGCCACCACCCGCTACCCGGACGCCGTCTCCTTCGCCCCCGGCCGCCCCTACGAGGGCTTCTTCGAGCCCGGGGACGTCCCGGCCCACCTGGCCGCCTACCTCGCCCACCTGGCCGACCGCGGCCTCGACCGGGACGCGGTGCGCACCGCGCTGTTCCAGTACGGCCCGACCAAGGGCATCATCAACGAGCTGGTCGCCCGCACGCTGGCCAACGACGAGGACCTGACCGTCGACCCGCGGGCCCTGGTGGTCACCGTCGGCGCCCAGGAGGGCATGCTGCTGACGCTGCGCGCCCTGTGCGCCGGTCCGGACGACGTCCTGCTGGTCAGCTCGCCCTGCTACGTCGGCGTCACCGGCGCCGCCCGGCTGCTCGACCTGACCGTCCGGCCCGTCCCCGAGGGCCCCGACGGCGGCCCCGACCCGGACACGGTCCGGGCGGCGGCCCGCGCGGTCCGGGCCGAGGGGCGCCGCCCGCGCGCCCTCTACGTCGTCCCGGACTTCGCCAACCCCTCCGGCACCAGCATGCCGGTCGCGGCCCGCGGCGGGCTGCTGGAGGCGGCGGCCGAGGAGGGCGTGCTGGTCATCGAGGACAACCCGTACGGCTTCTTCTCCCGCACCCCGGCCCGGTGGCCCACCCTCAAGGCGCTGGACCGCCACCGCCGGGTGGTCTACCTGGGCTCCTTCGCCAAGACCTGCTTCCCCGGGGCCCGCCTCGGCTACGTGGTCGCCGACCAGGAGGTGGTCGGCCCCGACGGGCGGCGGGGCCTGCTCGCGGACGAGCTGGCCAAGCTGAAGAGCATGACGACGGTCAACACGCCCGCGCTCAGCCAGGCCGTCATCGGAGGCATGCTGCTGAGCCACGACTGCCGGCTCCGGGCCGCCAACGCCGCCGCCACGGCCCACTACGCGGCCGGCCTGGACACCCTGCTGCGGGAGCTGGACCGCCACCTTCCGGCCTCCGTTCGGCGCCGGCTGGGGGTGTCCTGGAACCGGCCGGCCGGCGGCTTCTTCGCCGTGCTGACGGTGCCGTTCGTCGCCGACGAGGCGGCCATGGAGCGCTGCGCCCGCGACCACGGGGTGCTCTGGACGCCGATGGCGCCGTTCTACCCGGCGGGCGGCGGCGAGCACCGGCTGCGGCTGTCGGTCAGCTCGCTGACGCAGGCGCAGATCATCGACGGGGTGGCCCGCCTGGCGGCCTTCCTGGCGGCCTGAGTCGCGCGGGGACGGCGGAGGGGCCCGGCTGCTCGTCGCGAGCCGGGCTCCTCCGCCGTCGGTCGGCCCACCTGGAGCAGGTCGGCGCGCCCGGGAGTCGGTCAGCCCGCCCGGGAGTCCGTCGGCGCGCCCGGGGGTCCGTCAGCGCACCCGGGTGGAGAACAGCCGGGCCGACCAGTACACCGCCAGGACGGTCATCACCGCGACCACCAGCAGCCCCTGCCAGACCGCGCTGTCCCCGGCGTGCCCGGAGAACAGCGCGCGCATGCCCTCCACCGCCCAGTAGAAGGGGTTCCACTTGGCCGCCTGCTGGAGCCAGCCCGGCGCCAGGGTGAGCGGCAGCAGCACCCCTGACAGCAGCGCGATCGGCTGCGCGATGGTGTTGACCACCGGCGACATCGCCGCGTCGGTGGGCACCACCAGCGCGATGCCGAAGGAGATCGCCGACGTCATCAGGGCCAGCAGGCCCAGCAGGAGGTAGGCGAGCAGCAGGTTCAGCGGGCTCACCCGCAGTCCGAACGGCAGCGCGATCAGGGTGATCAGGACGGCCTGCACCAGCAGCGCGACCATCTCCCGCAGCGCCCGCCCGAGCAGCAGGGCCAGCCGGCTCACCGGTGTCACCCGGGAGCGCTCGATGATGCCAGCCCTGAGCTCGCCGAGCAGGCTGAAGCCGGTGAACAGTCCGCCGAAGATGCACAGCACCGCCAACAGGCCCGGCACGTACACCTGGTAGGCGTCGGCGTAGCTGGTCGCGCCCTGCGGGGCGAGCACCTTCTTCAGCAGCGGGGCGAACAGCAGGAGGTAGAACACCGGTTGGATGAGGCCGACGGCGATCCAGACCGGTGTGCGGATCATGAGCAGCAGCTGGCGCTGGAAGACCAGCCAGGTGTCGCGGGCGAGCTTCACGGTCTCCCCAGGGGGTCGTGCGGGTCGGGTCATGAGGGTCGGGACGTCTTCGGCCGGGACGTATTCCGAGCCGGGACGTCCGTGCTCGGGACGTCCGCGGTCGGGACGTCCTCGGCGGACGGCGGGCGCCGGTCAGGCCTGCCGCAACGAGCGGCCGGTGCGAGCCAGGAACACGTCGTCCAGGCTGGGCCGTTGGAGCTGCACGGTGCCGGGCGTGAGCCCGGCCGCGTCCAGGGCGCGCAGCAGTTGCGGGATGGCGGCAGCGCCGTCCTCCAGGTACAGCCGCAGCCCCTCGTCCCCGTTGGGCTCCAGCCGGTGCAGGTAGGGCTGCGGGCGCAGCACCGCGGCCGCCCGCTCGAAGGCGGCCTCCGCGGCGTCCAGGCCGATCAGCACCACGTCGCCGGAGATCTCGCGCTTGAGCGCCTCGGGGGTGCCCTCGGCGACCACCTGGCCGTGGTCGACGATCGCGACCCGGTCGCAGAGCGCGTCGGCCTCGTCCAGGTAGTGGGTGGTGACGACCACCGTCATGCCCTCGGTGCGCAGCCGGCGGATCTCCTCCCAGACGTGCGCCCGGCTGGCCGGGTCCAGGCCGACGGTGGGCTCGTCCAGGAAGAGCACCCGGGGCTGGTGGATGACCCCGAGGGCGATGTCCACCCGGCGGCGCTGGCCGCCGGAGTAGGTGGCGCACGGCCGGTCGCCGAACTCGCCCAGGTCGAAGGACTTGAGCGCGTCCTCGGCGGCCTGGGCGGCCCGCGCCTTGGCGGCGCCGTACATCCGGGCCTGGAGGACCAGTTCCTCCCGGCCGCTGACGTTGTCGGTGGTGCCGCCGCCCTGGGCGACGTAGCCGATCCGCCGGCGGACCCCGGCCGGGTCGGTGAACAGGTCGGCCCCGGCGATGGTGGCCCGTCCGCCGTCCGGGCGGATCAGGGTGGCCAGCATGCGCAGGGTGGTGGTCTTCCCGGCACCGTTGGGGCCGAGGAAGCCGTAGATCTCGCCAGCGGCGACCGACAGGTCGATGCAGCGGACGGCGTCGACGGTGGGGTTCTCACCGCTGCGGCGGGAGGTCTTCTTGCGGTAGGACTTGCGCAGTCCCGCGGTCTCGATCAACCGGAACTCCCGTGCGGGGATGGGCTGCCACGGCACCTGGAAAGGCGGGGCTCGGCACCTGCGGAGGGCGGTGCTGCTGCGACACCCTAGGGTGAACCCCGCCCCGGAAACAATGGCCTAGACCAATGGACCTGCGATCTCCCGGTCTGCTAAGGGGGCTTGGCTCCGGCCCGTTCAGCCGAGCGCCTCCAGACGGTCCGCCGCGACCGCCGCACCCCCGCCGGCCAGCAGGGCCCTTCCCACCTGAACCGCCCGCTGCCGGTGGCCCGTTGGATCGAGTACGGCCCGCAGCGCCTCCGCCAGCCGGTCCGGGGTGACGCGCGCGAACGGCACCCGCAGGCCCGCTCCGCTCGCCGCCACCTGCGCGGCGACGAACGGCTGGTCGTGCCGGATCGGCGCGGTGACCAGCGGCAGGCCGTGCGCCAGCGCCTCGCCCACGGTGTTCATCCCGCCGTGGCAGAGCACCGCGTCCAGCTCGCCGCGCGCCATCAGCTCCAGCACCGGCGCCCGCTCCACCGCGACCACCCGGGAGGGGAGTTCGGGCAGCAGGCCGCGCGGAGCCGCGATCACCGGCTGCACGTCCTCGCCGCACAGCTCCAGCGCCCGCACGGCCCGGCCGAGGAAGTCCGCGCCCAGCTCGCCGGCCAGCGTGCCCATGGTGACCAGCACCCGCCGACGGCCGGGCAGCAGCCGCTCCCAGGGGAAGTCCGGCTCGTGCGGGCGCGCCGACAGCACCGGCCCGACCAGCGCGTGCTCCGGCGGCGGGGCCGATCCGGTCAGCGCCGGGCCGGTGGTCGCCAGCACCAGGGCGGGGGAGGAGCGCGGGTCGAGGTACTCGTCGGCGGGGAGCTTGGCGCGCTCCCACAACCCGCGCAGCAGTCCGGTCATCCAGGCCTCGACCTGCGGCAACGCCCGGTAGGGGCGGCCCAGTTCCATCGCCCCGGGCGCGAAGCTCGCCCACGGCAGGCCGTGCCGGTGCGCGACCAGCGCACCCGCCGGAGTGTGCTGGTCGACCAGCAGGACGTCCGGCCGCCACTCGCGCACGATCGCGTCCAGCGGCTTCGCGGTGAACCGCGCGTACGGGACGACGAAGCCCTCCCAGAGCGAGCGCAGGGCGGCCAGCCCGTGCCCGCTCTGGGCCCGGAACGCCCGGGTGCCGGTGCCGAGCACCTCGGCCCCGGGGCCGAGCAGCGGGCGCAGCACCGACTCGGTGCCGCTCCAGGCGACCTGGTGGCCGCGCGCGGTCAGCTCGGCGGCGATGCCCGCGGCCGGGTTGACGTGGCCGGTCAGCGGTGGCATCACCAGCAGGAACCGGGTCATCGGGGGTCCTCCTCGGGGAGCAGACGCTGCACGTCGGCGACGGTCAGCGCCTCCAGGGCGGCCAGGTCCAGCCCGGCGCGCAGCGCGGCCAGGTCGGCCGACGGGCCGAAGCGCTCGCGCAGCCGCTCGGTCAGTTCGGCGAGTTCGTCCTCGTCCAGCAGGAGGTCGCCGTCCAGCCGGGCGTCCGGCGTGACGTGGCGCGCCCAGCCGGGCGGGGCGCCGGCCACCTCGACCAGGAGGGCGACCAGCTCCCGGTTCAACGGGGCCGCGGGGTAGCGGGGTTCAGGGTTCGTCATGAGAGATCTCCCACCTGCTCGACGGCGTGGGGTGAACGCGGCCGTACCGGAGCGCAGTTGGCGGCTTCCGGGGTGCGGCGGCGACGGCGGAGGGCCCGAGATCACTTGTGCGACCCGGCGGGCGTCGGAATACTAGCCCGCGTGACCGCACTGGAGGCAGTGGCCGTTCACCTCCCCCCACACGCCGTGCCCATCGAGGCGGTGGGCGAGCGCATCGGCCTGACCCCACGTCAACTCCGTCTCTTCCGCCGCTTCCACGGCCTGGACCAGCTCCGTCTGGACCGGGCCGGGACGCTGCCCGACCTGCTCGACGCCGCCCTGGAGAAACTGCCGGAGCTGCGTGGACGCGAGAGCGACGTCCGCTTCGTGATCCACGCCCGCAGCATGCCGGTGGCGGTGCCCCACCCACTCAATCCGCTGCACGAGGTGCTCGACGCCCGCGGGCTCGCGCACGCCAACGCCTTCACGGTGACCCACCACGCCTGTGCGGTGGGCCTGCTGGCCATCGACCTGGCCGGCCGGCTGCTCGCGGCCGAACCCGATCCGGCCGCGCTCGCGCTGGTGCTGACCGGGGAGAAGACCTTCACCCGGGACGCCCAGGTGGTGCCCGAGACCGGCATCTTCGCCGAGGGCGCGGCCGCCTGCCTGGTCAGCGCCGACGGCGAGCGCCACCGGATGCTCTCCTTCGCGGTGCGCCAGCGCCCGGAGTTCGACGGCCGGCTGGCCGAGGACCCGGACCTGCTGGCCCGCTACCAGCGGGAGTACCCGAACGTGATGGTGGAGGCGATCGAGGCCGCCCTGGAGGAGGCCGGTCTGGACCTGGGCGACCTCGCCGCTATCCTGCCGCACAACGTCAACCAGGCGTCCTGGCGGATGATCGCGCGCCGCATCGGCTACCCGGTCGGGAAAGTCGTGCTGGACAACGTGCGGTCCGTGGGGCACAGTTTCGCCTCGGACAGCCTCATCAACCTCCACACCGCCACCACGCGGGGGCTGATCCGCCGCGGTGACCACTACCTGATCGCCGCCGCCGGTGTCGGAGCCACCTTCTCCGCGATGGCGATGCGGTACTGACGGCCCGCCGGTTCCGCCGGACACCGCCGTCCGGACACCGGCGCCACCTCCACACCACCCCAGAGCCCCGGGCGCAGCGAGCCCCGGAGCGCACATCCCACGTACGACGGGACGGGACACCCATGTCAGAAGCCGTGGTCCAGACCACTGACCCCGAGCTGCGCGAGCGCATCCTGCACGGCATCGGCGAACTCCTGCCGCGCGTCCTCAAGCGCGAACTGCCCGAGATCCCGCAGGACGCCTGCCTCTTCGACGACCTCGGCCTCACCTCGGCCGGCACCATCGAACTGATCCTGGAGCTGGAGGAGTCGCTGGACATCCAGGTGGACGTCGAGCAGATCACCGAGGACGACCTGCGGTCGGTCACCAGGCTGGCCGACTACGTCGCCGGGCACGTCATCCCCGAGGACTGACCGGGTGGCCCCCGGCCCCGACGGCCTGCGGCTCACCCGGGCGCTGGCCCGCCGCTTCGACGGCCGCTCGCAGGCCTCGCTCGATCCGGACCTGCGGGTCTTCGTCTCCGACCTCGTCCGCCCCTACGGCCTTCCGCTGCGGGAGGACCTGCTGGAGGAGGGCGTCGGCCACTCCTACGAGGAACTGGCCGCCGGACCGCTGCGCGAGGCGCTCGCCGAGGACGAACCGGTGGACCTGCTGGTCCTGGCCTTCGACACCCCGGACGTGCGGCCGGGCGCGCCGTCCTCACTGGCGCTCAGCCGGTCCGTCCCGGGCGATCCGCTCGCCTTCGCGGTATGCGACCAGGGCGGCGCGGCGGCCTTCACCGCCCTGCGGCTGGCCGCCGCCCACCAGCGCACCGGCGGCTGCCGCCGGGCCGTGGTGGTGCTGGCCGAGCAGACCGCGCTGCACCACGAACCGCCCGAGCCGGTGGCACTGCCCGAACGGCACGCGGCGGTGGTGCTGGTCTGCGAGCGGACCTCCGGCGCCGGGCTGGCCGTGCGGCAGACCCGGGGCGTGCCGTCTCCGAAGGAGGCCGTCCGGGCCGAGGCCGGGCAGCTCGGGCCCGAGGCGGTGGTGCTGCTCGGGCCCGGCTTCGATGAGGGCTCCGGGCCCGGCTTCGGTGCGGGCTCCGGGCCCGGCGTCGGCGTCGATCAAGCCCCGCCGGCCCAGCCGTTCACCGGCGTCTGGGCGGAGCTGGCCGAGCGCCTGCCCGGGTGGCGCGCTGAGGGTCGGCCCGTGCTGGTGGCCGGGTACGACCGGCGGCTCGGCGTGCTCAGCACGCTGACCCTGCCATGACGGCGGTCGACCTCTGGCTGATCGACACCTGTCAACCAGCGGGCGTGGCAGCGGAGTTGCGCCATCTGCTGGATCCGGTGGAGCGCGCCCGGGCGGCGGGGGCGGACCGGGAGCTGCGCGACCGCTTCACCGTGGTGCGCGGTGCCGTCCGGCGGCTGGTGGCCGAGCGGCTCGGCGTCCGCCCGGCCGGGCTGGTCTGGCGGTACGGCCGGCACGGCAAGCCCGAGCCGGCGGGCGCCGGCGGGCTGCGGGTCAGCTGGTCGGCCTCGGGGGCCCGCGCGGTGCTGGCCCTGGCCGAGGGCCGGGCGGTCGGCGTCGACGTCGAGGGACTCCACGACGCCCGGAGCGCGGAGCGGATGGCGACCCGCTGGTTCCCGGCCGAGGAGGCGCGGTTCGTCGCCGAGCCCGCCGAACCCGCCGAGCGGGCGGCGCGGTTCACCGCGCTGTGGTGCCGCCGCGAGGCCTGCGTCAAAGCGTACGGGGGGCGGCTGGCACAGTCCTTCGGGGTGCCGGTGGCCGGTCCGTCGCCGGTGGTGGTGGCCGACCCGGGCGGGCTCGGTGCCGGGCCCGCCCGGCTCTGTGACGTTGCCGTCCCGGGGCCGTTCCGGGCTGCCGTCGCGGCCCTCGGAGACTCGCCTATACATGTCAACTCGCACTACTGGAGAGCACATTGACGGTGAGTCGGTTGTGGCGATCTTTGGTCTGGACCAGTTTGCGAGCGCGCTGGTAGCGTCCCGGTCACATCCTGTCGAGCCCTTCCGGGCGAGCCGAAAGGCGCGTACGACGTGACACCGAAACCGGCCATCAGGCGGATCACCGTCCGGTACGCCGCCGAGAGCGGCGGCTGCGGCCCGCTCACCCGCGGCCAGGACAACATGATCCGCTGCATCCGGCGGGACGCCCCCGAGCAGATCAACAAGGAGTCCGTCTGGCCGGTGCCCGACGGCACCTCGGTCTCCTCCGGGCTGGTCGCCCTGCGCCTGCTGGTCGAGCGGCACGAGTCACTGCGGACGTCGTTCCCCGCGGGCCCCGGTCCGGATGGCTTCCCGGACCGCCAGGTGGTGCACCCGGGCGGCCGGTTCACCGTCACCGTGGTCGAGGCGGGCGGCCGATCCGACGGCGAACTGGACGCGCTGGCCTACGAGTTGGCGCGTGCCGATGTCGCCGTCCCGGTGGATCTCGGCGCGCCGCCGCGCATCCGGTTCACCCTGGTCGCCGCCGGTGAGCGGCTGCTGCGGCTGGTCGCGGTGGTGTGCCACGCGGGCGCCGACGGCGCCGCCACCGCGGTGCTGGTCCAGGACTGGCACGCCCTCGCCGCCGGGAAGGAACTGCCTCCCGTCACCGCGCCGACCCCGCTGCGGATCGCCGGCGCGGAGCAGGGCCTCCAGGGCCGCCGCAGGTCCGCCGCCGCCCTGCGGCACTGGGCCCGGGTCCTGACCACCGGCCCGCAGGTCGTCTTCGCGGACACCCGGATCACCGGCCCGCCGCGCGACCACAACGCGCTGCTGGTCCGCTCGCGCACCGCCGCCGGCCACCTCGCCGCCGTCTGCCGGCGCACCGGCGCCAGCCCGTCCGTCGTCCTGCTCTCCGCGTTCGCCGCGCTGGTCGCCCACCGCTCCGGCCGCAGGGAGCTGGTGCTCTCGGCCCTGTCCGCCAACCGTCGGCGCGCCACCCTGGTCGACCACGTCGGCACCCTCGCGCAGGACGCCCTGATCCTGCTGGACACCGGCGTCACCGATCTCGACCAGCTGATCGGCCGCACCAAGTCCGCTTCGCTGACCGCCTACTGGCACAGCGCCCTGGACGCCGAACGGGTCTGGCGGCTGGTGGAGGACGCGGCCCATGTGCGCGGGGCCAGGTTCTCCCGACAGGTGGTCGTCAACGACCTGAGCCTGACGGTCCCGGCCGCCGTCGCCGACGCCCGGCCGCAGCCGGCGGCCGACCCCGAACTCACCGTGCTGCCCGCCCCGCCGCTGCCGGTCCGGCTGATGTTCACCATCCTGCGGATCACCGGCAGCCTGGACTTCTCGCTGCTCGCCTGCCCCCAGGTGCTCGACCCGGAGGAGACCGAGCGCTTCGCCCTGGCGCTGTCGACCGTGCTCACGGCCGCCGCCGAAGGCCCGGTGCCGCTCGCCGACCTGCCCGCCGCGCCGGGCCCGCCGACGGGGGGTCGCGGCGAGTGGCGGCTGGTCGACGGCTCCTGGATCGATCTCGCGGCCGTCCGCGAGCTGCTCGACAGCGCCCTCGGCGAGCACCGGCTCTCGGTGATCGGGGGCAGGCTGGTGGCCGAGGTCCCCGCGGCGCACGCCGGGTTCGGCCCCGTCGACGCCCACCGCGCCGTGGTCGCCGCTCTGGCCGGCCGGGACACCGCGATGGCGCCGCACCACTACGTCGTGCGGCACGCCACGGCGGTGGGGGAGCGGACCGAGGCCGGGAGCGGGCGGGACCGGGACGTGGTGGTCCGGCTGGCCGCGCTCACCTGAACGGATGAGCGCGGCGGTCCGCGCGGCGCTCACCCGGTCGGGCTCCGGTGGCCGTCCGCCGACCCCCGGGGGAGGCCCGCCCGGCAGCAGGCGGAGGTCGCTCCGGAGGTCAGCCCCCACGGGGTCGGCACCTCCTCCTCGCCGTCGTCCCGCACCGGCAGCCGGTCGATCACCGCGACCAGCGCCGGAGGCAGCTGCGGGGCGAGCCCCCGGTGCACCCGGGAGAGGATGTCCCGCCGGACGTCGTCCGGCAGCAGCGGTCTGGCCGCCCTCAACGTCCGTGGCCCGGGCGGACGTTCGGTCTTGGTGAGCTGGTCGGACCAGGCCCGCCAGTAGTCGGCGTCGTCGGTCTCCCCGAGCATCAGATGGTGCAGGTGCAGGCAGTAGGCGGCCGTCCCGCTGCCCGACCCGGCCGCGAAGCGCCACCAGAACTCGGCGCCCTCCTCCCTGCCGGTCGCGTACAGCAGCGCGCCGAACACCTCCGCGCCCTCCGGCTCGATCCGGCGCGCGTTCACCAGCAGGTCGAGCCCGCGCGAGGCCTCGGGCGCGCCCAGCACCAGGACCACCACCAGGCCGAGTTCGAAGGCGGCCTGCTCGTGCTCCGACGGCAGGTGGGCGGGCGCGGCCGTGACCCGGGCCTGGCGCACGGCGGCGATCCGTTGCGCGTGCGGGCGCTGGGGCCGGGGCACCCGGAACACCGGGGTGCCCTCGTCGGTCAGGCCCGGCCCGCCCGGGGCCGGTGGCCGGACTCTCTCCGTCACGGTTCTCCTCCCCGGTCCGGGAGTTCGCGCACCCCGAGGCCGCGTGCCAGCCGGTCCCGGGCGTGCCGCAGGTTGGAGTGCACCGTCGCCGCCGGCCGCCCCAGGTACGCCGCGATCACCTGGACGTGCAGGCCCAGCAGGTACCGCAGGATCACCACGTCCCGCTGCCGGTCCGGGAGTTCGAGGATGGCCGCGTACAGCCGCACCTCGTCCGCCTCGCTGTGCAGCAGCCCCTTGGCCACCTGTTTGAAGGCGCCGATCACCGCCGCGAAGGTCACCGCCTCCACCTCGACCGGCTCCTCGGCGGCCACCCAGTCGGCGACGTGCCGGTTGGCCAACCGCCAGGCGTAGGCGGCCGGTTCCTCGAACCGCAGCACCTGCGGCCAGTAGCGGGACAGATCGGCCTTCACCGCCCTCACCACCAGCGCCGCGTCGGCCCGGTTGCCTATCCGGGTCAACGCCAGGGCGTGCCAAGCGGGTTCATGGGTCTCGCAGAACGCGGCGTAGGCGAGGTCCAGGCGGGGGCCGTGCTCGGAGCGGAGGCCGGGCTCCGGGCCGTCCGCCCGCTCGGCCGCCGTCCGGCCGGTGCACGCCACGGTGGTCGCACCCCGGTGCCCGCGCACGGCGGCACCCCTGTCGATCGTCATCGAGCCTGCTTTCCGTGGCCGTCGGCTGCTCGCCGGGCCACCCGAGGGTCGGGCTGTCCGTGCCCATCCTCATTCCATCAGGCCTGTCACTCCAGGCTGCAATCCGAATACAGATTGTCATCTCATGGGCTTCAGCGATTCATAGGAACACCGGGAAGGTGTTCGGACCGTGATTGGCCCCCGGCTGCCCTGGGCAGCAAACGACCGATCGGGATCGGAGCCGATCGGGAACGCGGGCGAGGGGGATCGGGATGGGCCTTTACGACGGCGTGGACCTGCGGTTGAACGTGCCGCACTCGGCCCGGATGTACGACTACTTCCTCGGCGGCTTCACCAACTTCGCCGCCGACCGGGAGGCCGCCGGGCACGCCCTCGCGGTGGCGCCCTGGGTGCGCACCGGGGCCCGGGCCAACCGCTCCTTCATGCACCGCTCGACCCGGGTGCTGGCCGAGGCCGGTTTCGACCAGTTCCTCGACATCGGCACCGGCATCCCGACCTCTCCCAACCTGCACGAGATCGCCCAGGGCGTCCGGCCGAGCGCCCGGGTGGTCTACGCCGACAACGACCCGATCGTGCTCTCCCACGCCCAGGCCCTGCTCACCGGCACCCCCGAGGGCCGCACCGCCTACGTCGAGGCCGACGTCACCGACCCGGCCGGACTGCTCGCCGCCCCCGGCCTGCGCGAGACCATCGACCTCGCCCGGCCCGTCGCGCTCTCCCTCAACGCCCTGCTCCACTTCGTCCCCGACGAGCGCGGTGCCCATCGGCTGGTCGAGCACCTCAAGTCCGCCCTCGCCCCCGGCAGTGCCCTGGTGATGACCCACGTCACCCCCGAGTTCGCCCCCGAGGAGGTCGCCGACCTGGTCCGCGTCTACTCCTCGGCCGGCACCGCCGCCCAGGCCCGGACCCGCCCGGAGATCGCCCGCTTCTTCGACGGCTGGACGCTGCTCGACCCGGGCCTCGTCCCCGTCCCGCAGTGGCGCCCGGCCCCCGGCGAGACGCCCGTCGCCCCCTCGCAGGCCGCGGCGTACGCGGCGGTGGCCGTCAAGCCGTGAACCACCCGATCGGTTCACGAGGCTGACGAACCGTCTGGGTTCGGGTCGCGTCCTGGTGATCGAGCAGGCGGCACGCGCCGCGTCATTCGATCGAAGGAGGAGCATGCACCCGCGCCCTTCGGAAACACCCCGCCACGGCCGCCGCGCCGTCCTCGGCCTCGGGGCGGCCCTCGCCGTCACGGCCGCGGCCGGCGGACCGGCGTTCGCGGCGGCACCGGACGAACGGGCCGCCGACGCCGGCCGCCACCCGGCCCTCGCCGCCCTCGCCGCCCTCGAACGGGAGCATTCCGCCCGCCTCGGCGTCTACGCCCGCAACCTGGCCACCGGCCGGACCGTCCGCTACCGCGCGGACGAGCGCTTCCCGATCTGCTCGGTCTTCAAGACCGTCGCGGTCGCCGCCGTCCTGCGGGACCTCGACCGCGACGGCGAGTTCCTCGCCCGGCGGATCCGGTACACGGCACAGGACGTCACCAGGGCCGGCGGCGGACTGGTCACCAGCAGGGACGAGAACCTGGCGAACGGCATGACCGTCGCCGAGCTCTGCGCCGCCGCCATCGAGTACAGCGACAACACCGCGGCCAACCTGATGCTCCGCGAACTCGGCGGCCCGCCCGCCGTCACCCGCTTCGCCCGCTCGGTCGGCGACCGCGTCACCCGGCTGGACCGATGGGAGCCCGAACTCAACAGCGCCGAGCCCGGCCGCGCCACCGACACCACCACGCCGTACGCCATCGGAGCCACCTACCGCGGCCTCGTGCTCGGCGACGCCCTCCCGCCGCGCAAGCGCGAGCTGCTGACGACCTGGCTGCGCGGCAACACCACCAGCGTCCACCGCTTCCGCGAGGGCCTCCCGCCGGACTGGTCCCTCGGCGACAAGACCGGCACCGGCAGCTACGGCACCAGCAACGACGTCGGCATTGCCTGGACCCCGCGGGGCACCCCGGTCGTCCTCTCCGTCCTGTCCACCAAGCCCGCCGACCCCGGCGCCCCCAAGGACGACCTGCTGGTCGCCCGGACGGCCGCGCTGCTCGTCCCCGTGCTCGGCTAGCGCAGGCGCGGGCCCCGGCGGTCGGGGCGCCGGGGCCCCCGCGGTCGCCCTCGGCTCACATGGTGTTGACGATCAGCCCGATGTGGGTGAAGTAGTTCAGCCCGCCGAAGACCAGGAAGGCGATCCCGGCCAGTCCCCAGGCGACTCCGATCACCGGGGTCATCCACCGCCTGGGAGTGCGCAGCGCGAACGGGAAGAGCAGAGCCCCGACACCGACCAGCACGTACAGCCCGGACATGAAGCCGGCCTCCAGCCACGGCCAGTCCGAGAACTCCCCGGAGACGGGCTCCTCGGGCGGGGCGGCGAACAGCGTGTACTTCCAGCCGGCGGCGGCGATGCCGAAACAGGCGAGCCCCATGCCGAAGACGAACACCGAGATGGGCGCGGCGATCCGGGCCGTCCGGTCGGCACCGTCCACGGCGAGGAGCTCGCCGCCGCGCTTCCAGAGGTAGAAGGCGGCGGTGAGCAGGAAGACGCCGAACGCCAGGGCGGGTTCGCCGAAGATGACGTTGTCGAACGGGAACCCCTGCCCGGCCAGCGGCCAGGTCAGGGTCATGTGCAGGCCGGTGGTGACGAGCGTGAACCCGAGCGCCGCGAAGGCCAGCGCCCAGCCGTCGAGCGTGGTGCCGACCCGGCGCAGGAGGATCAGGCGGCCCAGGGCCACCACGAGGAGCAGTCCGGCCCCGGCGGCCACCGACATGATCGTGTTGTACGTCGGCATCCGGGCCCAGTCGATCTTCAGGCCGGATGCGGCGAGCGGCATGACGTGCTGAGTCATGGGTGAGGCATGGGCAGCGCGCTCCGTCGCCACACCCCGCGCCGCGGCGGTTCACCCGGCGGGCCCACCCGCGCCGCCCCGACCGCCCCGCCCGCGTGGACCGGCGGGGCCCGCCGTCGACGCCCCGCGCGCCCTCGACCTCCTCACCCGAGCGCCCGCGCGGCGCCTGGCACAGACTGGACAGGGACCGACGCTGCCCCGCGACGCTGGGAGAGGCATGCTGCTGGGACTCACCACCGCGCTGGTCGCCACCGTCTGCTTCGGCTTCGGGGCGGTCTGCCAGGCCCGCGGGGCACGGTCGGCCCCGCGCGCCGACCGGGTCCGGGCGGGTCTGCTGGCGGCTCTGCTGCGCTCCTGGCAGTTCATCGCCGGCACGCTGCTGGACATCGTCGGTTTCGTGCTGAGCATCGTCGCGCTGCGCACCCTCCCGCTGTTCCTGGTGCAGGCCGTCACCAACGCCAGCCTGGCCGTCACCGCGGTGGCCGCCGTCTGGTTGCTGGGCGCGCGGCTGCGCCGGGGGGACCTCGCGGCCATCCTCGCGGTCGTCGTCGGGCTGACCCTGCTGGCGTTCGGCTCCGGGCAGGCGGGGCACAACCACGCCGCGCCCGCCTTCCACTGGTCGCTGCTCGCCACCGCAGCCGCCGTGCTGCTCGCCACCCTGGCCCTGGCGCGCCGGGACGGCACGGCGGCCGCGGCCGGTCTGGGCCTGCTGGCCGGGGTCGGCTTCGGCGTGAACAGCCTGGCCGTCCGGGTCCTGGACGCCTCCGGCCCGGTCGCCGTCCTCACGGACCCCGCCGCCTACGCCCTCGCCGGCGGCGGCCTCGGCGGCTACCTCGCCTACGCCCTGGCGTTGCAGCGCGGCACGGTGACGGCCGCGACCGCCGCCGGAACGGTGACCGAGACCTTCGGCCCGGCCCTGGTCGGCTTGGCGGCGCTCGGGGACGCCACCCGGCCCGGGTTCGAGTGGTGCGCGCTGACGGGCTTCGCGATCGCGATGGGCGGCACCTTCGCGCTCTCCCGCTTCGGCGAACTGGAGGGCGAGTCCGCCGAGCTGTCCGTCCGGCGCCGGGACGCCGAGTCGGAGTCGGCCGCCCCGCCGCCCCGGTAGCCCGGACGGCGCTGCCGTGCGAAGGTGACTTGCCGGACAAAACGGACGGCGAACCGGTCACAGAGCGGCAGGTGCCCGATGACGGAGGAGCCCCACCCCCGGCCCCGGAGGTCGGATCCGAAGGACGTCACGGACGCCGAGGCCCCGAAGCACCGGGCGGAGCGGCCCGGCCGTCCCGTCGCGCTGATCACGGGCGCCTCCTCGGGGATCGGCCTCGCCACCGCCACCCGCCTGGCCGACGCAGGCTGGCACACCCTGCTCTCCGGCACCGACCGCGCGCGGCTCGACCAACTCGCCGACCGCACCGGCGGCCGGGCGCTGCCCGAGGACCTGGCCAAGCCGGACGGCCCGGCCCGTCTCGCCGAGGCCGCCCTGGCCGGGGCCGGCCGGGTGGACGCCCTGGTCGCCAGCGCCGGCCTGGGCTGGCGCGGCCCGTACGCGCAGACGCCCTCCGACACCCTGGACCGGATGATCGAGGTCAACCTCGCCGCCCCGCTGCGCCTGGTCCGCCTGCTGCTGCCCGGCATGCTGGAGCGCCGGCGCGGGCGGATCGTGCTGATCGGCTCGATGGCCGGCCAGGTCGGCGTGCGCGAGGAGTCCGGGTACGCCGCCACCAAGGGCGGGCTGGCGATGTTCGCGGAGAGCCTCTGGTACGAGCTGCGCGGCACCGGGGTGGGGGTGTGCCTGGTGCTGCCGGGGGCGGTGGACACCCCGTTCTTCGACCGGCGCGGCACCCCGTACCAGCGCGAGCGCCCGCGCCCGGTCCCGGCGGAACGGGTCGCGGACACCGTGGTCGCGACCATCGTCACCGGGCGCGACCGGCTCTACGTCCCGCAG
Source organism: Kitasatospora sp. NPDC034533 (assembly GCF_055575155.1). Lineage (NCBI taxonomy): Bacteria > Bacillati > Actinomycetota > Actinomycetes > Kitasatosporales > Streptomycetaceae > Kitasatospora > Kitasatospora sp. NPDC034533. The sequence continues at coordinate 84,361 of NZ_JBVITE010000004.1, forward strand.
TGGCTCGGCTTTCCGGCCCGCGTCCACGGCGTGGCGCCCGGCGTGTTCCGCCGGATGGCCGCGCGCTTCGGGTGAGCGCCGCCGCGCACCGGGCGGGCACCGTCGCCGCGGCAGCGCTCGCCGCCGCCTCAGCCGTCGAGTTCCTGCACCTCGCCCCGGCCGCCGTCCGGCTGCCGCCGCTGCGCCGCACCCTGGCCCGCCGCACCGCCGGGCACGGCACCGCACCGGGCCACGTCGCCCTGACCTTCGACGACGGCCCCGATCCGCGCGGCACCCCGTACGTCCTCGACGCGCTGGACGAACTCGGCGCCCGCGCCACCTTCTTCCTGCTCGGCGGCATGCTGGAGCGCGCCCCCGCGCTCGGCCGCGAGCTGGTGGCGCGCGGCCACGAGGTGGCCGTCCACGGCTGGTACCACCGGAAGCAGCCGTACCCGGCCCCCGCCCGCGACCTGCGCGAACTGCGCCGCGCCACCGAGGCCGTGGCCGGACTCTGCGGAGCGCGCCCGCAGTGGTACCGCCCGCCGTACGGCGTCCTGACCGCCGGCCCGGCCCTGGCCGCCCGCCGCCTCGGGCTGCGCAGCGTGCTGTGGACCGCCTGGGGCCGCGACTGGACGGCGGGGGCCACCGGCGAGTCCGTCTACACGACCGCCCGCCCCGGCCTCACCGCCGGAGCCACCCTCCTGCTGCACGACTCCGACTGCACCTCCGCGCCCGGCTCCTGGCGCGCCACTCTCGCCTCCCTGCCGCTGATCGCGGCCCACTGCCGGGCGCGCGGGCTCACCCTCGGCCCGCTGCGCGACCACGGGGTGCCGCCCGGCCGCCGTTGAGCGGCGGTGGGGTGTGCGGCGTTCGCGGACAGGCACCGGCGAGCCCCGGGCGCGACGGGCCTGCCGGGGGCCACGGTGGGCCCACCCGCGCCACGGCACCGGTGCTTCCGCTGATCACCGTGGGCTCGCCTCCGGCCGTCGGCCACCGTCGGCTGCCGGGCTCACCGGCCTGCTCCCGGCTCCTGCGCCCCGGCTACCCCAGCCCGATCCGCCGCAGCGCCGTCCCGAAGCCCTCCTGCCACGCCTCCGGCGTGGCGCCGGGGCTCGGCGGGGGCTCGGGGCGGCCCAGCGCGGCGAGGGCGTTGCGGACCACCTCGGCGGGGCGGGCGGTGGCGACCTCGGCATGGCCGAGCTCCAGCTCGTGCTGGAGGTTGTCGCGGCCGTGCCCCTGCACCACGTCGAGGAGCAACAGCCGCCGGCCCAGCGCCCGGGCCTCGCCGCAGGTGTCGCCCGAGCTGGTGACCACCAGGTCGGCGGCGGACATCAGCTCGGGGACGCGGTCGGTGAAGCCGAAGGGGTGGAGCCGGGGCTGCCGGCGCGCGGCGGCCCGCAGCCGGCGCTCCAGTTCGCGGTTGCGCCCCGCCACCGCGAGCACGTGCGGCCCGGCGGCGGCCAGCGCGTCGGCGGTGCGGGCGAGCGGGCCGAGCCCCCAGGCGCCCGACATCAGCAGCACGCACCGGGCACCGTCCGGCACGCCCAGCGCCGAGCGCGCCGCGGCCCGGGTCGGCGGCCGGTAGAAGGGCCGGCGCAGCGGCGCGGGCACGACGACGATGTCGGCCTCCGGCCGGTGGCGCCGCACCGCGCACGCGGCGACCTCCGAGGTGACCAGGAACAGGTCCGTCCCCTCCTGCACCCAGAGCCGGTGCGGTGTCGCGTCGGTGCAGAACACGAAGTGCCGGAACTCCCGCTCCGGCGCCTGCCGCAGCACCCGGTTGACGGCGGAGGTCGCGGTGGCGAACACCGAGACCACCAGCTGCGGGCGCTGCGCCCCGACCAGTTCCCGCAGTGCGGGGACCAGCCGGCCGCGGGCCGCCGCGTCGGCGAGCAGCGCGATCCGGGCCCCCGGCCGCAGGGCGGAGAAGTGGAAGGCGTCGTAGACCCCGGGCAGGTCGAGCAGCCGGCGGAACACGGCCTCCCCGGCGGCGCCCGAACGCTGCCCGAGCAGGGCCATGGCGTCGACGGTGTGGGTGGTCCAGCCGCGCCCCCGCAGGGTGTCGGCGCAGGCCTGCGCCATCACGTCGTGGCCCTGGCCGAGCGAGCCGGAGACCAGCAGGGCGTGCGGCATCGGGCGGCCCCCGTCAGGTGCGGGCGGCCGGGGGGACGGAGGCCCGGTACCAGTCCGCGTACCGCCGCACGCCGTCCGTGAAGTTGGTCCGCGGCGACCAGCCCAGCAGCCGCTTGGCCTGGGCCGAGGAGATCCGCCGCCCCGTGTAGTCGGCCTTCCGCCCGTCGATGTGCTCGATGCTGACGGGCCCCAGCAGCCGGTCCACGGTGTCGGCGATGTCCCGCACCGTGACGGGCGTCGAGCCCTCCAGCGCGAAGGTCTGGTCCTCGGCGTCGGGGGAGAGCGCCCGGACGTGGGCGTCGGCGAGGTCCTCGACGTAGACGAAGTTGCGGCTCTGCCGGCCGTCCCCGGCGATGGTGATCGGCCGCCCGGCCAGCGCGGCCTGGACGAACCGGGCGACGACCAGCTCGTCCCGCATCCGGGGGCCGTACGGGATGCCGTAGCGCAGGATGGTGAAGTGCTGCCCGTAGAGCTCGCGGTAGCTGTGCACCAGCATCTCGGAGGCGAGCTTGGTGGCCACGTACAGGTGGCCGCTGTGCTCCAGCTCGATCGGCACGTGCTCGTCCAGCTCCTGCTCACCGCCGTCGAGTTGCCCGTCGGAGAGGGCGGCGCCGTAGACCCAGACGGTGCTCGCCAGCACCGTCCGGCTCAGACCGCCGCGCCGGGCGGCCTCCAGGACGGCCTCGGTGCCGCCGATGTTGCTCCGCACCGCGCCGACCGGGTCGGCGGACACCTGCTCGACGTCGGCCATCGCGGCCAGGTGGTAGACCACCTCGCTGCCGGCCAGCGCCGCCGTCAGGGCCTTGAGGTCGAGGACGTCGAGCCTCGCGTGCTCGGCGTCCGGGTTGAGGTACTTGTCGGTGGTGTCCACGGCGAGGACGTCGTGGCCGGCCGCGATCAGGTGGTCCACGACGTGTGAACCGATGAACCCGCAGCCCCCGGTGACGGCGATCCGCACGGTCTTGCTCCCTTCGCTCCGGTCACCCGGCCAGGCGCCGGAGCACCGCGGAGACGGCGTCGACCACCTGTTCCGTCTCGTCCTCGGTCATGTCGGAGTGCACCGGCAGGCAGACCTGCCGGGCGCAGACGTCCTCGGCCACCGGCAGCGGCCCGCGCCGGTAGGGGGCGAGCACCGGCTGGAGGTGCAGCGGCAGGTCGTAGACCTCGCCGGACAGCCGCACCCCGTGCTCCTCGGCCACCAGCCGCTTGAACTCCGCCCGGTCCACCCCGGCGGGCAGCAGCGCCACGTACTTGTAGTAGTTGCCGCGGCAGCCCGGCGGTTCGAGCACCGGGTCGAGGCCGTCCAGTCCGGCCAGCGCCGCGTCGTAGCGGCGGGCGACGGCCCGGCGGGTCTCGATGAACTCCTTCAGCCGGCGCAGGTGCACCGCGCCGATCGCGGCGTGCGGCTCGCTCATCCGCCAGGCGTAGCCGGGCTTGACGTGGTGGTTGGTGGTGAAGGAGCCCTTGCCCTGGTCGCGGTAGACCCGGGCCTCGTCGCGAAGCTCCGGCGACTCGGTGAGGATCATCCCGCCCTCGCCGCTGGTGGTGACCTTGGTCGGGTAGAAGGAGAAGGCTCCGGCCAGGCCGAAGGTCCCGGCGGCGCGTCCGTCGAAGCTGCTGCCGTGGGCGTGCGCGGCGTCCTCGACCAGCGGGACGCCGCGCCGGTCGCACAGCGCTCGCAGGGCGCCGGCCTGCGGTCCGACCAGCCCGCCGATGTGCACCAGGACGACGGCGGCGGTGTCGGGGGTGAGTGCGGCCTCCAGGGTCTCGGGGGAGAGCGCGAGGGTGGCCGGGTCGACGTCGGCGAACACCGGGCGGCCGCCCGCGTGCAGCACCGCGCCCGCGGTCGCGTAGAAGGTGACGGCGGGGACGACCACGTCGCGGCCCCGGACGCCGACGCTGCGCAGGATCACCTCCAGTGCCGCCGTGCCGCTGCTCACCGCGACGGCGTGCGAGGCGCCGTGCTCGGCGGCGAAGGCCTGCTCGAAGCGCTCGGTCCACGGGCCGAGGGTGAGCGAGCCGGTGCCGAGCATCTCGGTCACCGCTTCGGCGACCGCCGCGCGGTCGCTCTCGTCGAACACGATGCGGGCGGCTGGAACGCCCATGGGGCACCTCCGGCGGCGGGCTGCGGAAGCAGCACCGATCGGGTCGGATCCTCCCGAACCGCACGGAAAGCGGACGGGTCAGGAGGATCACGCTACTTCGCCCACCGGGCCGCGGCCCGCCGTCGCCGCCCGCACGAGTGACCGAATCCGCTTCCGCCGCAGGTCGGAGCACTGCTTCCGGGGCGGGGCGTGCGCTCCTCCGTACGGGGGAGGGCCCTACTGCGTCCGTAGTACGCAAACGGCCTGCACAGAGATGACGACGGATGACGGGCCGGCGATCAAGGATTGGTCATGCTGCGGCGGACCGCGTCCACCAGGACGTCCGGCCCGCCGTGGTGCGTCCCGTTCCGAGAACCCCATCCGAAGGAGTCCGCTCTCCCGTGGCCACGTTCCTCTACCGTCTGGGCCGATGGACCTTCGTCCGGCGCCGACTGGTGACCTTCCTCTGGGTCGCCGTACTGGCCGCCGTCGGGGTCCTGGCGGCCAAGGCGCCCGCCGCACCCGACGACGGCTTCGCGATGCCCGGCACGGAAGCGCAGAAGGCCTTCGACCTGATGAACGAGCGCTTCCCCGGCGGCCACGCCGACGGGGCCTCGGCGCGCATCGTGTTCGTCGCCCCCTCCGGCCAGAAGATCACCGCCGCCCCCAACCAGCAGGCGGTCGAGCGCACGGTCGACGAGGTCGCCAAGTCCGAGCAGGTCACCGGCGCGGTGAACCCGTTCAAGACGCAGGGCGCCGTCTCCAAGGACGGCACCACCGCGTACGCGACGGTCAACTACTCCGCCAAGGCGGGCGAGGTCTCCAAGGCCGCCACCGACACCCTGGAGCAGGCCGCCCAGCACGGCCGGGACGCCGGGCTCAAGGTCGAGATCGGCGGCAACGCGCTGATGGCCAAGCCCGAGGCGGGGGGCAGCAGCGAGGCGATCGGCATGGCGCTGTCCGCCGTCGTCCTGGTGATCACCTTCGGCTCGCTGCTCGCGGCCGGACTGCCGCTGTTCACCGCGATCGTCGGCGTCGGCCTCGGCATGTCGCTGATCACGGCGCTCGGCAGCACGCTCGGGCTCTCCTCCACCACCGGCACGCTCGCGATGATGCTCGGCCTCGCGGTCGGCATCGACTACGCGCTGTTCATCGTCTCCCGCTACCGCGCGGAGCTCGCCGAGGGCCGGGCACCCCAGGAGGCGGCCGGCCGGGCGGTCGGCACCGCCGGGTCCGCGGTGGTCTTCGCCGGCCTCACCGTGGTGATCGCGCTCGCCGGCCTCTCCGTGGTCGGCATCCCGATCCTGGCCAAGATGGGCATGGCCGCCGCCGGGACGGTCGTCATCGCCGTGCTGGTCGCGCTCACCCTGGTCCCCGCGCTGCTCGGCTTCCTCGGCCGCAGGGCGCTGCCGCGCAAGGCCCGCAAGGCCCGCGGTGCGGCGGCTCCGGCCGCGAAGGAGAACGGCGGCGCCCGCTGGGCCCGCTTCGTCGTGCGCCGTCCGCTCGCGGTGCTGCTCGGCGGTGTGATCGGCCTCGGGGTGCTCGCCGCCCCGGCGCTCGACCTGCGACTCGGTCTGCCGGGTGACGAGGCCAAGCCGACCTCGACCACCCAGCGCCGCGCCTACGACCTGCTCTCCGAGGGCTTCGGCCCGGGCTTCAACGGCCCGTTGATGGTCATGGTCGACGTCAAGGGCGCCGCCGACCCGAAGGCCGCCGCCAACGAGGTCGAGAAGAAGGTCTCCGGTGTGCCCGGGGTCGTCGCGGTGACACCGCCGGTGTTCAACAAGGCGGGTGACACGGCCATCCTGAACGCCGTCCCGGCCACCGGTCCGAGCGACGCCGAGACCAAGGACATCGTGCACGCCATCCGTGGCGACGCGGCCGGCCTGAAGTCGGCCACCGGGGCGACGGTCCTGGTCAGCGGCACCACGGCGATGAACATCGACGTCTCGCAGAAGCTCTCCGACGCGCTGCTGCCCTACCTCGCCGTGGTCGTCGGCCTGGCCGTCCTGCTGCTGCTGGTGGTCTTCCGCTCCGTCCTCGTCCCGCTGAAGGCGGCGCTCGGCTTCCTGCTCTCGGTGGCCGCCGCGCTCGGCGCCGTGGTCGCCGTCTTCCAGTGGGGCTGGCTGGCCGATCTGATCGGCGTGGAGCAGACCGGGCCGGTGATGAGCATGATGCCGATCTTCATGATCGGTGTGGTCTTCGGCCTCGCCATGGACTACGAGGTCTTCCTCGTCACCCGGATCCGCGAGGGCTTCGTCCACGGCGAGTCCCCCGACGAGGCGATCGTCACCGGTTTCCGGCACAACGCCCGGGTGGTCACCGCCGCCGCGTTCATCATGATCGCCGTCTTCGCCGGCTTCATCGGGATGAGTGAGCCGATGATCAAGATGATGGGTCTGGGCCTCGCCGCCGCCGTCGCCTTCGACGCCTTCATCGTCCGGATGACGGTCGTCCCGGCCGTCCTCGCCCTGCTCGGCCGCCGCGCCTGGTGGCTGCCGGGCTGGCTCGACCGGCTGATACCGGACGTGGACGTCGAGGGCAGCAAGCTGGAGGCCGCCGCCCCCGAGTCCACCCCGGACCGGGCCCCGGTCACCGTCTGACAGCCGGTACCGCCCGCCCGGCCCGGCCCGCCGTGACGGGGGCCGGGCCGGGCGCCACCCAGGATCTGCCCGGCACTGCCGGGACCAGGTCCGGCGCCGGTCGGCTCGGACGCTCGTTCGGGCCCAACCGTTACCGTTGATGTCAGGGGCCGTCGCACGCGCGACGGCCCCCGACCGCGCCCCGCCGTCCCCCCTCGCCGGGGCCGGCGCGGCACGAACCGGCACCGCCCGGCGAGGGCGCGGCCAGCCCCCCGACCCGGAGAACACGAGCATGAGCGACACCTGGCAGCGCCTTCGCCGCGACCATCCCCGGCTGCTCGACGCCGCCGGAGGCATGCTCCTGATCGCGACCACTCTCCTCGGCGCCACCACCGACCAGAACGCAGGGAAGTTCGTCGATGCCGACCCGACGACCTGCGTCCTCGCTCTCATCGCGGCCTTCGCGGTGTTCTTCCACCGCCGCCGGCCGCTCGCGGTGGTGCTCTTCACGCTGTTCTGCACCATGCTGCTCGCCTGGAGCAGCCCCCGGCTCACCCCGATGCTGGCCGCCCCGCTGCTGCTCGCGCTCTACTTCCTCGCCGTCCACACCGACCGCTCCACCGCCTTCCGCGTCTCGGTCCTCACAGCCGTGCTGCTCACCGGGACCGCCCTGCTGTTCGGTCCCGGCGGGGGAATCGGCGAACGGATCAGCGTCCTGGCCTGGGCCCTGCTGCCTGGCGCCCTCGGTGACTCCATCCGCAACCGCCGCGTCCACCTCGCGGCCATCGAGGAGCGCGCCGAACGGGCCGAGCGCACCCGCGAGGAGGAGGCCCGCCGGAGGGTCGCCGACGAACGGATCCGGATCGCCCGGGACCTCCACGACGTCGTGGCCCACCACATCGCCCTCGCCAACGCCCAGGCCGCCATCGCCGTCCACCTCATGGACCGCCACCCCGTGAAGGCCCGCGAGGTGCTCAGCCACATCACCGACGCCACCGGCTCGGCTCTCCAGGAACTGCGCGCCACCGTCGGCCTGCTGCGCCGCGCCGAGGAGCCCGCCCCGCTCGAACCCGCCCCCGGCCTCGACCGGCTGCCCGAGCTGATCGGCACCTTCGAGCGGGCCGGGCTACCGGTCCGGCTCACCGTCGAGGGCGAGGCCCGCCCGCTGTCGCCCGGCGTGGACCTCACCGCCTACCGGATCGTCCAGGAGTCGTTGACCAACGTGGCCAAGCACGCCCACGGCGCGGACGCCGAGATCACCCTGGCCTTCAGCGGGAGCCGGGTCGCCGTCAGCGTCGCCAACGGCCGGCCGACCGCGACCGGCCGCTCCCGTGCCGTGCCCCGGCCCCAGCACCCCCCGGGCGAGAGCGGCTTCGGCCTGATCGGCATGCGCGAACGGGCCGGGGCGATCGGTGGCCGGCTCAGCGCCGACCGGCAGCCCGACGGCGGCTTCCTGGTCACCGCCGAACTGCCGCTGCGCACCGGCGCCCGGGACGACGGCCCCCAGCCGGCGGCCGCCCTCACCGCCGCCGAGGTGGCCCGGGCGGCCCGCACCGCCCGCGTCGACCACCCCGACCGTGCCGCGCGCGCGGACCACACCGACCGCACCGCCGACGCCGTTCGCGACGGCCTCACCGACCGCCCGGCACCAGCCGAAGGACAGGACGACCGCGCCGCCCGAGTGGACCGCGCCGTTCGAGAGGACAGGGACCACGCATGACCATCCGGGTACTGCTCGCCGACGACCAGGCCCTGCTGCGCGGCGCCTTCCGCATGCTGATCGAGGCGGAGGAGGACATGGAGGTGGTCGGCGAGGCCGCCGACGGCCGGGAGGCCGTCGAACTCGCCCGGGCCACCAAGCCCGACGTCGTGCTGATGGACATCCGGATGCCCGGCACCGACGGCCTCGGCGCCACCGCCGAGATCTGCGGCGACGAGGAGCTGGCCGGCACCCGGGTGCTCATCCTCACCACCTTCGAGATCGACGAGTACGTGGCCCAGGCGCTGCGCGCGGGCGCCGGTGGCTTCCTCGGCAAGGGCGCGGACCCGAACGAACTGCTCGCCGCCGTCCGCACCGTCGCGGCGGGCGAGCCGCTGCTCTCGCCCGCCGCCACCCGCGCCGTGATCGACCAGTTGCTGGCCCAGCCCGACCAGGCGTCCGCCACCCCGGCGAGCGAGCGGCTGTCCGTGCTCACCGCCCGTGAGCGCGAGGTGATGTCGATGGCTGCCACCGGCCTCACCAACGAGGAGATCGCCGAGCGCATGTTCGTCAGCCCCTTCACCGTCCGGACCCACGTCCACCGGGCGATGTCCAAGCTGGACGCCCGCGACCGCGCCCAGCTGGTCGCCATCGCCTATCAGACCGGCCTGGTGCCGCCCGGCCGCCCGGCCTGAGCGGACGGCGAGCGGGGCCGGATCGGTGGCGGCCCCGCTCCGCTCCGGTCCGTGCGGTGGCGGCATGCCTGCCGCACAGCCGCCCGGAGATGCCGGCGCGCTCCGGCCACCGCCCGTGGGCCGAGGAGCCCGAGCGGTTCCTGAACGGTCTTCGAACTCCCTGACCACCCCGCCGTCCACCCGGCCCGGGCCTCGCGATACAGCCGGGCCGGACGCCCGGCCAGGACGCCCGGCCAGGACGCCCGGCCAGGACGCCCGGCCGGGGGCACCCAGGCCGGAGCGTCGCCCGCCGGGCCTCAGGGCTTGCGGGCCACCGCGCCGTACATGCTGACCCGGTCGGCACCGGGTGCGGGGGTGGTCTCGGGGCGCCAGAGCGGGACGGTGGTCACGCCCGGTTCGAGGAGGTCGAGGCCGTCGAAGAAGGCCAGGACCTCCTCGCGGGAGCGGCCGACCAGGGGTGCGGTGGCCTTGTCGTAGACGCCGGTGACCCGGTCGCGGACCTCGGGCGGGATGAAGTCCGCGGTGCCGTGCGAGAGGACCAGGTGGCTGCCGGAGGGCAGGGCGTCCAGCAGGGTGGCGACGACCCGGTACGGCTCGTCCTCGTCCCGCAGGAAGTGGAGCACGGCGGCGAGGACGAGCCCGACCGGCCGGGAGAAGTCGAGCAGGTCCACCGCCCGGACCGCCTCCAGCAGGGCCGCGGGCTCGCGCAGGTCGGCCTGGATGACGGTGGTGCGACCGGCCGCCGGGCCTGCCATCAGGGCGCGGGCGTGGCTGAGCACGATCGGGTCGTTGTCCACGTAGACGACCGGCGCGCCCGGCCTGGCGCTCCGGGCGATCTCGTGGGTGTTCCCGGCCGTCGGAATCCCGGTGCCGATGTCGAGGAACTGGTCGATGCCGCTGTCGGCGGTGTACCGCACCGCGCGGGTGAGAAAGCCCCGGTTGGCGCGGGCGGTGGAGCGGAACTCCGGGTTGGCGGCCAGCGCCGTCTCCGCCGCGGCGCGGTCGGCCGGGAAGTTGTCCTTGCCGCCCAGGTAGTAGTCGTACATCCGGGCCGGGTGCGGGATCTCGGGCCGCAGATCGGCCGGGATCCTGACCCCGCCCGACTCCCACGTGTTCTCGTATCCCACGGTCGCCCTCTCCTCCGCCCCGGATCTCGCCGGTGGGGTCCGATCGACCCGCCCCCGGCCCTGCTGGCCGACAGCCTAAAGCCCTGGTCACGGCCTCGGTGCCGGTTGGCCGGGTCACCCCCGTATGTCCCTTTCGGTCACCCCGTATGTCCCTTTCGCCGGGGCCGTCGGGAGGGGAGGGCCCGGGGCTCGCCGCGCGCCGCCGCCGCCCCGGGCGCAGGATGGGAGGTCGGGGCAGTGGAATCAACCGGGACGGGAGGCCGGGCAGTGGTCATCGCAATGGCAGACATCCGCGAGTGGCGCGGCCGAGCCGTGGTCGACGAAAAGGACCGCCGCATCGGCTCCCTGGAGTCCGTCTACGTGGAGACGGCCAGCGACGAGCCGTTCTTCGCCACCGTCACGGTCGGTTTCGCCGGTCGGCGCCGTCTGGCGTTCGTCCCGCTGGACGGGGCGGTGGCCGGGCCGGACTACGTCCGGGTGGCGTACCCGCGCAACCAGGTGAAGCAGGCCCCCGCGATCGGCACCGACGACGTACTGCCGGTCGAGGACGAGCCCGCCGTGTTCGCGCACTACGAGATCCCGTACACGACCGGGGCCAGTGGGGAGCGCCGCCTGGCCCGCCGCTGAGCCGCGGCCGGGACGGGCAGCGGTGAGGGGCCCGGCTTCCGCGCCCGGGAATGAATACCCCACCGGGTACACTTGTCCATCGACAGTCGATGCGAAAGGCGGCCCCGACATGCAGGTGGACGAGGAGGCGGTCGGCGCGGTCCTGAACCGACTGCGTCGCGCGCAGGGCCAGTTGGCCGGAGTGATCGCGATGATCGAGGCGGGTCGGGACTGTAAGGACGTGGTCACCCAGCTCGCCGCCGTCTCTCGCGCGCTCGACCGGGCCGGATTCAAGATCGTCGCGAGCGGCATGCGCCAGTGCATGGCCGGCGCCGAGGAGGGCGCCCCGCCGATGAGTGAGGCCGAGCTGGAGAAGCTCTTCCTCGCCCTGGCCTGACGGGGCCCAAGCACCCTCAAGGAGCACGGTCCGACGAGGGCCGCGGTGGAGGCGTCCACCGCGGCCCTCGTGGCCTGTCCGTGCCGCCGGCCCGGGTCGCCTGTCCGTGCCGCCGACCCGCGTCGCTCGTCCTCTTCGCGTCGCCACGGGCGGCGCCCGGTGGAGTGCCCGAGGAAGTTCCCGCACCGCCCGACACACCGTCATGTGTCGTTCACGCACCGGTCGCCGGCCTTCGGGTGAATGAGGCCCGCCCACCAGTTGTACAGCCAACTGTGGGCGACTCCTCCTCCCCGCCTCCGTGACCAGCCGCCCCCGGCCCCGGTGAGCCGCCCCCGGCCGCCCGAGCCCCGGGCGGCGGACAGGACAACCGTGGCCGCAGGCAGTGCCCTGACGCTCAGTTCCTCCAGCAACCCCGCCGAGAGCCCCACCGAGGGCGACCGGCTCACCTTCCACTGGACCACCGACGCCCCCGACGCCAAGAACTGGGTCGGCGTCTACGACGGCAGCCGCCAGCCCGGCAACGGCGGCTCGCTGCTGTGGAAGTACGCCCCGGGCACCTCGGGCGACGTCCAGCTCGACACCTCCGCGCTGACCGGCGGCCCGTACACCGCCTACCTGCTCGCCAAGGACGGCTACGGCATCCTCGCCCGCACCGAGCCGTTCGCCTTCCGCCCCAAGCCCGCCGTCGTCCGCCCGCACGCCGCCGTCGACGCGTTCACCGCCACGCCCGTCGCCCCGGGCTCCGCCGTGACGGTCAAGCTCGGCGGCCTCTGGTGCCGCCCGGCCGGCAACCCGCCCGGCTCCGCCGCGTACCGCAAGGTCAGCGGCCCGGCCTGGGCCTCCGTCAGCGCCGACGGCACGCTCACCGGCACCGCGCCCGCCACCCCCGGCAAGACCCCCGAGGTGGTCGTCGTCGGCGTCAAGGACAGCGCGGGCGCCACCGACACCGTCACCGTCCTCGTCCCGGTGGCGGACCCGGCCGCCGCGCCCCGGCTCAAGGCCGCCAGCTGGAACCTCCACGACGCGGGCGCGGCCCACACCGACGCGCTGGAGAAGCAGCTTCGGGTGGTCCTCGCCCAGGGCCTGGACGTGCTCGCCCTCCAGGAGACGGCGGGGGAGCGGGCCGCGACCCTGGCCGACGCCCTCGGCTGGTACGCCTACCAGAGCCCGGGCAGCGTCGGCGTCCTCAGCCGGTACCCGCTCACCGACGTCACCCCGCCGACCGCCGACCTGCCCGCCGCCGCGGCGACCCTCCGCCTGCCCGGCGGCCGCACCGTGCGCTTCTGGGCCGCCCACCTGGACGAGGCGGGCTATGGCCCGTACGCCGTCCAGGATGGCCGGACCGCCGCCGAGGTGCTGGCCGCCGAGAACGGCTCGCTGCGGCTGAAGCAGGCCCAGGCGCTGGCCGCCGCCGTGCGCGCGGACATCGCCCGGCGCACCCCGGTGGTGCTGGTCGGAGCGCTCGCCTCGCCCTCGCACCGGGACTGGACGGCCGCCACCGCCGCCGCCCACCAGGGGATCGGCGCGCTCGCCTGGCCGGTCACCGTGGCGCTCCAGGCCGCCGGGCTGACCGACACCTTCCGCGAGGAGAACCGCGACCCGGTCAAGGCCCCGGGCGCCACCTGGTCGCCCACCCGCAAGCGGCGCGGCGACCGCCCGGAGCCCCAGGACCGCGTCGACTACGTCCAGTACGCGGGCCCGCTCAAGCTGGTCGAGGCGCACACCCTGGTCGCCGACTGGCCGCAGCCCGAGCCCGGCGCCGCCGCCAACGAATGGCCCTCCGACACCGCTGCCGCGGTCGCCACCTTCCAGCTCTGAGCCTTCGACTCCGAGCGCCGCCCAGGCTCCCCCAACACCAGCTCCGAGAGGTCAGTTCGCCATGTCCGAGCTCTCCCGCCGCACCTTCGCCGTCGCCACCGCGGCCGCCGGCGCCACCGCCCTGACCGGTCTGACGGCCACCCGGGCCGCAGCCGCCCCGGCCCCGGTCGCAGCCACCAAGCCCGGCTCCCCGCTCACCGGCACCGTCAGGGACGTCAAGCACGTGGTGGTCCTGATGCAGGAGAACCGCTCCTTCGACCACTACTTCGGCACCCTGTCCGGCGTCCGCGGGTTCGGCGACAAGCAGGCGCTCCGGTTCCCCGACGGCACCGACGTGTTCCGCCAGCCCGACAGCCGGCGCAGCGACGGCGGAGTGATGCTGCCGTACCGGATGGACACCGCCAAGTACAACGCGCAGAACGCCGGCGGCCTCCCGCACGACTGGGCCACCGGCCACCAGGCCATCAACAACGGCGCGATGGACAAGTGGATCGCCGCCAAGGGCGAGCGCACCATGGGCTACTTCACCCGCGACGACATCCCCTACCAGTACGCCCTGGCCGACGCGTTCACCGTCTGCGACGCCTACTTCACCTCGCTGGCCGGCCCGACCGACCCCAACCGGCTGTACCTGTGGACCGGCACTTCGGGCCCCGGCCGTGACGGCACCACCGGCCCGTGGATCGACAACACCCCGGTCACCGACAACCCCGTCGCCGACTGGACCACCTACGCCGAGCGCCTGGAGGCGGCCGGCGTCAGCTGGCGCGTCTACCACAACCCCAGCAAGGACGACCGCACCGGTGACTACGACGACAACGCGCTCTCCTACTTCCGGCAGTTCCACGAATTCCCGCACGACGACCCGCGGTACGTCAATGCGATGACCAGGTTCGACCCGGCCGACTTCGACCGCCACTGCAAGGACGGCACCCTGCCGACCGTCTCCTGGCTGGTCGCGCCCTACCTGTTCTCCGAGCACCCGGAGGCCGGTCCGGCCTACGGCGCGCACTGGGTCGACCAGGCGCTGAAGTCACTGACGTCCAACCCGGAGGTCTGGCGGCACACCGTCTTCCTGGTGATGTACGACGAGAACGACGGCTACTTCGACCACGTGGTGCCGCCCACCCCCGAGCCCGGCACCCCCGAGGAGTACACCCAGGGCCGGGCCATCGGACTCGGCAACCGGGTGCCGCTGTGGGTCATCTCGCCCTGGTCGCGAGGCGGTTGGGTCGACTCCCAGGTGTTCGACCACACCTCGGTGCTGCGCTTCATGGAGCTGGTCACCGGGGTGGCGGAGCCCAACATCTCGGCCTGGCGCCGGTCCGTGTGCGGTGACCTCACCAGCTGCTTCGACTTCGCGGCCCCGGACTACTCGATCCCCGAACTGCCCGACACCAAGGCCCTGATGGCCAGGGCCGACGCGGGCACCAAGCTGCCCGGTGTCGCGCTGCCGGCGGTCGGAGCCCAGGCGATGCCGGTCCAGGAGCCCGGCGAGCGCCCGCACCGCCCGCTGCCGTACCAGCCGTGGGCCGACGTCGAGGTGGACCGCAGGACCGGCCGGGTCACCTGCACGATGAGCAACGACGGCTCGGTGGCCTTCCCCTACACCGTCTACCCGAACATCCTGCTGCCCTTCTCCGGCACCCCGTACACCGTCGCCCCCGGCGCCACCGCCCGCCACGTCTGGGACGCCGCCGCGACCGGCGGTCGCTACGACTTCACCGTGCACGGCCCGGACGGCTTCGTGCGCCGCTTCGCCGGCGCCGTGGTCCGCGACGGGCAGGACGGCCAGAACGACGTCGGGGTGCCGATCGTTACCGCCGACCTGCGCGGCAACCGCGAGCTCACCCTGCAACTGGCCAACGACGGGATGACCGACGTGGCCTTCACCGCCGTGCCCAACGACTTCGCGGGCAGCGCGCGGACCGTCTGGGTCAAACCCGGCAAGCAGGCCGAGCTGGCCTGGCCGCTGGACCGGCAGGGCCGCTACGACGTCATCGTGACCGCCCACACCGGCCGGCGCTTCGCCCAGCGCTACGCGGGCTGGGTGCACTGAGCGGTGGCCGACCCGCCGGGGGCGCCGATCCGGTGACCCCCGGCCGTGGCTCGGCGGTCCGGCCGCGGCCCGCCGTTACCGTCGGGCGCATGCAGAAGATCAGCACCTTCCTCTGGTTCGACCGGCAGGCCGAAGAGGCCGCCGCCTTCTACACCACGCTGTTCCCGGACTCCCGGGTCCTCAGGACCACCCGCTACGGCGACGCCGGCCCCGGCCCGGCCGGCTCGGTGATGACCGTCGAGTTCGAGCTCGCCGGCCGCCCCTACACGGCGCTCAACGGAGGCCCCGAGTTCCGCTTCACCGAGGCGATCTCGCTCCAGGTGGAGTGCGACGACCAGCGGGAGGTCGACGAGCTCTGGGCGAAGCTCACCGCCGACGGCGGCCAGGACGGCCCGTGCGGTTGGCTCAAGGACCGCTACGGCCTGTCCTGGCAGATCACCCCGCGGGTGCTGCTCGACCTGGTCGGCGGCGAGGACCGGGCCAAGGCGGACCGGGTCATGGCGGTCATGCTGCGGATGCGGAAGATCGAGATCCAGCCGCTGCTCGACGCGGCCGAGGGGTGAGGCCGTGACCGCCCTCAGCCACCGCGGCATCACCTACCTGCGGGCCACCCCCGAGCGGGTCTGGCACGCGCTCACCAACGCCGACGAGTCCGGCGTGTACTGGGGCCACCGCAACGTCTCCACCTGGCTGCCCGGCGCGCCCTGGGAGCACCAGCGGGCCGACGGCTCCGGCATCGCCGACGTGATCGGCAGCGTCGAGGCGGCCGACCGACCGCACCGGCTGGTCACCACCTGGGCCGGGCCGCAGGAGCAGCGCGCCGGCTGGCCCTCCAGGGTCACCTTCGAGATCCAGGGCTGGCAGGACCTCACCCGGCTCACCGTCATCCACGAGAACCTCGGCGACGAGGCCGCGCGGGCGGACGCCGAGCAGGGCTGGTCGGCGGTGCTCGCCAACCTCAAGACCTACCTGGAGACCGGCCACCCGCTGCCGCAGCAGCCCTGGCTGATGCCCTGAGCACGGCGTCGTCACGGACCGGGCCCCGGCCTCACCCCGACTGGCGCTCCGCCGTGACGGTCGCCCGGCGGCTGCGGGCCCGCTCGCCGCGCGCCAGGCGGCGCAGCCAGGCGTAGCGGGAGAACCGCTCCTGGTTCGCCACCGAGGCCCGGTCCAGTTCCTCCATCAGCCGCCGGCTGCGGTGCTCCAGGTCCATCTCGTCCAGGATGCGGTCCACCTCGGCGAGCATCGAACCGTGCAGCTGCCAGGCCTCCGGGTGCTCCTGGACCTTGCGCAGCAGCATCTGGGCGACGTTCTCCCGGCAGGTCCAGGCCGCCGCCAGCTCGGAGGCCAGCCGCTCCTCGGCCTCCTCGGCGTTGCGGCTCACCTGGGTGGTCACCAGCACCGCGTAGCTCACCATCGCGTCGCCGACGTGTGCCAGCAGTTCCTCCAGCCCCACCGCGACCTCCGGCGGGAAGAGCTCTTCGTCGGGCCCGCGCCGCTTGGCCAGGTCGGTCAGCGAGCGGGCCAGCACCCGGATCACCACGACGCAGATCTCCAGGGTGTCCAGACCGGTCCGCAGCACCAGCCGGGACAGCAGCCCCTCGCTGATCCGGGGGTTGAAGCGCAGGCTGTCCTCGGCCTGGCGCAGCGCCGCGTCCACGTCGGCGATAGCCTGGTCCAGCCGGCGGGCCTCGTGCAGCCGTTCGGCGGCCCGGGCGACCGGGGTGGGGCGGCCCAGTTCCTCGGAGATGTCGAGCAGCAGGTGGCGGGCCCGCCGGGCGAGGTCCTCGATCGACTCCCCGGCGGTGTCCACCCAGACCGGCGCCGCGAACAGCAGGTTGAACAGCAGGCCGACGGCGGCGCCGATGAGCGTCTCCAGCACCCGGTCCCAGGCCTGCGAGGCGAGCTTGGTCACGCCCAGGATCAGCATCGCGCTGATCGCGACCTCCTGGACGAACTCCTCGACCCGGACGAGGCGGCCGACGACCAGCGAGGCCAGGATGATCAGCCCGAGGCTCCACCAGGAGAGCCCGACCACGGCGCTGAACCCGATCGCGATCAGCACGCCGACCACCACCGAGTTGACCCGGCGGACGCTGGTCTTGAGCGTCGAGTAGACGGTGACCTGGACGACCAGCAGCGCGGTCAGCGGTGCCGTCAGCGGGGCGGGCTCGCTGCTGAGCCGCGTCGCCACCGCGAAGGCGATGGTGGCCGCGACGGTGGCCCGGACGGTCTGGACCACGAAGGGGTCTCGGGCGCCGCGGCGGACCAGGTCCGTGAGTGACTCCGGGAGAAGGGCCATGCCGCCCTTCTTTCCCCGCTGCGGCCCCTCACACCGGTTGCCGGGCCGTACGGCACCCGTACGACCGCGTCCACCCGGGGCGGGCGCGGCCGGCGGCCGTCAGCTGTCGCGGTCGAAGCGCAGCTTCCACGGAGCCAGCGCGGACTCGACCTGGACGCCCATGCTCATCTTCGAGGCGCCCTCGATCCGCTCCTCGAAGCGGATCGGCACCTCGCGGATGGTCATGCCGCGCTTGACGACCCGGTAGTTCATCTCGACCTGGAACGAGTAGCCGTTGCTGCGCACGGTCGGCAGGTCGATGGCGCGCAGGGTGCTCGCCCGCCAGGCCTTGAACCCGGCGGTGGCGTCCTTCACCCCGAGGCCGAGGATCGTGTTGACGTAGAGGTTCGCCCAGGCGGAGAGCGCCTTGCGGTGCCAGGGCCACTCCGCGGCGGTCGAGCCGCCGGGGACGTAGCGGGAGCCCAGCACCACGGCGGTGCCGTCGGTCAGCAGCGTCTCGACCATCGCGGGTATCGCCGAGGCGGGGTGGGAGAGGTCGGCGTCCATCTGCACCACGATGTCGGCGCCGTCGTCCAGGGCCCTGGCCATGCCGGCCAGGTAGGCGCGGCCGAGGCCGTCCTTCTCGGTGCGGTGGAGCACGCTCACGGTGCCGCCGGAGTCCGCGGCGAGCTTGTCGGCGATCTCGCCGGTGCCGTCGGGGGAGTTGTCGTCGACGACCAGCAGGTGCAGGTCGGGCACCGGAAGCTCCGCGAGCAGACCCGCGAGCACCGGGAGGTTCTCCCGCTCGTTGTACGTGGGGACGACCACAACGACCTTGGGGGAGGCCTCGACCATGTTCTGTTTCCCTCGTGCCCTTGCCGGCGGCACGCTGCCGTACCGGTCGGATTTCCTGATGACCTGTGGTGGTTGGACCGTGTGAGTGTATCCAGGGGTTCGGGCCTTCCGGTGCCCAGGCGGCGCCGGAAGCCCGTTCGAGCGCGATGCGGTGCGGTGACGGGCCGCGGACACCCGGAACGGCTGCCCGCAGAACGCCTGTGACCTCCCGCCCTACCGTCCTTCCGCGCGGAGACCGTCACCCCGCCGGCACCGGCCGAGCCGGCCGCGCTACGCCGTGCCGTAGACGGCAGCCAGGTTGTCCTGGGCCGGGTGGGTGCGGCCCGCTGGCCCGGCGGCGAAGGCACGCAGCACGTTCTCGGTGACCCGGCGGACCAGGTCCCCGGCGTGCGAGTCGATGCCGTGGTCGGCCCGGCCGCCGCCGGGGCCGCGCGCTTCCAGCGCCTCGACCCAGCGCATCGTCCCGGTGGCGAACACCCCGGCACCGCTCGGCACGGTGTAGTAGGCGGTGTCGGAGTGGGAGTGCCGACCGTCGCAGACCACGGGGGAGTGGGCGATCACCTCGATCGGGCGGGGCGTGGGGAAGCCGGTGTTCACCCGGTCGTACTCCACCCCCACCAGGTGCGGGAAGGAGGCCCCGGCGGCGACGCCCGTCCCCTCGAAGGCCCAGTGGCCGGGCGAGGCGACCACGTACGGGGCGTCCACCGGATAGCCGTCGTAGATGACGCCGAGCATCGAGCTCTCCGGGTCGGCGTCGGGGGCGGCCCGGAAGTCGGTGGTCGCCGGGGCGCCGGCCCGCCGGCCCGGGTCCTGGGCCCAGGAGTCCTTGTAGCAGACCACCGTGCGGTCCGGCCCGAGGTCGGTGGGTTCGAACCGGACCCGGCGGAAGCAGCAGTTGGCACCCAGGACCGCCAGGTTGGTGCCGGCGTCCCGGGCCGCCGTCACGTGGGCGCGCTGCTCGGGCGACCAGTACTCGTCGTGGCCGAGCGAGAGCACGGCGCTCGCCCCGGCGAGCAGACCGGGCTCCCGGGCCACGTCGATGCCGGTGGTGTAGGCGAGCGGCAGGCCGAGCCGCTCGGCGAGGGCGACCAGCGGTGCCTCGTACACCAGGAACAGGCCGGCGCCGTGGTCGTAGTCGTACGGCCGGTCGAAGACGACCTCCAGCGAGCGGGTGGCCAGGCCGCCGGTCGGGCCGTTGTAGAGGCTGTAGCCGCCCCACTCGTTGTAGGCCTGCCAGGTCGCCGGGGCGCTCATCACCACGGTCCGGCCGGCGGTGGTGGCCGAGCGGACGGTGAGCGGGACGTAGCGGCGGCCGGAGCCGTCCTCGGCGTCCAGGCGCAGCAGGTAGGCGCCCTCGGGCCAGCCGGCGGTGTCCACCGCGAGGGTGCGCTGCCAGCCCGTCAGCACCGTGCGGGTCACCGGGTCCACGTGCGGTGCGGCCTGCTTGGTGCCGGGCACGTGCTCGCGGCGCCAGACCAGCCGGGCGCGGGCGCCGTCGTACCAGCCCATCCGGTAGGCGGAGACGGTGAACGCGGCGGCCGGGGTGGAGACGTGCAGGCCGAAGGTCTCGCCGGGCAGCACGCTGACCCGGTCGGCGAAGCCCTCGATGGCGCCGTCCGGGCCCGGGTCGGTGATCTCCCAGTCGGGGTTGCCGGGCAGGGACCGCTCGCTCTCCGGGCGGCCGTGCCCGTCGGCGGCCGGGCCGCCCGGGGCGGGACCGCTCGGCGTGGGGCCGCTCGGGGTGGGACCGCCGGTGGCGGCCTCGGCGGACGCCGGGGCGGACGGGTGCGCGGCGGGAGCCGGATCCGGGCGGCGGGGGCCGCAGGAGGTGACGGCCGCCGCCATCAGGCCCAGGCCCAGGATCCTCCGCCGACTCGGCTCCGCCACCGTGACCTCCGTGTCCTGCGGCCGGGTTCCCGGCCCGCTTCCTGGTCCTGCCCGTGTCCGGGGGTGCGTCAACCGGGCCGGGGCCGCGTCCTGCCGCGCCGGGCCGCCGTGTCGGTGCGCGCGGACATCCTCGCGTGTTTCACCAGGTCGTGCGGACCGCCGCGCCGGGCCCCGGTCACCGCCGGGGGCCGCGGCACCGACGGGAACCGCTCCGCGGCCGGGCGGGGCCGTACGGGCGCACCCCGGGCGTGTCGGCCCGCGCGCTGACCGGCGGGGGCGGGTCGGTCCCCTAGCCTGACCAGGCCCGCCGTCCGGCGGCCACCGGGGGGCCGGAGCGGTGCGCGTCCGGCCGAGACGTGGACAGGGGTGCACGTGGTTTCGTCGGGGTCGGCCGAACAGGGGGCGGCGTCCCCCTCCCGGCGCGAGCGGTTCCGGGCCTGGCTCCTGGAAGGCCTGTCGGACATGGCCAAGCAGCACCCCGGCCCGCATGCCGAGGCGCCGGCCGAGAAGGGCCAGCGCTGGTGGCGGGTCATGTGCCTGACGGGCCTGGACTACTTCTCCACGCTCGGCTACCAGCCGGGCATCGCCGCGCTCGCGGCCGGCCTGGTCTCGCCGCTGGCGACCATCGTGCTGGTGGTCGTCACCCTGCTCGGCGCGCTGCCCGTCTACCGCAGGGTCGCCCGGGAGAGCCCGCACGGCCAGGGCTCGATCGCGATGCTGGAGCGGCTGCTGTCGTTCTGGAAGGGCAAGCTCTTCGTGCTGACCCTGCTGGGCTTCGCGGCCACCGACTTCATGATCACCATCACCCTGTCCGCCGCCGATGCCAGCGCCCACCTGGTGGAGAACCCGCACGTCCACGCCGCCCTGGCCGGCAGGCAGATCACCCTGACCATGATCATGATCGCGCTGCTCGGCGCCGTCTTCCTCAAGGGCTTCAGCGAGGCGATCGGCCTGGCCGTGGTGCTGGTCGCGGTGTACCTCTCACTGAACGTGGTCGTGGTGGTCAACGGGCTCTGGCACGTGCTCAAGGCCCCGCACGTGTTCAGCGACTGGACCGACGCGCTCACGGTGGAGCACGGCAACGTGCTCGCGATGGTCGGCGTCGCCCTGATCGTCTTCCCGAAGCTGGCGCTCGGCCTGTCCGGTTTCGAGACCGGCGTCGCCGTGATGCCGCACATCGAGGGCGATCCGGACGACACCGAGGAGAAGCCCACCGGCCGCATCCGCGGCGCCCGCAAACTGCTGACCACCGCCGCCGTGATCATGAGCGCGTTCCTGATCACCACCAGCTTCATCACCACGCTGCTCATCCCGGCGGACCAGTTCAAGACCGGCGGCCAGGCCAACGGCCGGGCCCTCGCCTACCTCGCCCACCAGTACCTGGGCAGCACCTTCGGCAGCGTCTACGACCTGTCCACGATCGCCATCCTCTGGTTCGCCGGGGCCTCCGCGATGGCCGGGCTGCTCAACCTGATGCCGCGCTACCTGCCCCGCTACGGCATGGCCCCGCACTGGGCCCGGGCCGTGCGGCCGACCGTCATCGTGCTCACCCTGATCGCCTTCCTGGTCACCTGGATCTTCGACGCCAACGTGGACGCCCAGGGCGGTGCCTACGCCACCGGTGTGCTGGTGCTGATCAGCTCCGCCGCGATCGCCGTCACCATCGCCGCGCACCGGGCCGGGCAGCACCACTGGTGGATCGGCTTCGCGGCGATCTCCGCAGTGTTCCTCTACACCACGGTGGTGAACGTCGCCGAGCGGCCGGACGGCGTCAAGATCGGCGCCTGCTTCATCGGCGGCATCATGCTGGTCTCCTTCCTCTCCCGGCTCAAGCGCGCCTTCGAACTGCGCGTCACCGAGGTGGCGCTGGACGAGGTCGCGGAGCGGTTCGTCCGGGACTACACGCACCGGCCGCTACGGCTGATCGCCAACGAGCCGAACAGCCGGGACCTCGCCGAGTACCGCGACAAGATCCACCAGATCCGGCGGGACAACGACATCCCGGCCGAGGACGACCTGGTGTTCGTCGAGGTCACCGTGCTCGACCCGTCCGACTTCGAGGCCGAACTGACCGTGCGCGGCGAGGTGCTGCACGACCGCTACCGGGTGCTGGCGCTCCAGAGCTCCAGCGTGCCCAACGCGCTGGCCGCCCTGCTGCTCCAAGTGCGCGACCTCACCGGGCAGCAGCCGCACATCTACTTCGAGTGGACGGAGGGCAACCCCTTCGCCCAGTTCCTGCGGTTCTTCCTGTTCGGGCAGGGCGAGATCGCGCCCGTCACCCGCGAGGTGCTGCGGGAGGCCGAGCCGGACCGGTCACGGCGGCCGGCGGTGCACGTGGGCTGAGGAGGGGCCGGCCTGTGCCGTCGCCGGTGAACGCGGGCCGAGCACGGGCCGGTCCGTGCCGTCGCCGGTGCGCCCGGGGCGAGCCCGGGCGGCCCCTGCCGTCGGTGCCGCGGCCCGACGGGGCGGGACCGCCCGCTCGCGCGGTCAGCGACTGGGGTGGGACCTGCCCCACGCGGGTGCGACGAGGCCGATCAGGGCGACCGCGAAGGCGAGTTGCAGGATGTGGCGGATCCAGTCGACGCCCGAGGTGTGCCGGACGCCGATCCAGCCGGAGACGGCGTTGCCGAGCCAGGCCCCGGCGGCACCGAGCAGCATGGTCAGCCACCAGGGGATCGACTGCGGTCCGCGCAGGATCAGCTTGGCGATCACGCCGAGCACGAAGCCGATGAGCAGAATCCACAGGAGTTGGAACATCGCGGTCCACCTTCCGGGCACCACCCGGGCCGACGGCCCGGTGCGCCCAATCGCCGAAGACGCGGTTCGTCCCATGATCACCCGGATCGGCCGGGCGGGCACGTCGACGGGAATTTCCGCAGGTCAGCGGCGAGCGGACGGGTGGTCCCGGGCGGGGAAGGGCGAGAACGAGCCGACGGCCGGGCCGGAAAGCCGCTGTCCGTCACCGCGGTGGCACGGATAGGAATGGGCGGGACGCGGACGGGCCGCGTCACAGAGAGGAGTCGACCCTCGTGATACGCCTTCGTTCCCTCGCGCTCGCCCTGGGCTGTACCGCCACCGCGCTGACCCTGACCACCGGGACGGCCCAGGCCGCGCCCGGCGACACCAGCACCAGCTGCTCCTCCTCGCTGACGCCGAGCGGGTTCGTGGACGTCCAGTGGTGGAACAGCGCCGGCTGCGGCTCCGGGTTCACCCCGAACACCAAGAAGATCATGCAGCTGACCGGCTACCCGGTCGGCACCGTGGTCAACGCCTGCGCCTCCACCTGGCCGCCGGACGGCTGGACCATCGTGAGCACCTTCTACGGGTCCGGCTGCAACTACTCCGCGGTGCCGAGCCTGGAGAAGAACTCCTGGCAGCTCAAGCGCGTCTCCTGACGGGCGACCCCTGCCCTTCGTCCCCGGCGGGCGGCACCCGGCCGGGTGGCGGTGAGTGGTCGGGCGGGGCCCGGGGCGGCTTTCCCGGAGGCCTCCGGAGGCCCGGGTCTCAGCCCTCCCGGGCTTCAGTCCTCCCGGGCCATCGCCACGGCTTCGCGGACGTCCCGGTGCGGGTCGTCCGCCAAGCCGTCCAGCAGTTCGGCGACGCCCGGGGTGGACCAGCGGCACACCGCCCATACCAGGTCCGCCCGGACCTCCGGGTCCGGGTGGGCGGCCAGGCGGGCGAGCTGGTCCAGCGGGCCGCGGCGGCGCAGGCCGAACCAGTGCAGCGCGGCCCGCAGTTCGGCCGGATCGCCCGGATCGCCGGCTGCCGCGACCCGGGCGAGGAGGACCCGGCTGGGCGGCGGAGGGCCGTCCAGCGGGTGCGGGTGGCGCTCGCGCAGCCGACGGCTGCCGTACTCGCCGATGACCCGGCAGCCGGCGCAGGTGCAGGGCCGGGTGCCGTGGGCCCCCGGGAGGTAGCGCCAGCCGGCGACCTGCGGCACGGCGCGGATCCGGTGCACCTCGCGGGCGCCGACCGCGCGCGGCAGGAACACCTCCCACCCGCGGGGATCGGCCAGCGCCCCGATCCGCCGGACCGCCTCGGCCGCCCGGACCGGCCGCTGGGAGCCCCGGGCGCGGTCGCCGAAGTGGCCGGTCAGGACCTCCTGCTCGTCGCCCAGCCGGATGTGCACCGCGACCAGGGCGCCCTTGGGGCCGAACCGGGCCAGCTCGCGCAGCCACTGGTGGGTCAGCGTGTACGAGGGCAGCACCGGGAAGCAGTACACCCCGCGAGCCCCGCCCTGGCCCCGGCTGTCGGCGCGGATCCCGGCGCGGCGGACGCGTGGCGCGTTGGCCGCGGAGGTCAGGTGCACGAACATCGCCATGGGGCGCGATGGTAGCGAGCGGTGGCCGGGGGGTTCGAACGGTTTTCCCGGTGGTGCGGGCGGGCCGGTGCGGGTGTCGGGCGGTAGGCGGCGGGGCTCGGCCGGCGCGGTTCGGGCCGCGCGGTCCGGGTTGTTCGACCGAGCCGGTCAGACGGTGTTCGCGCGGCGTTCGATCAGGGCGGCCAGGCCGTCCAGGATGCGCTCCAGGCCGAATTCCAGTGCCTGGTCACGGCCCGCCGGGTCGGCCATGGCGGCGGCCACGGCGGGGAAGCGGTCGGCGTGCTCCTGGACCACGGTGCCGAGGGCGGCGAGGATCTCGGCCTCGGGGTTGCCGGCCGGGCCGGTGGCCCGGGACTGGGCGGCGATCCCGCGCACGTGCCCGGTGAGCAGGACGGCGGCGTCCATCCGCTCGGCGCCGGTCAGCCCCTGGCCGTCGAGGGCCGCCACCACCCCTTCCAGCCAGGCGAGTTCCCGCGGACCGAGCGCCCGAGTGCCGACCGTGGCGTCCAGCAGCCACGGGTGCCGGGTGAAGGAGGCCGCCAAGTGGTGGGCCCAGGTGGTGAGTTGCTCCCGCCAGTCGGCGCCCTCCGGTGCCGTCGGCGGTTGGTCGACGGCCGATTCGACCATCAGCGCGATGAGTTCGGCCTTGCCCGGGACGTAGCGGTAGAGCGACATCTTGGTGAAGTCCAGCAGCCCGGCCACCTTCTGCATGGAGACCGCGCCCAGCCCCTCCGCGTCGGCGACCTCGACCCCGGCCGCGGCGATCCGCTCCAGGCTGAGGGCCGGCTTCGGGCCCCGGGTCGGTTTGGCCGGGGGGCCCCAGAGCAGCCGCACCGCGTCGTTCGCCGCCTCGCCCATCGTCCGCTCCCGTCCTGAAGGTCCCGTCCTGCGGTTCCGCCGGGGTTTCCCGGCGGCGCTCCGTGTTCCGAACCGGCGTCTTCCTGGGGGGCTTGCCCTGCCGGTCCAACTGTGTCTACCGTACACAGCAACGAACAGTGTCCGCCAGACACAGTTTTACCCCTCTCGGACGGAGTGGTTCCCATGAGCACCAAGGTCCTGATCTCGGGCGCGAGCATCGCCGGCCCCGCGCTGGCCCACTGGCTGGGCCGGTACGGCTTCGAGGTGACCGTGGTCGAGCTGGCCCCCTCGCTGCGCGCAGGCGGCCAGGACGTCGACTTCCGCGGCCGCACCCACCTGACGGTGCTGGAGCGGATGGGCGTCCTGGAGGAACTGCGCGAGCTCGGCACCGGCGGCAGCCCGATGACCTTCGTCGACCCCGACGGGCGCCGGCTGCTGCACCTGCCGGCCGAGTTCGCGGGCGGCGACCTGGAGGTGCCGCGCGGTGAGCTGGCCCGGCTGCTCCACCGGCACAGCAGTGCCCGCGCGGAGTACGTCTTCGGCGACTCGGTCACGGCGCTGGAGGAGACCCCGGGCGCGGTCCGGGTCACCTTCCGGCGCGGGGCGCCACGCGAGTTCGACCTGGTGATCGGCGCCGACGGGCTGCACTCCACCGTCCGCCGGCTCGCGTTCGGCCCCGAGCGGCACTACGTGCGCCACCTCGGCTACTACGCGGCCACCTGGCAGCTGCCGAACGACCTCGGGCTGCCGGTCGGCGGGGTGGGCCTCAACGTGCCCGGCCGGCTGATGTCCGTCGGCGCCGCGCACCGCGACCCGGGCCGGGCCGGCGCGTTCTGCCTCTTCGCCTCGCCCGAGCTGCCCTACGACCGCCACGACCCGGCGTCGCAGCGGGCCCTGGTCAAGGCCGCCTTCGCGGGCCTCGGCTGGCGGGTTCCGTACCTGCTGGACAGCCTGGACGCGGCTCCCGAGCTGTACTTCGACTCGATCAGCCGTGCCGACGTGCCCGCCTGGTCGACCGGCCGGATCGCCCTGGTCGGCGACGCCGCCTGCGGCGCGACCATCGGGGGCATGGGCACCGGGACGGCGGTGGTGGCCGCGTACGTCCTCGCCGGTGAGCTGGCCCGGGCGCGGGGCGACCACCGGGCCGCCTTCGGCCGGTACGAGAAGCTGCTGCGCGGCTACGCCCGGGGCTGCCAGAAGGGCGGGGACCGGACCGGGCCCTTCCTCGCCCCGCGCACGGCGGCGGGACTGCGGTTCCGCAACGCGCTGCTGAACCGGCGCTGGGCGCTGGACCGGATGCTGGAGCTGGGCAAGCGGGTCAGCAGCGTCGAGCTGCCGGACTACGAGCGCGAGCTGTCCCGTCCGTCGACGGTCGCGGGCTGAGCGGGCGGGCTCCGAGCCGAGCCGCCTGTCGGAAGCGCGTTCGCCGGCCGGGCCCAAGGTCCCGTCCGTTCGGCCCCTTGGCCCCTGGCCATTCGCGCCGGGGCGGGGGATGCTGCCGGTACCGGTCAGGACGATCCGCGCCTGTTCGGACCAGCATCGTTGACGAGGTGAACCGGCGTGCGGCATGCCACCGTCGAATCCGTGATGACCAGCCCCGTGGTCCTGGTCTCGCCCGATACCGGGTTCCGGGAGATCGTGGCGCTGCTGAGCGAGTACGACATCACCGGTGTGCCCGTGGTGGATCCGGAGGGGCGGCCGCTCGGCGTGGTCTCGGAGGCCGACCTGCTGCGCACCCTGGCCGCGCAGGAGGACCCGGCCAGCCTGCTGCCCGCGCCCGAGTCGGCGCAGGCGGGCCCGGACGGCGAGGTGACCGCGGCCGACCTGATGACCGCGCAGCCGGTCTGCACCACCCCCGACGTCAGCGTGGTCGCGGCGGCCCGGACGATGAGCCGGCACGGCCTGAAGCGGCTGCCGGTGCTGGACGAGGAGGGCCGGGTCATCGGCATGGTCAGCCGCGGCGACCTGCTGCGGGTCTTCCTGCGCGAGGACATGGTGATCCGGCGGGAGATCGTCGAGGAGGTGCTCGGCCGGATCGACGGGGTGAGCCCGGCGGAGATCGGAGTGGAGGTCAACCAGGGGCGGGTGGTGCTCAGCGGCACCGTGCCCGAGTCGCACCTGGTGCCGATCGTGCTCAACCTGTGCCGCTCGGTGGACGGGGTGGTGTCGGTGACCGACCGGCTGGGCGCGGGGGGCGCGGCGGCGGTCGGCTGAGCGGCTGGTCGGGCGTGTCGGGCTGGGCGGCCGGCCGGTCGGCCGGGAGCCTCTTGCTGGTCGGCGGCGGGCCTCGGCGTCCGTCCCCGGAGACGAGCGAACCCGCCTCGCATACTGCGGAGGGTATCGGGTAACTCACCCTGTGTGCCCGGCGTGCGGACTGCCGGGACGCCGGAGCTTCGGGGAGGCGGCCGTGGCAGTCGTGTTCGACGCCGACTTCACTTCGACCAGTCAGTGGATCGCCGGGCGCAGCAGCGCCTATCCCCGGATGGGGCCGACCAATCGGAGCGACCACAAACTCGACTACCTCAGCCGCCAGTACTGCCCCGGTGGGGTGTTCGCGGCGACGAGGCGGCACAGCGGCGGGCTGTGGAGCTGCAACCTGCTGACCACCGAGGGCAGCCCGGACGGCTTCCAGCTCCACGCCGGGGACGTGCTGACGGCGAACGTGACCCTGCCCGTCGAACTGGGCGCCTGGCCGGCCATCTGGACCTGGCGGGACGGTGGCAACGAGGTTGACGTCTTCGAGTACCACCCCGACAACCCGGACCTGCTGGAGATCTCCAACCATGTCCGGGGCGGCTTCCGGTACTGGCACGGAGCGAGTGCCGGGATCGGCCCGGGCGCGACCTTCACCCTGCGGGTGGCGCTCGGCGCGCACTCGGTGGACTGGTACGTGGAGGACGAGCTGGTCTACGCGGACCTCCACGGGGTCGGAGCCGGGTGGTACGCCTATCTGATCGTCAATATGTCGGTGGCGGACGGGACGTACCATGCCAGACCGCCGCACGGCGGGCCGGACCGCCTGAGCTGGGTGTGCCACAGCCTCCGGGTCGAGCGCTGAGCGGACGGGGGCTACGGCCCGTGGGGCGCGAAGGCGGCGGTGATCGGACCGGGTGAGCCCCACCCGGCGCGGGGGTCGCGGGGCCCGCTCCCGGCGTCCGGGGCGGTGCGTCGCCCGGAGCGCTGGAACCAGACCGCCCGGCGGTACGGACCGATGTGGGCGGGGTCGGTCACGTACAGGTCGTCGCGAGGGGCGCGTTCGTTGCCCGGGGCGAGGGCCGCGTCCACGGCCCGGTCGGCGATCGCGCGCAGCAGGGCGGTGGCGGTGGCCTCGGCGGCGGCCGGTGCGATGGCGAGCGCGGTCAGTTCGGCCCAGAGATCGACGGCGACGTAGCCGATCGGGGAGTGTCCGAGTGCCGGGTGGGGGCGCGGGTCCAGGTGGCGCCGCAGCACCCCGGCGGCGACGAGCTGCTCGGGGGAGCGGTCGTCGGGCGACAGGTGGTGAGCCGGCGGCAGGTCGTGGGGCGCCGGTGGAAGCTGCGCCGTGGGCGGTTGGTGGGCCCTGGGTGGTTGGTGGGCCGTGGGCCACTGGGGGTGGGCCGTACGCGGCGGGTGGTGGTTCACGAGCGGCACGCTACCCGGGTGCGCGCCGGGTGGCGTGCCCGGCCGCCCTCCCATGCCCCCTCACGCCGCTTTCACCGGTGGCGGGCGCACGATGGTGGTAGGCGCTGCTCGCCTCGGAGGCCCGACGGGGCCGGAGGAGGAGGTCCTGATGAGGTACTGGCACGGCCGTGGCCACGTCGAGGGCGGCTGGGGCATGGGGCTGATGGCGTTCGGGACGCTGCTGTTCCTGGTGATCGTCGTGCTACTCGCGGTGGCTCTGTTCCGCTACGTGTCGCGCTCGCGGCAGCCGATTCCGCCCGGCAAACCGGGATCGGGCACCGGCGGGTCCGGGCCGGCGGGCCCCGGAGCCTGGGGCCGGACCGGATCGGCGGGGCCGACCGGCGAGGGGTACCAGGGTGGTGGAGGAGGCTCGGGGGTGGCCCCGGAGCAGCTGCTCGCGGAGCGGTTCGCCAAGGGGGAGATCGACGCGGAGGAGTACCGGCACAGGCTGGACACCCTGCGCTCGGCGAATCCCCCGGGTGGCGAATGACCCCCGGGTGCGGGGCGGGCCCGCCGCGTTCGATGCGGCGGCCCGCCCCGTCTATGGAAGCCTGGAGGCTATCCGGCGAGGGCGGTCACTCGACGACCAGCTCGACCGGGATGTTGCCCCGGGTGGCGCGGGAGTAGGGGCAGACCTCGTGCGCCTGCTTGACGAGCAGCTCGCCGGTCTCGCCCGTGAGGGCGTCGGGCAGCTCGACGCGCAGCACGGCGGCGAGGGCGAAGCCGGCCCCGTCCTTGCCGATGGAGACCTCGGCGGTCACCGAGACCTCGCTGGTGTCCACCCCGGCCTGACGGCCGACCAGGCCGAGGGCGCTGGCGAAGCAGGCGGCGTAACCGGCGGCGAAGAGCTGCTCCGGGTTGGTGCCCTGACCGTTGCCGCCGAGCGCGGGCGGCATGGCCAGGGCGAGGTCCAGCCGGCCGTCGGAGCTGACGGCGCGGCCCTCCCGGCCGTTCGCGGTGGCGGCTGCGGTGTAGAGCGCGTCCATGATCGCTTCCCTTCTGGTCCTGGATTCCGCTGACGGCGGCCGGTGCTGTGGCTGCCGTGCGTGATGCGTTGTGTCGCGGTGCTGCGGTGCTGCGGTGTCGCGGTGCATCTAGTGGCGGTGCGTTGCGATGCGATAAGTAGAGCATGCAATTCAATTGCGCACAACTTAATCGCGCGAGGGTGATCGGTACCATGGGTCCATGACCACCCCCTCCGGCATGGCGGACGAGGAACTCCTCCGTCTCGACCAGCAGATCTGCTTCTCGCTCAACGCGGCCTCCCGTGCCTTCGGCGGGGTGTACCGGGTGCTGCTGCGGGACCTCGGGCTGACCTACCCGCAGTATCTGGTCATGCTGGTGCTGTGGGAGGACGGCGAGCTGCCCGTCAAGCGGATCGGCGAGCGGCTGCGGCTGGACTCCGGGACGCTCTCGCCGCTGCTCAAGCGACTGGAGGCTGCCGGGCTGGTGCGCCGGGAGCGGAGCCCGGAGGACGAGCGGTCGGTCACAGTCCGGCTCACCGCCGAGGGGGACGCCCTGCGTGAGCGGGCCGGGCAGGTGCCGCGGCGGCTCCTCGCCGCGGCCGGACTGCCGGTCGAGGACCTGGCCGCGTTGCGCGGGCTGCTGGACCGGGTGACCGTCGCGCTGGACGCCGCGGAGGTCGAGCCGGCGCCGTAGGGGCGGGGCGGGGTCGCTGGGGCGTCCAGCGGGGGTGGGTGTGGGTGGGCGCCCGTGCGGATGCGGGTGGGGTGCGGCGGGGCTTGTCAAGTGGCTTCGTGACGGAATGTGATCTGGATCACATTACGGTCGGCGGGGCCTGGTCCGTGCGGGTGAACCGGCAGGTCAGCGGTGCTGTTCGAAAGTGAACGGAAACGTTCGCCGATTGTCCGCCCGATCCGGTCGACATCCCGCCTCTCCCGGACGGTTACACCACGAGCCCCCAAGGGGCCGTCGGCGTGCCACCCGGTGGGCCGGCCAGCTGACCCACGAAAGGGGGGCCCGCGTGAGAACTCCCGGGCCGGGCGAGGAGCGGAGCCTGAGGGCCGATCCGCTCGGCGGCCTGCCGAACGACTTCGAGGCCTTCTTCACCCGCGAGAACTCCGGCTACCTCCGCTACGCCCAGCAGCGGCTGGGGCACCGGGAGGACGCCCAGGACGCCGTCCAGAACGCGGGCGCCACGCTCTACAAGAACTGGCACCGGGCCCTGGCCAGCCCCGATCCGAAGGCCTTCGCGTTCAAGATCGTCAAGGATGCCGTGGTGGACGTGCTGCGGGAGCGCCGCCGCACCGAACGCAAGCGCCTGCGGGTGATCGCCCAGCGCCGACCGGACACCAGCCAGGACGAGCTCAACGAGCTCGCCGAACTGGACGCCCTGGACTGGGCGATGGAGGAACTCGCCCGGGCCGCGCCGATCCAGGCCGACGTGGTCCGGCTGCGCCAGGCCGGGCTGTCCTACCACGACATCGGACGGTCCCTCGGCATCGCGCACACCACCGCCCGCACCTACTACAGCCTCGGCCGCCGCCACCTGGAGTACCTGCTGGAGCACCCCGACGACGGTGGGGCGCGGACATGAGGGTCGTGGACCTGCTGCGTGCGCACGCCGTCGAGCTGGAGCGGGAGTTCGACGACCACGATCCGGTGGACTTCACGCGCCGGCTGGCCGAGCGGCTCGCCGCAGCCCGCCGCGCGGCCCCGGCCGTGCGCGAACGCCCGGCCCGGCCACCCGCCGCTGCCCGGCCGCCGCACGCCCCGGCCTCGGGGCCGAGCTCGGGGCCGAGCTCGGGGCCGAGCTCGGGGACGGGCGCCGCGGCGGGCTCGGGGCTCGGGACGGCGGTGGGTGCCGCCGGATCCGGTCCCGGAGCGGGTTCCGCTCCGGGGCCGGCCCCCGGGCAGCCCCGGTGGGCCGGGGAGCGGGCGGAGCTGCGGCGCGACCTGCGGCACCTGTGCGCCGGGGTGGCGGGCGCGGCGGAGCCCGGGGAACTGGCCCTGGACCTGGAGCTTGCCGAGAAGACGGCCTTCCGCACCCTCGGCTGCCTGCTGTACGGAATGGGCCGGACGGCGGACGGCGTCTTCTGGTGGCGGATAGCGGCCCAGTACGGGGACCAGCTGGCCGTGCACTGCCTGGCGGTGCACTACACGGCCGAGGGCGAGCGGCGTGACGCGGCCCGCTGGGCCGCCCAGGCCCAGGACCTCAGCGCCCCGGAACGGCTGCCGGAGCTGGCGCCGGAGGTCCGGCCGGGCGGTGCGGCGGAGCTGGCCCGGGTGCTGGCGGAGCGCTATGACGGCGAGATCCTGCTGACGGTGAGGGAATCGGTGGCGTCGCGGCCCAGGGCGTTGCCGGGAAGGCTCGGGGTCCGGGCGGTCCGGGGGCGGGGGGTGGTGCGGATCCGGTGACGGAGCGAGGCGGGTCGGGGGTGCGCGAGGCGGGCCGCGGGCGGGCCGGGAGGCGGTGGTGCGGTCCGGCGCCGCTCGCTTGCGTGCGTGCGGGGGTGCTCAGGTGAGGCCGGAGACGGCGGCGCCCAGGTAGTCCGCGCCGAGCAGCAGGGGGACGGCGACCATGATGGCCGCTTGGTGCGCGGCCGTCCAGGCCCGCCATTCGCCGAGGGCGCGCCGCGCGCGGTCGCTGCCCCGGAGGTGGACCGCGAGGGGCAGCAGGGTGCCCAGCGAACCGAGCAGTACCAGCGCGGCGGCGGCCGTCGCCTTGGCCCCGGCGCCGGTGGGGACCGCTGCGATCGATGCGGCCCCGCCGACGGCCGGGACGAGGGTCTTCGGGTGGGTCACGACCAGGGCGGCGGCGAGCCCGGCGGACCGGACGGCGGTCAGCCGGTCGATCGAGAGCAGCCAGGTCGGCGGCGCGGTGACCCGGCCGGGCCGCGGGCGCTCCCGCCACTGCCGGGCGGCCAGCAGCAGGAGCAGGGCGCCGAGGACGAGCTTCAGCCAGGACAGCCGGGTCGGCGTGGTGCGGACGGGGCTCAGCGCGCCGCCGACCGCCACGACGGTGCTCACCACCGCGGCCAGGCCGAGCACCCAGCCGAGCGTGAAGGCGGCGCCGTTGGTCCGGCCGCGCGGTGAGGCGAGGACCAGGAGCACGGCGATCAGCGGCAGTGGACTGAGCGCGACCGCCGCCGCCGAGGCCAGCATCGGGCCGACCGTCTCACCCATCCCCGGACCTGCCTTCCCCGTCGCCGCGCGCCGTCCGCCATTCAGCTACCGGAGGACGGACGCCGCGCGGCCTGTTCCGCCGTCCGGGTGAGGGCGGGGGAAGGCTCCACGGGACGGGTGCGAGCGGCGGTGGTGAGAACGGCGACGGCGAGAGCCGCGACGGTGCCGGCGACGGCGGGGAGAGGAACGGCGGAGGGCCGTCTCACCACGGGGGTGCGACGGCCCTCGGCGGGCAGGAGGCGTCAGTCCGTGCCGGACTCGATCGCCGCGTGGTCGAGGGCGGTGGGGTCCTCCTCGTCACCGGTGCCGGCCGCGATGGGGGCGGCACCGCCCGGGGCGAGCTCGCCGATCAGGCCGCTCCACGGCGCCAGCTGGCCGTGCACCGCGTACTGCTCCAGCTTGCTGCGCGAGTCGGCGATGTCGAGGTTGCGCATGGTCAGCTGGCCGATGCGGTCGTCCGGGACGAACGCGGCGTCCACGCTGCGCTCCATCGACAGCTTCTCAGGGTGGTAGCTGAAGTTGGGGCCCTGGGTGTCGATGACCGAGTAGTCCTGGCCGCGCCGCAGCCGCAGGGTGACGCTGCCGGTGACCGGGTGGCCGATCCAGCGCTGGATGCTGTCCCGGAGCATCAGCGACTGCGGGTCGAACCAGCGGCCCTCGTAGAGCAGCCGGCCGAGCCGCCGGCCCTGGGTGTGGTACGTGGCGATGGTGTCCTCGTTGTGGATGGCGTTGAGCAGCCGCTCGTAGGCGATGTGCAGCAGCGCCATGCCGGGGGCCTCGTAGATGCCGCGGCTCTTGGCCTCGATGATGCGGTTCTCGATCTGGTCCGACATGCCCAGACCGTGCCGCCCGCCGATGGTGTTGGCCTCGTGGACCAGGTCGACGGCGCTGGCGAACTCCCGGCCGTTGATCCGGACCGGGCGGCCGAACTCGAACTCGACGGTGACGTCCTCGGTCTGGATCTCGACCTCGGGGTCCCAGAAGGCCACGCCCATGATCGGGCTGACGATCTCCAGGGAGGCGTCCAGGTACTCCAGCCGCTTGGCCTCGTGCGTGGCGCCCCAGATGTTGGCGTCGGTGGAGTAGGCCTTCTCGGCGGAGTCCCGGTACGGGAGGTCCCGCTCGGCCAGCCACTCGGACAT
The DNA here is from genome assembly GCF_055575155.1 of Kitasatospora sp. NPDC034533. Lineage (NCBI taxonomy): Bacteria > Bacillati > Actinomycetota > Actinomycetes > Kitasatosporales > Streptomycetaceae > Kitasatospora > Kitasatospora sp. NPDC034533. Next base: position 118,690 of record NZ_JBVITE010000004.1, read on the forward strand.
CTCCTTGCGGCCGCCGAGCTGGTCGACGAACGCCTGGTCCAGCCAGGGCTTGTAGATCCGCAGGTTCGGGTTGGCGAGCAGGCCGTAGCGGTAGAACCGCTCGATGTCGTTGCCCTTGTAGGTGGAGCCGTCGCCCCAGATGGAGACGCCGTCCTCCTGCATGGCACGCACCAGCAGGGTCCCGGTCACGGCGCGGCCGAGCGGGGTGGTGTTGAAGTACGTCTGGCCGGCGGAGCGGATGTGGAAGGCACCGCAGGCGAGGGCGGCCAGGCCCTCCTCCACCAGGGCGGCCCGGCAGTCGACCAGCCGGGCCTGCTCGGCGCCGTACGCACGGCCCCGGGCCGGGACGTCGGCGAGGTTCGGCTCGTCGTACTGGCCGATGTCGGCCGTGTAGGCGTAGGGGAAGGCACCGTGCTCGCGCATCCACGCGACGGCGACGGACGTGTCCAACCCGCCGGAGAATGCGATGCCGATCCGTTCACCGACCGGAAGCTTGCTCAAGACCTTCGACATGGATGCACCCTTGACCCGCGCGAGCGGGCCCCTGATCTAGCGACGTGTGACGGGATTCGGCGTAATCGATCCGATGCCTGAACTCTGGCATAGATTTGCAGAGCAATGCAAGGGCATACGGAATCTCGGATGGTCGCGAGGGCCGCGCGGCAGCCGGGTGCTTCTTCTTCCGGACCTCTTCCGGACGCGGCTCGCCCCCGGCCGTCCGAGGGCGGACGGCCGGGGGCGACCGGTGGATCCGGGGCGGTCCCGGGGTCAGGAACCGGCCCGGCGCTTGTTGTAGACGTCGAAGCCGACGGCCACGAGCAGCACCAGGCCCTTGATCACCTGCTGGTAGTCGGTGCCGACGCCGACCAGCGACATGCCGTTGTTGAGCACGCCGAGCACCAGGCCGCCGATGATGGCGCCGAGCACGGTGCCCACGCCGCCGCTGGCCGAGGCACCGCCGATGAAGGCGGCGGCGATCGCCTCCAGCTCGAAGTTGATGCCGGCCTGCGGGGTGCCGGCGTTGAGCCGCGCGGCGAAGACCAGCCCGGCCAGCGCCGCGAGCACGCCCATGTTGGTGAAGGCGAGGAAGACGACCCGCTTGCTCTTCACCCCGGACAGCTCGGCCGCCGCCTCGTTGCCGCCGATGGCGTAGGTGTGCCGCCCGATGATCGAGTTGCGCATCAGGTAGCCGAAGCCGACCAGCAGCGCGCCGAGGATCAGCAGCACGATCGGCACGCCGTGGTAGCTGGCCAGCAGCAGGGTGAAGACCACCACGGCCGCGGTGATCACGGCGAGCTTGGTCAGGAACAGCGGGAGCGGGAGCGGCTCCAGCCCGTACGAGACGGTCTGCCGCCGGCCGCGCACCTCCTGGACGACCGCGACGGCCAGCACCGCGAGGCCCAGCAGCAGGGTGAGGTTGTGGTAGTCGGTGTGCGGCCCGACCTCGGGGAGGAAGCCGCTGCTGATGCTCTGGAAGCCCTTGGGGAACGGCGCCACCGACTGGCCCTGGAGCAGGATCTGGGTGCCCCCGCGGAACAGCAGCATGCCCGCGAGGGTGACGATGAAGGACGGGATGCCGAGGTAGGCGATCCAGAAGCCCTGCCAGGCGCCGGCGAGGGCGCCGATGATCAGGGCGGCCAGCACGGCCACCGGCCACGGCAGGTCGTGCTTGACCATCATCACCGCGGCGGCGGCCCCGATGAAGGCGGCCAGCGAGCCCACCGAGAGGTCGATGTGCCCGGCGATGATGACGATCATCATCCCGATCGCCAGGATCAGGATGTAGCCGTTCTGCTGGATCAGGTTGGTGATGTTGAGCGGCTGGAGCAGGATGCCGTCCGTCCAGACCTGGAACAGCAGCACGATCAGCGCGAGCGCGACCAGCATGCCGTACTGGCGCACGTTGCCGCGCAGCGCGCGGGCCAGCACGGCGCCGAGGGAGGGACTGGGGCCGTCCTGCGCTGCCCGCGGGGACGAATCCTGGATGATCTCGGTCTGGGCCATGCCTCACACCTGCTCGTTGCTGGATGCGGCGCTCGTGGTCATGAGCCGCATGAGGGATTCCTGGGTGGCGTGGGCACGGGCGACCTCGCCGGTGATCCGGCCTTCGGCCATGGTGTAGATCCGGTCGCACATGCCCAGGAGTTCGGGGAGTTCGGACGAGATGACGAGCACCGCCTTGCCCTCGGCGGCCAGCTCGGCGATGACGGTGTAGATCTCCGCCTTGGCGCCGATGTCGATGCCGCGGGTGGGCTCGTCGAGGATCAGCACCTCCGGCTCGGTGAAGATCCACTTGCTGAGGACGACCTTCTGCTGGTTGCCGCCGCTGAGCGTGCCGGTCCGGGTGAACACCGTCGGGGCCTTGATGTTCATGGTGCGCCGGAAGCCCTCGGCGACCCGGGCCTCCTGGTGCCGGTCCACCCGGCCCTTGCGGGCGACCTTGTGCAGCGCGCTCAGCGAGATGTTCCGGCTGATGTCGTCGATGAGGTTGAGGCCGAGGTGCTTGCGGTCCTCGGTGACGTACGCGATGCCGTGGCCGATCGCCTCGGGCACCGTCCGGGTGCGGATCTCGCGGCCGTGCAGCCGCACCCGGCCGGAGGCCCACCGGCCGTACGAGCGGCCGAAGACGCTCATCGCCAGCTCGGTGCGGCCGGCGCCCATCAGGCCGGCGATGCCGACGATCTCGCCGCGCCGCACGTTCAGCGAGGCGCCGTCCACCACTGTGCGCTGCTGGTCGATCGGGTGCCGGACGCTCCAGTCCTCGATCTCGAAGGCGACCTCGCCGAGGTCGGGGCTGCGCTCGGGGTAGCGGTGCTCCAGGTCGCGGCCGACCATGCCGCGGATGATCCGGTCCTCGGAGATGCCCTCGGGGCCGATCGCGATGGTCTCGATGGTCCGACCGTCGCGCAGGATGGTCACGGCGTCCGCGACCCGGGCGATCTCGTTCAGCTTGTGCGAGATGATGATGCAGGAGATGCCCTGCGCCTTGAGTTCGAGGATCAGGTCCAGCAGCTTGCGGCTGTCCTCGTCGTTCAGCGCGGCGGTCGGCTCGTCCAGGATGAGCAGCCTGACCTTCTTGGCCAGCGCCTTGGCGATCTCGACCAGCTGCTGCTTGCCCACGCCGAGGTCGGCGATCCGGGTGTGCGGGTTCTCGTCGAGGCCGACCTGGCGCAGCAGTTCGGCGGCGTGGGTGAGCGTGCGGTGCCAGCTGATGATGCCGCGGGAGGCGTGCTCGTTGCCGAGGAAGACGTTCTCGGCGACGGACAGGTACGGCACCAGCGCCAGTTCCTGGTGGATGATGACGATGCCGCGCTGCTCGCTGGCCCGGATGTCCCTGAACCGGCAGGGCTCGCCCTCGAAGAGGATCTCGCCCTCGTAGGAGCCGTGCGGGTGGACCCCGCTCAGCACCTTCATCAGGGTGGACTTGCCGGCGCCGTTCTCGCCGCAGATGGCGTGCACCTCGCCGGCGGCGACGGTCAGGTTGACCTCGGAGAGCGCCTTGACGCCGGGGAACGACTTGCTGATCGACCGCATTTCGAGAACGGGTCCAGCCATGGGTGTGCGTCCGTATTCGTTCGGGGCGGTGCGGTGGGGAGGCCCCGGGCTCCGTGGAGCCCGGGCCGCGCACCGCCGGTTCGGCGCGGGGCCCGTCGACCGGGCCCCGTGGGCTACTTGAGCTGGTCCGCGGTGAACTGGCCGCTGTCGACCAGGACCTTCTGGTAGTTCTCCTTGTCGACGTTGACCGGCTGGAGCAGCTGCGCCGGGACGACCTTCACGCCGTTGTCGTACTGGGTGGTGTCGTTGACCTCGGGCTTGCCGCCGGTCAGCAGCGCGTCGCCCATCTGGACGGCGACCTTGGAGAGTTGCCGGGTGTCCTTGTAGACGGTCTGGGCTCGCCCGCGATGATCGACTTCACGGAGGCCAGGTCGGCGTCCTGGCCCGTGACGATCGGCAGCGACTTGGCGGTGCCGTAGCCGACGCTCTTGAGCGAGGAGAGGATGCCGATCGAGATGCCGTCGGACGGCGAGAGCACGGCGTCGACGTGGGCGGAGGTGTAGGCCTTGCTCAGCAGGTTGTCCATCCCGGACTGGGCGTTGCCGCCGTTCCAGCGCAGCGTGGCGATCTGGTTGAACTCGGTCTGGCCGCTCTGCACGACCAGCTTCTTCTGGTCGATGTACGGCTTGAGGACGCTCATCGCGCCGTTGAAGAAGAAGGTGGCGTTGTTGTCGTCCGGCGAGCCGGCGAACAGCTCGATGTTGAACGGGCCCTTGCCGTCCTTGAGGCCGAGCTTGTCGACGATGTAGCTGCCCTGGAGGACCCCGACCTTCTCGTTGTCGAAGGTCGCGTAGTAGTCGACGTTGGCCGTGCCGCGGATCAGCCGGTCGTAGGAGATCACCGGGATGTGGGCGTCGGCGGCCTTCTGCAGCACGTTGGTGAGGGACGAGCCGTCGATGGCGGCGATCACCAGGAGCTTGGCGCCCTTGGTGATCATGTTCTCCACCTGGGAGACCTGGTTCTCCACCACGTCGTCGCCGTACTGCAGGTCGGTCTTGTAGCCCTTGGCCTGGAACTCCTTGACCATGTTGTTGCCGTCGTTGATCCAGCGTTCCGACGACTTGGTCGGCATCGCGATGCCGACCAGGCCGCCCTTGGCACCGCCCTTGGCGGGGCCGTCGCCGACACCGTTGGCGCTCTGTCCGCACGCCGCCAGCGAGAGCACCAGGCCCGCGGCGACGAGGCCCGCCGAAATCTTCCGCACAGTTCCTCCAGTGATGATCCGCGACCGGGCACAGCGCACCCCTGGTGGGCGGCTGGGAGCGGTCGAGCGGGGGCCGGCCGGAGCGGTTTCCCGGGTGGGGGGAGCAGGGGGCTCGGCCTGGCGTCACATGAGTGTTAACGCTCACACTAGAACCGTCAAGAGACCTTTGGATCACGGTTCGGTACCTGACGGGCGGCCGCGCCCGGGGGCTCGGCCGCCGCCGGATCGCGGGGGCCGGGACCTGGTGTGGAACCGGTCGCGTACTGTGGTCCAAACCGAGGAGGGAACTGCGAGTGGGAACCGACGGTACGGAGACGGAACAGCGCCAGCCCGTGATGGCGGACGTGGCGAAACTGGCCGGAGTGTCCCACCAGACGGTCTCCCGCGTGCTCAACGGAGCCCCGCACGTGCGGCCGGGCACCCGCGAGCGGGTGCTGGCCGCGATCCGGGAGCTCGACTACCGGCCCAACTCCGCCGCGCGCGCCCTGGTCACCCGCCGGTCGCAGACGCTCGGCGTGGTCAGCTTCGACTCGACGCTCTACGGGCCCGCGGCGATGCTGGAGGGCATCGAGCAGGCCGCGCGCAGCGCCGGGTACTTCGTGAGCGTGACCAGTCTGCGCTCCCTGGACGGCCGTTCGGTCCAGGAGGCGGTCGACCGGCTGCGCGACCAGGGCGTGGAGGGCGTCGTCGTGATCGCCCCGCAGACCTCGGCCGTCAGCGCGGTGGCCCGGATCTCCACCTCGGTGCCGCTCGTCGCGGTCGGCTCGGGAGACCAGGTCCGGGTGCCCATGGTGTCGGTGGGCAACCGCTCCGGCGCCGAGTCGGCCACCCGGCACCTGCTCGACCTGGGGCACCGCACCGTCCATCACCTGGCCGGGCCGGCCAACTGGCTGGAGAGCCAGGACCGGGAGGACGGCTGGCGCCGTACGCTGGAGGCGGCCGGAGTCGTCGTGCCGCACGTGGAGCGCGGCGACTGGAGCGCCCGCTCGGGCTACCAGGCGGGGCTGCGGATCGCCGAACTGCGGGACGTCACCGCCGTCTTCTGCGCCAACGACCACATGGCCCTCGGCCTGCTGCGCGCGCTGCACGAGGCCGGCCGGTCCGTCCCGGGCGACATCAGCGTGGTCGGTTTCGACGACATCCCGGAGGCCGCCTACTTCAGCCCGCCGCTGACCACGGTGCGGCAGGACTTCGGCGAACTCGGCCGCAGGGCACTGGAGTTGCTGGTCGGAGAGCTGGGGGGCGCGGGGAGCTCCCGGACCCATGTGCAGATCGCGCCGGAGATGGTGCTGCGGCGCAGCGTGGGCCCCGTCAGCCGCCGCTGAGCGGGGTCGGGGGGGGGGGGGGGGGGAAGACAACACAAAGGAAAAACACAAGTCACTCCCCGGTGTCGGGGCTTGCGGGACGA
>NZ_JBVITE010000004.1:124866-136166 GCF_055575155.1 Kitasatospora sp. NPDC034533
CCTCACCCACCCCCCCCCCCCCCCCCCCCCCCCCCTCTCCCTCCCCCCCCCCCCCCCCCTCCCCCCCCCCCCCCCCCCCCCCCGGCGGCCTGCCGGGCCGGCCCGCGCGACGGAGGAACCCCAGCCGAAGGCCGGCCGGTGTTCCCCGATGCGGTGCGGAGTCTGCCGGACAGGTCAGCGCTGGAGCGTCAGGACGCCCGGCCGCCATGGCAGTTGGTCGTACGGGCCGGTCGCGGTCGGGGACTTGCCCTGGTAGAGGAACTGCAGGTTGCAGGGGTCGATGGTCATGGTCTGGTCGGGGTTGTCGCGGACCAGGTCACCGTGGCTGATGTCGTTGGTCCAGCCGGCGCCGCTGTTGGCCTTGCCCGCGAAGGGCCGGCTCTCGGTGGCGGCCTGCGGGGTCCACGAACCGTTCAGGCTGGAGGCCGTGAACGAGCGGAAGTAGCGCTCCTCGTTGGCGCCACGGGCTTCGACGATCATGAGGTACTGGTTCTGGCCCTGGAGCTTGTAGACCTGCGGCGCCTCGAACAGGTTCTTCACCGTGTCGGTCATGACCGTGGTGTAGGAGGAGCCGAAGTTGCCCGGGAAGTTCCCGATCGGCATGCTCGCCCGGTAGATGCTGCCGTTGTCACCGGCGAAGAACAGGTACATGTTCTGGCCGTCGGCGATCAGGGTCTGGTCGATCGGGCCGGTGCCCGAGTCGGGGATGGAGCCGGTGAACAGCGGCTGCGGCGCGGACCAGCCGTTGGGGTCGGTCGGGTCGCTGGACGTGCGGTAGATGAACGGCCACTGGCCCCACTGGTAGGCCAGGACCCAGATGTTCTTGGGCGCGAAGTAGAACAGCGTGGGCGCCACCGCGGACTGGCCCATCCCGACCTGCTTGGCCGAGGCCATGTCCGACCAGTTGGTGAAGGGGGTGAACGCCATCGAGCCGTACGAGGAGCCGGACACGTTCGAGGCGTAGACCAGGTGCTTGCCGTTGTACACGACGTTGGTGAAGTCCTTCACCGATGCCCAGCCGTTCGCCGGCTGCGCCAGGGCGCCGGTCGACGTCCACCGGTACGTGGACGGCAGCGCGCAGGTTCCGGCCGCCTGGGCGGGGGCGGCGACCAGCGTCGCCGCCAGCGCCGCCACGGCCGCGACCGCGGCGGTGAGCGCCGCGGACAGCCGCCTGCGGCGGGGATTTCGTCCGTGCATGGGACCTCCTCTGTGAGCGGGTGGACTCGTCGTACAGCCGTTCCGGCGTTCGTGTGAGCGCTAACAAACTCGGGTGCGCCGTCGCGGGGAAGCGGGAGCCGTCAACGGCCGTGCCGGTGGGGGATGGGGCGCGGCGGCTGGGGGGCCGCAGCGCCCCGGTGGTGAGGTGAGGCGGTCCGGAGGTCAGCTCGTGCTGCAGGAGACCGTCGGCCAGGTGGTGCTGCCGTTCTTCGCGATGGTCATGCCCCAGGTGTTCCCCGAGCCGTTGGGGGTGGCGACGAGGGTCTGGGCGTCGGGGTAGGAGGCGTTGACGTTCCAGGTCGCGCTGACCTGCTCCGGGGAGGGGACCTTCACGGTCACCTTCCAGGTGCTGGACCCGGTGACCGCGACGTTCAGGTTGTAGCGGTCGCTCCACGAATCGCCGGCGGAGAGCGTCGCGGTGCAGCTGCCGCCCGTGCCGCCGCCTCCGCCGGAGGAGCCGAGCGTGATGTTGGAGCTGCCGCTGCTCTGGTAGCCCTCGGTGGCCATGATCTCGTAGTTCATGGTGCCGAGGTTCATGCCGTACCGGGCCCAGGCGTCGAAGTGGTTCGCGACCGTGATGGTGCCGCCGGTCCGCTTGGACTGACGGACGCTCCAGTACTGGTTGAAGGTCTTGACGCCCTCGATGGACGGGGCGTTGTAGCGCGTCGTCTGGTAGATGTCGTACGTGCCGCCGTCGCTCGTGACGGTGCCCTTGTACGTGCCGGTCGGCTTGTAGGAGCCGTAGTTCTCCATGATGTAGTACTCGACGAGCGGGTTGGTGCTCCAGCCGTAGAGCGACAGGTAGGCGTTGCCGTTGGTGCTCCAGGTGCCCGAGTACGTCACCGGGTTGCGCGAACCGGTGCTCCAGCCCTTGCCGGCGACGAAGTTGCCGGCGTTGCTCCAGGAAGTGCCGTAGTTGCCACCGCCGTTCAGGGACATCGAGGCCGCACCGGTGCCCTCGGTCCAGAACGAGTAGAAGTACCCGCCGTCGGTGCCGGTCTGGTTCGTGGTGACGGTCGCGGCCTCGGCGGTGCCGGGCAGCAGGAGGACGGCCGCGAGGGCCGGCGCGAGGAGGCGCGCCTTGCCGGCGATCCGCCGGGAGCGGCTGGGCGTGCGGCTCTTGAGGTGGGGGGAGTTCACAGGAGTGATCCGTCCTGCCGAAGGGTGGGGTGGGGGATGCGGCCCGCGCCACCGACGCCGCGTAGGGGTCGGCCGGACGGCGTCGCGAGGGGCTGCACGGGGTCGACTCGTCGTCGACGTCGCTGACCCCGACGTCGGTGGGCGAACACGGCCCGGATCCAAGGCGGTTCGGACTTGTCGACGGCGCCAGTGTTGGCCTGCGCTTGACGGGCTGTCAACACTTTCGACACAAGGAGCGACAGGTTCGGTCGTCCTTGGATGCATCCCTGCCAGAAAATCGCCAGGTCAGGCGGATGGTGTGTGAGGGAAGCCCCGAGCGCTTGATGGGCTCTTTGCCAATTCCGATGCGACTGGTGCCGATTGGCGGATAGACTTTCGCTCGAACTGTCTCGAAAGTTTCGATGTCAGGCGGGGGCGGGTCCGCCGCTAGTCGGTGGAGTGCCGGTGGGGAGGGCACGCCGGCGGAGCGCGTCGCGTTGTCGCGCGGGCGCGCTCCGCCGGGGTCGGTCACCACGCGGGTGGAAGCCGCGCGGGTGGAAGCCGCGCGGTGAAGGCGGTGCGGGTGGAGGCGGTGCGGATCTCATCGCGCCGGCCGGCCGGCGGCGATCCGGGCCGGCCCATCTCCGTCCGGACTTGTTCGGAGCGTTACGTGTTGTTCAGGCGTCCTCACCGAAAAGACGACAGGAAGGGCGCGTCCGGTGCCCGGCGGCGCGCGGCCCACAGCCCGCCGCTCCGGCGTGGCCCTGAGTGGGAGTGTGAACAGTCAGGCGCCCGGCCCCGGAGCGGCGTGGTCAAGATTGGGTAACGCGCCCCGGGGCTCTTGTCGCGGCCAATTGTGAGCGTTAACAATGCACCCGAGGGAAACCTGCCTTGTTCATCGCCCCCGGGCATCCCCACCCCACGGCCCGCACACCGGACCGGCCCACCCGCTTCGGCCCGCCCGGCGTGCGGCCCCGTCCACCCCGGACGGGAAGACCGGCCGCCGGGCCCGCACCGTCGCGGACCCGGCCCGGCGGCCGGCGACCAGAGAACCAGAACTGCTACGAAGGACGTGAACGTGCCACCAACCTCCGACTCCCCGGAGCGCCACGTCGTCGGCGTCGACTTCGGCACGCTGTCCGGCCGTGCCGTGGTGGTCAGGGTCAGCGACGGCGAGGAACTCGGCACCGCCGTCCACGAGTACCCGCACGGCGTCATCGAGACCGAACTCCCCGGCACCCGCCACAAGCTGCCGCCCGACTGGGCGCTCCAGCACCCCGAGGACTGGCGCGAGGTGCTGCGCACCGCCGTCCCCGCGGCGCTCGCCGCATCCGGCGTCGACCCGGCCACCGTGATCGGCATCGCCACCGACTTCACCGCCTGCACCGTCCTGCCGGTCACCGCCGACGGCACCCCGCTCGCCGAGACCGCCCTCGCCGACCGCCCGCACGCCTGGCCGAAGCTCTGGAAGCACCACGCCGCCCAGAGCCACGCGGACCGGATCAACGCGCTCGCCCACGAGCGCGGCGAGAAGTGGATCGGCCGCTACGGCGGCAAGATCTCCGCCGAGTGGCAGTTCGCCAAGGCATTGCAGCTGCTGGAAGAGGACCCGGGCGTCTACGCCGCCACCGAACGCTGGATCGAGGCCGCCGACTGGATCGTCTGGCAGCTCACCGGCGCCGAGAGCCGCAACACCTGCACGGCCGGCTACAAGGGCGTCTTCCAGGAGGGCGAGTACCCCTCCGAGGAGTACCTGGCCGCCCTCAACCCGGACTTCGCCGACTTCGCCCGCACCCGGCTGGCCCACCCGCTCTCCCCCCTCGGCTCCCGGGTCGGCTCGCTGACCGCCGAGGCCGCCGCCTGGACCGGACTGCCCGAGGGCATCGCGGTCGCCGCCGGGAACGTCGACGCCCACGTCGCCGCCCCCGCCGCCCAGGCGGTCGAGAACGGCCGGCTGCTCGCCATCATGGGCACCTCCACCTGCCACGTCGTCAACGGCGCGACCCTGGCCGACGTCCCCGGGATCTGCGGCGTGGTCGACGGCGGCATCGTCGAGGGCGCGTACGGCTACGAGGCCGGGCAGAGCGCCGTCGGCGACATCTTCGCCTGGTGGCTACGCCAGGGCCTGCCCGCCGACTACCTGGCCGAGGCCGAGGCCACCGGCGAGGACGCCCACCAGCTGCTCACCCGCAAGGCCGCCGCCCAGCCCGTCGGCGGGCACGGCCTGGTCGCGCTGGACTGGTTGAACGGCAACCGCTCCACGCTGGTCGACCACCACCTCTCCGGCGTGCTCGTCGGGCTCACCCTGGCCACCCGCCCCGAGGACGTCTACCGGGCGCTCCTGGAGGCCACCGCCTTCGGCACCCGCACCATCGTCGAGGCGCTGAGGGACGGCGGCGTCCCGGTCACCGAGTTCATCGTCACCGGCGGCCTGAAGAAGAACGCGCTGCTGATGCAGATCTACGCCGACGTCCTGCGCTGCCCGGTCTCGCTCGCGGTCTCCACCCAGGGCCCCGCCCTCGGCTCCGCCATCCACGCCGCCGTCGCGGCCGGCGCCCACCCCGACGTGCGCGCCGCGGCCGCCGCGATGGGCCGGGTCGAACGCGCCGCCTACCGGCCCGACCAGGCCCGGGCCGACGCCTACGACGCCCTGTACGCCGAGTACCGCGAACTGCACGAGCACTTCGGCACCCCCGCCGACAAGCAGCTCCACCGCCTGCGGAACATCCGGAACGCCGCCCTGACGCAGAACAGCGAGGAATCATGAGCGACCCGATCGACCTGCTCCGGCGGCAGGTCAGCGACCTGCACCAGGAACTCGTCCGCTACGGCCTGGTGGTCTGGACGGCCGGCAACGTCTCCGCCCGGGTGCCGGGCGAGGACCTGATGGTGATCAAGCCGAGCGGCGTCTCCTACGACGAGCTGACGCCCCAGTCCATGATCCTCTGCGACCTGGACGGCACCGTGGTCGAGGGCGACTACGCCCCCTCCTCCGACACCGCCGCGCACGCCTACGTCTACCGGCACATGCCCGAGGTCGGGGGAGTGGTGCACACCCACTCCACCTACGCCAGTGCTTGGGCCGCCCGCGGCGAGGCCGTGCCCTGCGTCCTGACCGCCATGGCCGACGAGTTCGGCGCGGAGATCCCGGTCGGCCCGTTCGCGCTGATCGGCGACGACTCGATCGGCCGCGGCATCGTGGAGACCCTGCGCGGCCACCGCTCGCCCGCCGTCCTGATGAAGAGCCACGGCGTCTTCACCATCGGCAAGGACGCCAAGGCCGCCGTCAAGGCCGCCGTGATGTGCGAGGACGTCGCCCGCACGGTGCACATCTCCCGCCAGCTCGGCGAACCGCTGCCGATCGCCCAGGCCGACATCGACAGCCTCAACTTCCGCTACCAGAACGTGTACGGCCAGCAGCCCGCTCGCTGACCAGCAAGGAGACACCCATCATGACGTCGACCGAAGGCCGCGAGGTCTGGTTCCTGACCGGCAGCCAGGGCCTCTACGGCGAGGAGACGCTCCGCCAGGTCGCCGAGCAGTCCCAGCGGATCGCCGAGGCCCTGGAAAGCTCGGCGGAGCTGCTCGTCACGGTGGTCTGGAAGCCGGTGCTCACCGACGCCGGCGCCATCCGCCGGGTCTGCCTCGACGCCAACGCGGCGGACGGGTGCGTCGGCCTGATCGCCTGGATGCACACCTTCTCCCCGGCCAAGATGTGGATCGCCGGACTGGACGCCCTGCGCAAGCCGCTGCTCCACCTGCACACCCAGGCCAACGTCGAACTGCCCTGGGCCACCATCGACATGGACTTCATGAACCTGAACCAGGCCGCCCACGGCGACCGCGAGTTCGGCTACATCCAGTCCCGGATCGGCGTCGCCCGCAAGACCGTCGCCGGACACGTCAGCGATCCCGTCACCACCCGCCGGATCGGGTCCTGGGCTCGCGCCGCCGTCGGACGCGCCGAGCTGGCCACCCTCAAGCTGGCCCGGTTCGGCGACAACATGCGCGACGTCGCCGTCACCGAGGGGGACAAGGTCGAGGCTCAGCTCCGGTTCGGCGTCTCGGTCAACACCTACGGCGTCAACGACCTGGTCGAGGCGGTCGACGCCGCCTCCGACGCCGAGGTCACCGAACTGGTCAAGGAGTACCAGGACGCCTACCGGCTCGCCCCCGCCCTGCGCCCCGGCGGCGAGCGGCACGAGTCGCTGCGCTACGCCGCCCGGATCGAGGTGGGCCTGCGCGCCTTCCTGACGGCGGGCGGCTTCCGCGCCTTCACCACCAACTTCGAGGACCTCGGCGGGCTGCGCCAGCTGCCCGGCCTGGCCGTGCAGCGGCTGATGGCCGACGGCTACGGCTTCGGCGGCGAGGGCGACTGGAAGACCTCGGTCCTGCTGCGCACCCTCAAGGCGGCCGCCGCCGGCCTGCCCGGCGGCACCTCCTTCATGGAGGACTACACCTACCACCTGGAGCCCGGGCGGGAGTTGATCCTCGGCGCGCACATGCTGGAGGTCTGCCCGAGCATCGCCGCCGCCACCCCGACCTGCGAGGTGCACCCGCTGGGCATCGGCGGCCGGGAGGACCCGGTCCGGCTGGTCTTCGACGCCGCGCCCGGCCCGGCCGTGGTGGTCGGGCTGGCGGACCTGGGCGACCGCTTCCGGCTGGTCGCCAACGAGATCGACGTGGTCGACCCGGCCGAGCCGCTGCCCCAGCTCCCGGTGGCCCGCGCGGTCTGGCGGCCGCGGCCGGACTTCCGGACCTCCGCCGAGGCCTGGCTCGCCGCCGGCGCGCCGCACCACACCGTGCTCACCGGCGCGCTCGGCGCCGAGCACCTGGAGGACCTCGCGGAGATGCTCGGCACTGAGCTGGTGCTGATCGACGGCGGTACGACGATCCGCCGGTTCACCCGGGAACTGCGCTGGAACCAGGCGTACCATCGCCTGGCGCAGGGCTTCTGAGCACGCGTTCCGCGCGCGGGGCGGCACCCAGGACGGGTGCCACCCCGCCGGCACCTCCACGAAGGAGAGCACCATCATGACCGCCGACCTGACCGTCCGGGCCCGCCCGGCGGGCGAGCTGCCGGACGGCCGCGCCGTCGACCGCTGGGTCTTCGGCGCCTCCGACGGCGTCACCGCCGAGGTGCTCAGCCTCGGCGCCCGGCTCCAGTCGCTGCACGCCCCGGACCGGGACGCCCACCGGGCCAACGTGGTGCTGGGCGGCGGATCAACGGCCGACATGCTCGGCGAGGCGGCCTACCTCGGCGCCACCGTGGGCCGGTACGGCAACCGCATCGCGGGCGGTGAACTCCCGCTGGACGGCACCGTGCACCGGCTGGCGCCCCAGGAGAACGGCCACACCCTGCACGGCGGCCCGGACGGCTTCGCCACCCGGCTGTGGACCGGCACCCCGCTGACCGAGGGCGACCGGGTCGGGGTCCGGCTGGAACTGCACAGCCCCGACGGCGACCAGGGCTTCCCCGGGGCACTGGACGTGACGGTCAGCTACCTGCTGGACCGCACCGGCGAGCTGACGATCTCCTACCGGGCCGAGACCGACGCGCCCACCGTGGTCAACCTGACCAACCACGCCTACTTCAACCTCGCCGGCGAGGGCAGCGGACCGGTGCTGGACCACCTGCTCCGGGTGGAGGCGGACGAGTACCTCCCGGTGGACCCCGGCCTGATCCCGCTCGGCGCGCCCGAACCGGTCAAGGAGACCCCGTTCGACCTCACCACCGCGGTGGGGCTGGGCGGCCGGCTCTCCGCCGTGCACCCGCAGGTCCGGCTGGCCGGGGACGGGTTCGACCACACCTGGGTGCTCCGCCCCGGCACCGGCCTGCGGCCGGCCGCCACCCTCCACCACCCGGGCAGCGGCCGGCGGCTGGACTGCCTGACCACCGAACCGGGCGTGCAGGTCTACACCGGCAACCACTTCGACGGCACCCTCACCGGCCCGGGCGGCCGGCCCTACGGGAAGTACGCGGGCGTCGCGCTGGAGACCCAGCACTTCCCGGACTCCCCGCACGTCGCCTCGTACCCCTCCACCGTCCTGCGCCCGGGGGAGCGGTACGAGTCGACCACGGTCTACCGGTTCTCGGCGCAGTGACCCCGGCCCCGGGGCCGCCTGGCCCGTCCGGGAGGGGCGGCCGGACCCCGCCGCCCGGCACGTGCGCCGGCGACCCGCAGACCTGGTGCGACCCCGCCCGGCCGCGGCGTCGGGAACCGGCCCACCGCCGACACCGGCACCCCGCTCGTGGACGCCCACCTGCGGGTGAAGACCGTCGGCCGGCCCGACGGGCAGTGCAACCGCAACCTCCCCGGCGGCACGATCGACCCGGAGTACGGCGTCGTCGACCCGCCGGCCGCCACCTGATGGCCCGAGCAGGGCCGCCCCCGCTGCAGAATGCCGAACCGGCCCCGTCCTTCGCCCCCGTCGGGCGCCCGCGCGGCTGACCGGGGGGACGGAGCCGAACGGCCCGGCCCCGTCCGGCGGGACGGGGCCGGGCCGTTCACTCCTCCGGGCGCTCAGGCGCAGGCGGCGCCGTTGAGGGTGAACCGGGCGGGCGCCTCGTTGCTGCCCGAGTAGGTCGCCTGGAAGCCGAAGCTCGCGGAGGCGCCCGGTGCGAGGACGCCGTTCCAGCCCGCGTCGCGGGCGGTCACCGCGCTCCCCGACTGGGTCACGGTGGCGTTCCACGCGGAGGTGACCCGCTGGTCACCCGCGAAGCTCCAGCCGAGCGTCCAGCCGGAGACCGTCGAGGTGCCGGTGTTCTTCACGGTCACCGTCGCGGTGAACCCGTTGCCCCACGAGGTGCCGACCCCGTACGTCACGGCGCACGAGGCCGTCGGGGTGCCGCCGCCGCTGGTGCGCTCCGCGGCGAAGGCCGCGAGCCAGGCCAGCGAGGCGTTCCAGTTGATCGCCACCTCGTTGGTGGAGTACGAGCCGATGTCGTCGATGTAGCACGCGGCCGGTGCGCAGCCGGCGAGCTGCGCCTTGGCCACCGGGTCCTCCAGACCCGCGTTCGGCCCACCCGCGAAGGAGCCGGCCGGCGGGTGCGGCAGCGAGGCGTCGTTCTGGTGCGCCCAGAAGCGGTGGTGCTGGTTCTCGGAGGCGCGTTCGCCGTAGCCGGTGACGTACGAGCGGTCCAGGGCGTTGCGGCCCAGCAGGTAGTCCAGCGACTCCAGCGCGCCCGCCCGGTAGCGCTGCGCGCCGGTCAGCTCGTACGCGACGGCCAGCACCATCGCGTTGTTGGCCACGGAGCTGTTGGAGCCCCACACGTAGGCGTCGGCGGCGAGCGGCACCGGGTAGCCCTGTCCGGCCATGGTGGACAGGTGCTGGTCGGCGGCCGAGGTCAGCAGGCCGCGCAGCCGGGTCACGTCCTCGGCGGGCAGGGCGACGCCCGGGACGGTCGCGAGGGTGATCCGGCCGAGCGTCGCGGTGCCGCCCCACCAGAACCCGTCCACCGGCTTGGTGTGGTGCGGCGAGGCGGTCACCGCGTTCCGGTACTGCGACTCGCCGGTGGTGGCGAGGAGTTCGGCCGCCGCCCAGTAGAACTCGTCGGAGACGTCGGAGTCCTCGTACGCACCGCCGCCGGTGCTGTCGCTCGATGGGGCGAGGACCGAGGGGTTGGCCTCGGCGGCCGCCCAGGCGCGCTTGGCCGCGTCCAGGCAGCGGGTGGCGAAGGCCTGGTCGTAGGGGGCGTACACCCGGGCGCACTGCGCCGCGGTGGCGGCCAGGTTGAGCGTGGCGGCGGTCGAGGGCTTGTGCAACTCGCGCTGCTCGGAGTCGAGTTCCGGCCTGGTGGGGAGGGCGGTCCACTTGTCGTCGTGCACCTTGTGGAAGGCCATGCCGGCCAGCGGTTTGCCGGCCGGGACCTGCATCCGCAGCAGGAACTCCAGCTCCCAGCGGGCCTCGTCCAGGACGTCAGGCACCCCGTTGCCGCGCTCCGGTACGCGGAGCGTGGCGTCGCCGAGCACCGCGTCGCCGCCGGAACGGTGGGCGCGCTCGAAGGAGTTGACCAGCTCCCAGGTGGCGATGCCGCCGTTCACCACGTACTTGCCCTGGTCGCCGGCGTCGTACCAGCCGCCGCGCACGTCCAGCCGGTAGTCGCAGACCCCGGCCTGGCAGGGAACGCTGGTGTCGCCCTTGTTCGGTGCCACGCCCAGGTGTCCGGCGGGACGGGCGTAGGCGGCGCCGGCCAGCGACGCGTCGATCGCGATGCCGCTGCGCTGCTGGTAGAAGAAGGACAGGCTGTCGGAGCGCAGGCCGTCGTAGAGCGAGGCCGTGATGTCGAACGGGTGGCTGGCCTGGCCGCCGACCACCAGGGTGAAGCCGGTGCCGGTGCCGGTGTACCCGCCGAAGTCGACCAGGTGGGTGGACTGGCCGGACGCCCGGTCGGCGCCGTGCACCGCGGTGGTGCCGGAGGCGACCTGCGCGCCGGAGGCGTCCCGCAGCTGCCAGGCCAGCGGGGCGGTGGCGGAGCTGATGACGGTGGCCCGTTTGGGGCCGTCCGGCAGGTAGCCGAGCTGGTTGACCCGGACGGGGACGTCGGCGGCGGCGGCCGAAGCCGCTGAGCCGGCCGGGGTGGCCGCGCCGGCGGAGGCCGCCGTGGCGGTCAGGCCGCCGCCGGCCAGGGCGAGGGCGGTGAGCACGGCGGCCGTGCGGCGCGGCACGGCGCGAACGGGGGTGGCAGGAGGCACGGGTGGGGGCCTTCCTCGGTGGGGGTGGCTGCGGGAGGTGGGGGCCTCCGAGTGGGAGCGCTCCCACGGGCTCCATCAAGCCAGCCTCGCGAGGGGTGCGTCAAGGCGTCGAACGAGAACGGCTGTTGACGTCACGTCAGGCGAGCTGTCCGCGGGGTGTGTTGCAGGACCTCGGGGGGGGGGGGGGGGGGGGGGGGGGGGAGGGGAGAGGGGGGGGGGGGGGGGGGGGGGGGGGGGGGGGGGGGGGGGGGTGGGCGGACGGGGGTT
>NZ_JBVITE010000004.1:136176-226372 GCF_055575155.1 Kitasatospora sp. NPDC034533
TCCACCCCTTCGCCCATCCGCAACTTCACCTACCTCCCTCCCCCCCCCCCCCTCCCCCCTCCCCCCCTCCCCCCCTCCCCCCCCCCCCCCCCCCCCCCCCCCCCCCCCCCCCCGGGAGCGGACTGCGGTCAGCGGGCGCCGAGGAGGTGTTCGAGGGCCAGCTGGTCCAGCTGCTCGAAGGCCATGCCGCGCCCGGCGGAGGCGTCCACGTCGAACTCCTCGAAGGCGGAGCGGTCCGCCAGCAGCCCGGCCAGGCCGTCCTGCGCGGTGGGGAGGGCGAGTTCGGGCAGCCGGGCGGCGGCGAGCGCGGCCCGCACCTCCGGGTCGGCCCGGAACGCGCGGGAGCGCTCGGCCAGCAGCAGGTAGTTGCGCATGCAGCCGGCCGCCGAGGCCCAGACGCCGTCGAAGTCCTCGGTGCGCGGCGGCTTGAAGTCGAAGTGCTTGGGGCCGTCGTAGCCGGCCGACTCCAGCAGGTCGACCAGCCAGAAGGCCTGCCGGAGGTCCCCCGCGCCGAAGCGGAAGTCCTGGTCGTACTTGATGCCGGACTGGCCGTTGAGGTCGATGTGGAACAGCTTGCCGTGCCACAGTGCCTGGGCGATGCCGTGCGGGAAGTTGAGCCCGGCCATCTGCTCGTGCCCCACCTCCGGGTTGACGCCGACCCGCTCGGGGCGCTCCAGCTCGTTGATGAACGCCAGGGCGTGGCCCACCGTGGGCAGCAGGATGTCGCCGCGCGGCTCGTTGGGCTTGGGCTCGATCGCGAACCGCAGGTCGTAGCCCTGCTGCTCGACGTACTCGCCCAGCAGGTCGAAGGCCTCCTTCAGCCGGTCCAGCGCGGTGCGCACGTCCTTCGCCGCGCCGGACTCGGCGCCCTCGCGGCCGCCCCAGGCGACGTAGACCGAGGCGCCGAGCTCCGCGGCCAGGTCGATGTTGCGGATCGTCTTGCGCAGCGCGTAGCGCCGCACGTCGCGGTCGTTGGCGGTGAAGGCGCCGTCCTTGAAGACGGGGTGGGTGAACAGGTTGGTGGTCGCCATCGGGACCTTCAGCCCGGCGGCGTCCAGCGCGGCGCGGAAGCGCTTGACGGTCGCCTCGCGGGTGGCCTCGTCCGCGCCGAAGGGGATCAGGTCGTCGTCGTGGAAGGTGACGCCGAAGGCGCCGAGTCCGGCCAGCCGCTGGACGGTCTCGACCGGGTCGAGGGCGGGGCGGGTGGCGTCGCCGAACGGGTCGCGTCCCTGCCAGCCGACGGTCCACAGGCCGAAGGTGAACTTGTGCGCGGGGGTGGGGGCGAGCGGGTCGCTGGACATGGTGCGGCTCCGTTTCCGTGCCGAGGGGGTGTTTGTCAGGGCTCTCAACAAATTAGTATGCCGGAACGTCAGAAGGAACCCCCTCACCGGAGGAACGCATGGCTGAGCAGCGTGTCGTGATCGGCTTCGACAGCTCGACCCAGTCCACCAAGGCCCTCGCCGTCGACATCGACACGGGCGCCGTCCTGGGCGAGGGCCGCGCCCCGCACACCGTCAGCGGGGGAGCCGGCCGGGAGAGCGATCCCGAGCAGTGGTGGCGGGCGTTCGAGGAGGCCGCCGTGCGGACCGGCTGGGCCGCCCGCGCGGCCGCCGTCTCGATCGCCGGCCAGCAGCACGGCCTGGTCACCCTGGACGCGGCCGGGGCGTCGGTCCGCCCCGCGCTGCTGTGGAACGACGTCCGCTCCGCCCCCCAGGCCGCCGGACTGCGGGCCGCGATCGGCCCGGCGGAGATCGCCCGCCGCACCGGCAGTCTGCCGACCGCCGCCTTCACGGCCTCGAAGTGGGCCTGGCTGCGCGCCACCGAGCCCGCCGCCGCCGACCGCGTCGCCGCCGTCCGCCTCCCGCACGACTTCCTCACCGAGCGGCTGACCGGGGAGGCGGTGACCGACCGCGGCGACGCCTCCGGGACGGGCTGGTGGGGGCCGGACGGCTACGACAAGGACGTCCTCGACCGCATCGGCCTCGACCCGGCCCTGCTGCCGCGGGTGCTCGGACCGGGCGCGCGGGCCGGCCTGGTGCGCCCGGGGACGGCGCTGCGCGCCGGGATGCCGGTGGCCGCCGGAACCGGCGACAACATGGCCGCCGCCCTCGGGCTCGGCCTGCGGCCCGGGCAGCCGGTGCTCAGCCTCGGCACCTCCGGGACGGTCTACGCCGTCGGCCGGCAGCGGCCGGTGGACCCGAGCGGGACGGTCGCCGGCTTCGCCGACGCCCTCGGCGGCTGGCTGCCGCTCGCCTGCACGCTCAACTGCACCCTCGCCGTCGACCGCTTCGCCGCCCTGCTCGGCCGCGACCGCGAGGAGGTCGAGGCCGGCGGCACCGCGGTGGTGCTGCCCTACCTGGACGGCGAGCGCACCCCGGACCTGCCCGGCGCCTCCGGTCTGATCCACGGGCTGCGCCACGACACCACGCCGGGGCAGCTGCTCCAGGCCGCGTACGACGGCGCCGCCCACGCCCTGCTCACCGCCCTCGGCGAGGTGCTGCGCGCGGGCGGTGAGGACCCGTCGGTCGAGGAGCCGCTGCTGCTGATCGGCGGCGGCGCCCGCGGCCGCGCCTGGCAGCGGACCGTCCTGCGGCTCTCCGGCCGGGCCGTCCGGGTGCCCGCCGCCCGGGAGCTGGTCGCGCTCGGCGCGGCCGCCCAGGCCGCCGCGCTGCTGACCGGCGAGCCCGCCGACGCGGTGGCCCGCCGCTGGCGCACCGCCGACGGCCCGCTGCTGGAGCCCGTGGCCCGGGACACGGACGCCCTCGAACGGATCAGCGGTACCCTGCGTCGGGCCGGGGCCTTGCAGGGCGCCCCGGCCGAGGACCGGTAGGAGGGGCGCGAGCGTGACCGTGGTCGGCAGAGCGAGGAACAGCCAGGGCGACGGGCCCGCGTCGCAGCAGGACTTGCGGCGGCGGAACCTCTCGGTGGTCCTCGGCGCGGTCGCCGCGCACGACCCGCTCGCCCGTCCGCTGTCCCGCGCGGACGTCGCCGTCCGCGTCGGCCTGACCAGGGCGGCCGTCTCCTCGCTGGTCGACGAGCTGATCGGGCGGGGTGCGCTGACCGAGGCGGAGACCGCCTCCGACGGACGGGTCGGCCGCCCCGGGCGCGCGCTGGCGGTGAGCGACGAGGGCCCGGCCGGCCTCGGTCTGGAGATCGGGGTCACGCACCTCGCCGCGTGCGTCGTGGACCTGCGCGGCGAACCCCGGGTGTGGCGCCGGGTGGAACGGGCGAACGCCGGCCGGCCGGTCGGGCAGGTGCTGGCGGAGACCGCCGAACTGGCCGCCGCGGCGGAGGCCGAGGCCCGCGGCCTCGGGCTGCGCGTCGAGGGCCGGGTCCTGGCCGTGCCCGGGGCGGTGGCGAACGAGCCGGTCGGACGGGTGGAGCGCGCGCCCAACCTCGGCTGGCGCACCGTCGGCGTCGCCGACCACTGGCCCGACCCGGACACCGTGCCCGAGCCGGAGAACGAGGCCAACCTCGGGGCCCTGGCCGAGTACTGGAACGCCGAGCAGGCCGCGGAGACCTTCGTGCACGTCTCCGCCGATGCCGGGATCGGTGCCGCCCTGGTGATCGACGGGCGGCTGTTCCGCGGCGCCCGCGGCTTCGCCGGCGAGCTCGGGCACGTCCCCGTCCACCCGGACGGCGTCCGGTGCGCCTGCGGCGGGCGCGGCTGCCTGGAGCAGTACGCGGGCCAGGCGGCCGTGCTGCGCGAGGCCGGTCTCGGGCAGGGCGGCCCGGGCCCGGCCGGTCCGGCGGAGGGCGGCGACCCGGTCGCCCTGCTGGCCGAGCGGGCGGGAGCCGGACACGTGCCGACCCTGGCGGCGCTGGACCGGGCCGGCCGGGCGCTGGGTCTCGCCCTCGCGTCCGCCGTCGACCTCATCGACCCGGACGGCCTGGTCCTCGGCGGCACCTACGCCGAACTGGCGGAGTGGCTGCTGCCGTCCGTCCGGGCCGAACTGGCCGACCGGATCACCGTCCGGCCCTGGGCGCCGGACGCGCTGCGGCCGTCCGCCCTGGGCCGGCGCGGTCCCGTGCTGGGCGCG
Source organism: Kitasatospora sp. NPDC034533 (assembly GCF_055575155.1). Lineage (NCBI taxonomy): Bacteria > Bacillati > Actinomycetota > Actinomycetes > Kitasatosporales > Streptomycetaceae > Kitasatospora > Kitasatospora sp. NPDC034533. The sequence continues at coordinate 140,217 of NZ_JBVITE010000004.1, forward strand.
GCGCAGACCACGGTCCGCCGCATCATGGCGGACCCCACCCTGCTCCCGGCGGGGTGACCCCGGGGCCGACGCGGGGTGCGGGGTGCGGGTCTCGGTCCATCGCACCATCAGGCGTCCGATGACTGCCGTGAGGCGGCTCGGCTGAGGGGAGCGCGGGCGAGCCCCGCCACGGGCGAACCGCGGCGGGGCTGTTTCCGGGGCCCGTCCGGCCCGAGGGCCATTGCTCAAGGACCGAGCCGGCGATCCACGGTCAGTAGCCGTAGATCATCTTGTACGCGACCTCGGGCAGGAACTGTCCGGCGGTCGACCCCGCGCCGACGCCGCAGTTGCCGTCGGACTCGCCGGGCACCTTGATCCACAGCAGCCCCTCGGCGCCGCCGCCCCAGGTCGACGCGGTGCCGATCCTGCGCCCGGCCGGGTTGCACCACTGGCCGTTGGACCCGTTGCCGTTGCGGCTGGTGTCGACGACGAACGGCTTGGTGAAGCCCTTCGTCGACTGCAGGGCCGCGTTGACCGCGTTGCCGTAGGCGAGGTTCTCCCCGGTGGTGAGGTAGTTCGACACGTTCAGCGAGAAGCCGTGGGCACCGGCCACCCCCGCCGCGGCCAGGTGCCGGGCCATCGTGTCGGCACTCAGCCAGGCCGGGTTGCCGGCGTCCAGGTAGACCCAGGCGTTCGGAGCCTTCGACGTGAACTGCGCGATGGCATCGGTCAGCAGCCCGTTGCGCTCCGCGACCTGGGCCGACGTCATGCAGCTCTCGTCGCCGAGCGAGTCGGGTTCGAGGACGACCACCGCCGGCCGGTTGCCGATGCCGCCGGCGAAGGCGGCGATCCAGGCCCGGTAGTCGGCGGCGCTGCCGGCCCCGCCGCCGGACTGCCCGGCGCAGATGTCGCGGTTGGGGATGTTGTACGCCACCAGGATCGGAGTCTTCCCGGCGGCGGCCGCCGCACTGGTGTAGGAGCCGGTCGCGGCCCCGATGGCGCCGCTCCAGTTGCCGAACCAGCGCCCCGTCGGCACGTTGGCGATCGACGCCTGGATCGCGGCGGCGCGGCCGTCGCCGGGGTTGGCGTTGACCCACCGCTGCGCGCTGGAGTCGGGGTCGGCATAGAACCCGTTGGCCGGCAGGCCGGGGGCGGTGGCGGGGTCGGCGGCGTGGGCGGACGCGGGGTGGAGCGCGAACAGGACGGCGGTCAGCGCGGGGGCCATGAGCAGGGACAGTCGGCGGCTCGATCGGCGCATCGGGGATTCCTCCGCTACGGGGTGGGGATGGGTGGGAGCTCCTGAACGGTGATGGTCGGGTGGAGGCGGCGGGTGTGGTCGAGCGGGCGCATCGGACCGGTGAGGCGCAGCCGCACGGTGAAGCGCGCGTCGGTGCTGGAGGCGGAGATCCGCAGCTCCAGCGCCCCGGGTTCGACGGTCCGCCGGCCGTCGCGCCCGGTGAAGGAGGCCAGGTCGGCCGGGAGGGCCAGCTCCACCCGGCAGCCGGCTCCGGCGTCCAGCGGGATCCGCTGGTAGCCGACCAGCCGCTGCACCGGCTGCACCACGGAGGCCACCGGGTCGTGCAGGTAGAACTGCACCACGTCGGTGCCCGTCCGCTCACCGGTGTTGCGCAGCTCGAAGGCGAGCCGGAACTCGCCGTCGGTGCCGGCCTCGGCCACGGCCACGTCGAGCCCGGACCACGCGAACTCGCTGTAGCCGAGGCCGTGGCCGAAACCGAAGGCGGGGGTCGGGTCGGCGCTGGAGACCTCGCCGGCCTGGGCCAGCCGCGCGGCCAGGTAGGTCGACGGCTGGACCCCGGGGTGCCCGGGCACGGAGACCGGCAGCCGGCCGGACGGGTTGACCCGCCCGCTGAGCACGCCCGCGAGCGCCCGGGTGCCCTCCTCGCCGGGGAAGAAGCACTGGACGATCGCCGCCGCCTCGGCGACCGCGCGCCCGAGTGCGTACGGCCGCCCCGCGAGCAGGGCGAGCACCACCGGTGTCCCGGCGTCCAGCAGGGCCTCCAGCAGCTCCCGCTGCCGGCCGGGCAGGTCGAGCGAGGCGGCGTCGCAGCCCTCGCCGCTGGTGCCACGGCCGAAGAGCCCGGCCCGGTCGCCGAGGACGAGCACCACGACGTCGGCCCACCGGGCGGTCCGCACCGCCTCGGCGATGCCGCCGGTGTCCTCGCCGTCGACCGTCACGCCGCGCACCGTGCGCAGCTCGCTGCCGGGGAACTCGGCCGCCAACGCCTCGCGCACGGTGGGCAGTTCGATGCCGAGCGGGGTCTTCGGGTGCTGGGTGCCGACGTGCACGGGGAAGGAGTAGCAGCCGAGCACGGCGGTGGGCTCGTCGGCGTTCGGGCCGATCAGCGCGATCCGGGCGGGCCCGGCCAACGGCAGCGCGCCGTCGTTGCGCAGCAGCACCACGGCCTGCTCGGCGATCTCGGCGGCGAGCGCGCGGTTGCCGGGCGGGTCGAGGTCGACCAGGCCGCGCAGCTCCTCGGGGTCGCCCGGGTCGGTGCCGGCGAGGGCGGCGGGCACCGGGCTCCAGTCCGGGTCCAGCAGCCCCAGCTGGATCTTCTGCACCAGGACGCGGCGCAGCGCCCGGTCGACCAGCTCCTCGGGCAGGGCGCCGGCCTCGACCGCGTCGAGCAGCGGCTGCCCGAAGGTCTTCACGGTCGGCAGTTCGACGTCGATGCCGCTGGTCAGGGCGAGCCGGGCGGCGTCGGTCCAGTCCTCGGCCACGCCGTGCAGGGCGTGCAGGAAGGCGATGCCGAAGTAGTCGGCGACGACCGTGCCGGTGAAGCCCCAGGTGTCCCGGAGCAGTCCGGTGAGCAGGGCCTCGTCGGCGGAGGAGGGGAGGCCGTCGGTGTCGGTGTAGGCGGGCATCACCGAGCGGGGCCTGCCCTCGCGGACGGTCATCTCGAAGGGCGGCAGGATGACGTCGGCGCGTTCGCGCGGGCCCATGGAGACGGGGGCGAGGTTGCGCCCGGCCCGGGAGGCCGAGTACCCGGCGAAGTGCTTGAGGGTGGCGACGATCCCGGCGGCCTCCAGACCCTGGACGTAGGCGGTGGCGACGGTGCCGACCAGGTACGGGTCCTCGCCGATGGTCTCCTCGACCCGACCCCAGCGGGCGTCGCGGACCACGTCGAGCACCGGCGCGAGGCCCTGGTGCACCCCGACGGACCGCAGGTCGCGCCCGATGGCGCCGGCCATCGTCCGGACGAGCTCCGGGTTGAAGGTGGCCCCCCACGACAGCGGTACGGGGTAGGCGGTGGCGCCCCAGGCGGCGAAGCCGGCCAGGCACTCCTCGTGGGCCAGCGCCGGGATGCCGAAGCGGTTGGCGGCGACGATCCGCTGCTGGCTGCGCAGCACCGAGAGCGCGCCGAGCGCCGGGTCGACCGGTGCGGTGCCGAACGGCCGGGTCAACTGCCCGAGCCCGTACGGCAGCAGGGTGTCCAGGTCGGGCGGCTCCTCCATCTCGTGCTGGTGCGGGGCGACTTCGTCGCCCGAGTCGCCGGCGCCCACCCAGACGCCGACCAGTTGGGCGGTCTTCTCCCGCAGGGTCATCGCGGCGATCAGGGCGTCCGCCCTGGCCTCCGGGGTGAGCGCGGTGTCCCGCCAGAGGGGCGCGGGCTCGGGGTCGCGGTGGTGGTTCACTTTCCTCCCACACCCATCAGGCCCTGGACCAGGGCGCGACGGGCGAACAGGTAGACGGCGAGTACGGGGAGCACGGACAGCACCACGGCACTGAGCAGCCCGGGCACGTCCACGCCGTGCTCGGTCTGGAACTCGTACAGGCCGAGGGTCATGACCTTGGTGGTGTCGGACTGGGTGAGGATCAGCGGGAAGAGGAAGCCGTTCCAGGCCTGGAGCGCGGCGAAGACCACGATCGAGGACAGGCCGCCCTTGGACAGCGGCAGGACCAGCTGCCGGAACACCCGGGCCGGGGAGGCGCCGTCCATCGTCATCGCCTCGTACAGCTCGGGCGTGATGTCGCGCATCGCACCGGTCAGTACCAGGGTGCAGACCGGCAGGCAGAAGGCGGCGGTCGGCAGGATGACCCCGATCAGGTGGTCGTACAGGCCGCTCTTGCTGATCAGGTAGAACATCGGCACGATCACCGCCTGGGCGGGGATCGCCAGGCCGAGCAGGAACATCCGGAACACCCAGCCGGTGGCCCGGCCGGGGGCGCGCACGATGGCGTAGGCGAGCGGCGGGACGACCAGCAGCACGATGGCGACCACGCTGACGGTGACGACCAGGGTGTTGAGGAAGTCCTGGCCGAAGCCGTTCGACAGGTCGGCCAGGTAGTTGTCCAGGGTCCACTGCGCCGGCGGATTCAGCGGGCCCTCGGTGGAGTAGTCGGCGCGGGTGCGGAAGGTGGCGATCAGCAGCACGTACAGCGGCAGGCCGACCAGCAGCAGCCACACCAGGGAGCCGAACCCGGCCAGGACGTTGGGGCGACGGCGCATCAGATGCCCTCCGCCGTACCGCGCATCCGGTCGTAGCCGGAGAGCCGGACCACCGCGAGCGAGATCAGGGTGGCGACCACGACGAGGACCAGGGCGATGGCCGAGCCCGCGCCGAAGTCGAAGCTCTTGAAGGCCTTCTGGTACATGTGGTAAGCGGTGACGGTGGTGTCGGTGCCGGGGCCGCCCTGGGTGAGGATCAGCACCGTGTCGAAGGTGGTCAGGCCTCCGACCACCATCAGGATCACCGAGGTGATGATCGTGTTGCGCAGCTGCGGCAGGGTGATGTGGAAGAACTGCCGCACCCGGCCGGCCCCGTCGACGGCCGCCGCCTGGTAGAGCACCTGCGGGATCGCCCGGGCGCCGCCCTGGTAGAGCAGCGCGTGCAGCGGGGTGAACTGCCACATGCCGACGAAGGTCAGCACCCCGATCGCGCCAGTGCGGCTGCCGAGCAGGTTGCCGTCGCCGAACAGCCAGGGGAGTTCGGCCGGCACGCCGAAGTTGGGGTCGAGCACGGCCCGCCAGACCACCGAGACGGCGGTCGCCGAGAGCAGCAGCGGCACGAAGTAGATCGCCGAGAGCACGGCCCGGTTGCGCTGCTGCCCGGCGGCCCAGACGCCGAGCAGGATGCTGACCGGCGTCTGCGTCACCACGCCGAGCGCGGTGAGCAGCAGGGTGGTCCAGACGGACTGGAGCATCACCGGGTCGTCGAGGAGGCCGGCCCAGTTGTCCAGGCCGTTGAAGCGCGGCTGGCCGATGCCGTCCCAGCTGGTGAAGGAGAGCACGACGACCAGCAGCAGCGGCACGATCGCGAACAGCAGGAAGAACACGCCCGCGGGCACCGCCCAGACGAAGCCCGGGCGGGTCGCCCCCGCACCGGAGCGCGTGCCGCGCGTCGTGGACCGGGTGGAGCGCGTCGTGGAGTGCGTGCCGCGCGTCATGAGGCCGGCAAGGCCTGCATGGCCTTGATGAAGCCGTCGGCGTCGATCCTGCCGTCGAAGAACTGCTGGACGGCGGTGTAGATCGGCGTCATGGCGCTCGGCGGGTAGGCCTGGTCCCAGGAGAGCTGGAACGAGGGCGCGGCCTTGACCAGCTCGTACTGGTCCTTGGAGTAGCCGGGGCTGGCCGAGAGGTGGAGGAAGTCGGCGGTGCCGGTGGTGGTCGGCAGGTTGCCGATGGCGAGCTGCGCCTTCACGAACTCCTCGGAGTACATCAGCTTGAGGAAGGCCGCGACGGCCTCCGGGTGCTTGGTCTTCTTCAGCACGGAGTAGAAGTTGTTGGTGTTGCCGACGACGTCCGCCGGGTCGCCCTTGCCGCCGGTGACGGCCGGGAAGGGCGAGTAGCCGAGGCCGGAGGCGGCGAACTCGGGGTTGGCGTCCTGCTGGGTGGAGTAGTACCAGGAGCCCATCAGCTCGAAGGCGGCCTTGCCCTTGGCGACCAGGGCGGGGGAGCCGCCGTCGGTGAACTTCACGGAGTCGGCGTTGTTGCCGAAGGCCCCGGCGTCGACCAGCTGCTTGAGGGCGGCCAGCGCCTTGCGGCTGTCCTCGCTCTCCCAGGCCGTCCGGTCGCCGCTCAGCGCGCGCTGGAACAGGCCGGGGCCGGCCACCCGATCGTAGAGGTACTCGAACCACATCAGGGCGGGCCACCGGTCGCCGCCGCCCAGGGCGATCGGGGTGATCCCCTTGGCCTTCAACGCCCTGGTGGCGTCGAGCAGTTCGTCCCAGGTCTTCGGCGGGGTGAGCCCGGCGTCGGCGAGCACCTTCTTGTTGTGGAACAGCAGTACCGGCTGGGTGCCGCGCATCGGCACGCCGTACGGCTTGCCGTCCACCACCGCGGAGTTGAACACCGAGGGCAGGAAGTTGTCCTTCAGCCCCGGGTCCTTGGCGATGAAGTCGTCCAGCGGGAGCAGCAGGTCCGCCTTGACGAAGGGCTGGATGGAGCCGCCGCCCCAGTTGAAGAACACGTCGGGGGCCCGCGGGGTGTTGATGACGGTCTGCAGCTTCTGCTGGTAGTCCGCGCCGGGTACGGTGTCGAGCACCGCCTTGACCTGGGAGGTCCGGTTGAAGGTCTCGACGATCTGCTTCTCGACCTTGTTGGCGGCGTCGCCGTAGACCAGGACGTGGATCGTCCCGGAGCCGGAGTCGGCGGAGGTGCCGCTGGACCCGCACGCAGCTGTCATCCCCAGGACGAGTGCGGTGGCCGCGGTGATCGCGGCGATTCTCGATCGCATACACTGCCTTCTATCGAATGTTTCGAGCGAGTTACCGAATGTTGTGGGAAACCTAGAGCCGTCCTGACCGCCCGTCAAGGGCTGCGACCAGGACCGGACCAACCCCGCGGCGGGCTAGCATCCCTGCCGTACGGTCACCCATGACGGAGTCCGCCCGGCCAGGGCAGTGCAGGAGGAACCCGTGACCAGAGCGGCGACGCTCGCCGAGATCGCGCAGGAGGCCGGGGTCTCCGCGCCGACGGTTTCGAAAGTCCTGAACGGCCGGGCCGATGTCGCCCCGGCCACCCGGGAGCGGGTGGAGGAGCTGCTGCACCGGCATGGCTACCGGCGGCGCGGTGGCGGCCGCCCGGCGAGCCCGCTGCTGGAGCTGGTCTTTCACGAGCTGGAGAGCGCCTGGGCGGTGGAGGTGATCCGCGGGGTGGAGAACGCAGTGCGCGAGGAGGGGCTGAGCATCGTGCTCTCCGAGTCCGCCGGCCGGCTCAGCCCCGGCCAGTCCTGGGTCGACGGGGTGCTCGCCCGCCGGCCGACCGGCGTGGTGCTGGTGCTGTCCGACCTGAACCGCGCCCAGCGGGACCAACTGGCCGGCCGTGGCATCCCGTTCGTGGTGATGGACCCGGCCGGCGACCCGGGCCAGGACGTGCCCGCCGTCGGCACCACCAACTGGGACGGCGGCCTCGCCGCCACCCGGCACCTGCTCGACCTCGGCCACCGCCGGATCGGCCTGATCGGCGGCCCGGCCCGGATGATGTGCAGCCGCGCCCGGGCCGACGGCTACCGGGCGGCGCTCGACATGGCGGGCATCCCGTACGACCCGGCCCTGGTCCGCGAGGGCGACTTCCACCACGAGTCCGGACGGCGGGTCGGCCTGGAGCTGCTGACCCTCCCGGACCGGCCGACCGCCGTGTTCGCCGGGAACGACCTGCAGGCGCTCGGACTGTACGAGGCCGCCCGTGAACTGGGGCTGCGCGTCCCGGAGGAGCTCAGCGTGGTCGGCTTCGACGACCTGCCGCTGGCCCGCTGGGTGGGCCCGCCGCTGACCACCGTGCGCCAGCCGCTGACCGAGATGGCCGAGACCGCGGCCCGGCTGGTGATCGACCTCGCCCGCGGGGTGCGGCCCGGCACGCTGCGGGTGGACCTGGCCACCAGCCTGGTCGAGCGCAGCAGCACCGCCCCGCCCGCGAACGGTTGACGGCGCGTCGGACGGGCCCTAGGGTCCCCGAAGGATCGGCGAGATGTCCGAAACTTTCGAGTCCTCTTGGCCGGTCCGCAGCTCGCTGTGCCGTGCGCCGGCGCGCTGCCCCATGCCCACCTGCCCCACCGCACGTCCAGCTCTTCGCCACCCCGACAGAGAAAAGGACCACGCCGGTGTCATTGCGTTCGTTCCGCATCCCCCGTCCGAGGCGTTCCCGCCGCGTCGCCGGCGCCCTCGCCGTCACCGCCGCGGCCGCCCTGGCGTCCACCGCGACCCTGCTGCCGGCCGGCCAGGCCGGCGCGGCGGGGGCCACCCTGCGCTCGCTCGCCGAGGCGCAGGGGATCTACTTCGGTACCGCCATCACCCAGGGCGACCTGAACAACTCCGCCCTCACCGCCGTCGCGGGCAGCGAGTTCGGCATGCTCACCCCCGCCAACGAGATGAAGTGGGACACCATCGAGCCCTCGCGGGGCAGCTTCAACTACGGCCCCGCCGACCGGCTCGTCTCCTTCGCGCAGTCCCACTCGATGCGGCTGCGCGGCCACACCCTGGTCTGGCACAACCAGCTGCCGTCCTGGGTGAACGCCCTTCCCGGCAACCAGGTGCAGGCCGCGATGCGCGACCACATCACCAACGAGGTGGGCCACTACAAGGGCAAGCTCTACGCCTGGGACGTGGTGAACGAGATGTTCGAGGAGAACGGCAGCTTCCGCGCCGACGCCTTCTACAACGCGATGGGCACGGGCTTCGTCGCCGACGCGCTGCGCACGGCCCGCGCCGCCGACCCGAACGTCAAGCTGTACCTGAACGACTACAACATCGAGGGCCTGAACGCCAAGAGCGACGCCATGTACAACCTGGTGAAGTCGCTCAAGAGCCAGGGCGTCCCGATCGACGGCGTCGGCTTCCAGGCGCACTTCATCGTCGGCCAGGTCCCCTCGTCCCTGAAGGCCAATCTGGAGCGGTTCACCGCCCTCGGCGTCGAGGTCGCCATCACCGAGCTGGACGACCGCACGCAGCTCCCCGCGACCAGCGCCGCCCTGGTGCAGCAGGGGCGCGACTACGCCTCGGTGATCAGCACCTGCCTGGCCGTGCGCGGCTGCGTGGGCGTCACCCAGTGGGGCGTCGGCGACCGCGACTCGTGGATCCCCGGGACCTTCCCCGGCTACGGCGCTGCCACCCTGTACGACGACAACTACCAGGCGAAGCCCGCCTACGCCGCCTCGGCCGCCGCCCTCGGCAGCGGGGCTGCCACGCCCACGCCGACCCCGTCCACCCCGGGCCCCACGCCCACCTCCACGCCGTCCACCCCGGCCCCCGCCGTCTCCTGCACGGTGACCGGATCGGTCAGCAGCTGGGACACCGGTCTGGTCGAGAACCTCACCGTCACCAACACCGGCTCCACCGCCGTCAACGGCTGGAAGCTGGCCTTCGACCTGCCGGCCGGCCAGACCGTCACCTCCGCCTGGAGCGCCGTGATCGATCAGTCGGCCGGCCGGGTCACCGCCGGGAACGTCGAGTACAACAGGACGATCGTCCCCGGGGCGTCGGCCTCCTTCGGCTTCCAGGCCACCCACACCGGTGACGTCGCGCTGGCCACGGGCTTCAGCCTCGACGGCACCCCCTGCACGACCGCCTGACGCCGCCAGCCGCCAGTCGCCAGCCGCCAGGCCCTGTCCGGCGATCCGCCCGGACAGGGTCTCGGTGGGTACCACCGGCGGCCTGCCGCGGGCCGCGCTACCGCGGGTCGATGGTCTGCACACACCAGCTCGTGTTGCCGCCGGTGTGTGCCGGGCGCCCCAGCCCTGGGTGAGCTGGGCGACCAGCATCAGGCCCCGGCCGCCCTCGTCGGAGGCGCGGGCCCGGCGCGGGTGGGGCGTGGTCTCGCTGGCGTCGGAGACCTCGCAGGTCAGCGTGGTGTCGCAGATCAGCGTGGTGTCGCGGATCAGCCGCAGCCTGATCGGTGGCCCGCCGTACTCGACGGCGTTGGTGACCAGCTCGCCGACCACCAGTTCGGTGACGAAGGCCGGCTCCTCCAGGCCCCAGGCGGCCAACCGCTCGGCGGCGAACCGCCGGGCGTGCGGGACCTGCGAGACGTCGGGCCCGCCGTGCCAGCCACGACACCGAGCACGGCGCCGCGCGCCGGCAGCGGCACGGTGATCGCCGCGTCGGCCGGTCTGACGCGGTCGACGAACGCGTGCCCGCAGCTGTTCTCACCGATCTCGCCCGACACGAGTGGGAGGCGTGCGGCGACCGGAGCCAGGGTGGAGGTCCAGCAGGTCTCGCTGGCACAGGAGTTGAACCAGCGGCCTCGCCCTCCGAAGGTTTCATCGACCCAGTGCTCGACACCCGGACGTAGACGGAGTCGTTTCCCGGCGCGACCTCTTCGTCCGTAGCGGCCGCATCCGCTCACCTGCCGGGCCCGGCCGATCGGCCGGGCCCGGCAGGTGAGCGGATGCGGCGGCGGCGATTCCCCGGTCGCCGCCGTACGCCCGTGCGACGGGCCAGCCGAGGAGACCTCCTCCGGCACGTTCGGCTCGGGCCTGCCGGTCACACGTTCGGCGATGCCCGCACTGCCGTGCGGCGGTAGTGCCGGGCTCGTACGCCGAGCACGGTCGCCGCATCGAGGCCGGGGACGTCAGCGCGGACAGCACTGGCCCGAAGGCCCGCGCCGACGGGACCGGAGCGGTCGCCGCGACGTCGGCGGGGACGGGCCGGCGTCAGGTGGTGGTGCGTTCGTTCACACAGAGGATGTTTCCTTCACTGTCCTTGAACCAAGCAGCGCGCATGCCCTCGGCCTCGGCAACGCCGTTGACCGTCCTCAGGCCGGGGAAGTCGTAGTCCTCGAACGTGATGCCACGGTTGCGTAGAGCTGTCATCTCGGCGTCGAGGTCGGTGACCTTGAAGCTGGCCAGCGTGTGGGCGGCCTGGCCGCCGCTGGGTGTCTCGTAGATGCCGAACTCGGTGCCGCCGCACTGGAAGGTGAGCTCCTGCGGGCTCTCCCCGATGAGCTTGAGGCCGAGGGTGTCGGTGTAGAACGCCTTCGCGCGGGCCAGATCGGCAGCCGGGATGATGGCTACCAGGGGTGCGTCTCCAAGCATGTCCATCGCCTCCTACCACCAGGCTAGGTACGTCGGCGCTGGGCCGCCCAGGGAGGCCGTGGGCCGGACCGGCGGGGCGCGAAGGCGGGCTGCCGCACGGTGCGGTCGCACGCGGACCGACGGCGGCTGCGCAGTGCTGATCGGCCCTCACGATGGGTGTGGATCGGATCGAGCGTCACCCGGCGGACGCTGCGGGCCGTGTGCGGCGGGTTGCCCGGAGTCATGAGGGTGCCAACCTCCAGAGCGAGGTAACCTCGGCGGCACGGGCGGCGCGGAGGAGGGGCTCGGCCCGCTCGGGCGCGGTGGCCCGGGGGTGGCGGGGGACCGTGTCGAGCCGGCCGGTGACGCGCAGCCCGGCTCCGGAGACGGCGCCGAGCAGGTCGGCGCGGGACCGCAGGCCGAGGCGTTCGGCGAGGTCGGAGAGGACGAGCCAGCCCTCGCCGCCAGGCAGCAGACGGTCGGCCAAGCCGTCGAGGAAGCCGTGCAGCATCCGGCTGTCCCGGTCGTAGACGCCCTCGTCGAGGGTGGAGCTCGGCCGTCCCGGCAGCCACGGGGGATTGCAGACGACCAGCGCGGCCCGGCCGGGGCCGGGCGGGTAGAGGCCGGTGCCTGCGGTCTCGATGCGGCCGGCGAGACCGAGGCGGCGGGCGTTGTCGCGGGCGCAGGCGAGGGCACGTGGGTTGGCGTCGGTGACCAGGACCTCGCGCAGGCCGCGCCGGGCGAGCAGCGCGGCGAGCACCCCGGTGCCGGTGCCGAGGTCGTAGGCGGTCGGGTGGGTACGGGCGGCCGACGGCAGCGGCGCCCGGGCGACGAGGTCGACGTACTCGCCGCGGACGGGCGGGAAGACCCCGTAGTGCGGGTGGATGCGGGCGCCGAGGGCCGGGACCTCGACGCCCCTGATGCGCCACTGGTGCGCGCCGATCACACCGAGGAGTTCGCGCAGGGACACGATTCTGTTGTCAAGGAGCGGTCCGTAGGCCGCCGAGCAGGCCTCGCGGACATCGGGCGCCCGGTGGAGCGGGACGCGGTGACCCGCGTCGAGCGGTACCAGCAGCAGGCCGAGGACACGCGCCAGGCGGGCGCGCTCCTGTCGGTGCTGTCGGAATGCCTCGGCCGGGGAGGCGGGCGTACGTCGGGGTCGGCGCCGCTCGGCGCGGCGGCGCATGGCGTGCAGGAGTCGGAGCGCGCCGGGGTAGTCGCCCTGCCAGAGCAGGGCGGTGCCCTCACAGGCCAGCCGGTAGGCGGCCTCGGCGCGAAGGGTGTCGTCGGCGGCGATCAGGCGGCGCGGTGGAGGCGTGCCGTTCTCGCTGTGCCAGGGTGCGCGCAGGGCGGAGCTGGTGGGCAGGGTGGCAATGCTGGGCCGATGCGTGTCGGACACCGGGGCTCCTCGTGGTCGAGCGTGCAGGGGGCACGAAGAGCACTTCGACGAGGAGGTGACCAGCGGGCGCGTCGGGTGGTGGCGCCGCCGGGACGGCGGGCGCGGGCGTCAGGCCGGGTGCGGCTCACGCGTCGAAGCGCGAGCCGGGGTGTCACCGAGTACGAGGCCCGGCACGACGGCGAGTCGTATGCCACTGATCATCTGCGGGCCTCCTTTCCTAACCTGCTGGTCCTGCGCGGTTGTTCGTACGCTTTCACACTGCGTGGCCGGTTGGCAACCGATTTATCACCGCCCTCCTGGCCAGCCGTGCGGCACGCGCTCCAGCACTCCCGCGCCGAACAGCTCGTAGAGCGGCAGGGTCTCCAGGTGGACGTAGCCGATGTGGCAGTCGCAGACCGGCAACGGGCAGGTGCGCGACCGGAGTCGGGAGCGGTAGCTGCCGTCGTAGAGGTTGCCGAGGACGTCCCGGACGAAGTGGCAGCGGCGTACGGTGCCGTCGCCGTCCACCGACAGTACGGACTCGCCGGTGCGGCACGGCAGCCCGGCGCTGGGGTGGGCATGCCGGCTGTAGCCGAAGTGGGGGTCGACGGCGGTCCACTGGTCGGCTTCGGCGTCGGTGTAGCGGAGGCCCTCGGCGGCATTGACCCAGAGGTAGACGCCCTCGCTGAGCTCGGCTCGCAGCCGGCGGGCCTCGGTGAGGTGCTCGGGCCTGCCGACCACCCCGACGCTGTAGCGCACGCCGAGTGCGTCCAGCTCGCGGCACTTGGCGAGGAAGCGGTCGCGGGTGACCTGGCCGGGGTGGAACGTCACCCAGAGGGCGAGGGTGTCGAGGTCCGCCTCGGCGAGCCAGCCGGTGCGGCAGCTGAGGTTGGTCTGGATCGCCACGCGACGGACGTGCGGCAGGTGGCTGAGATCGACCAGCGCGCGGCGGTACCAGGAGCGCACCAGCCCCTCCCCCCAGGGGGTGAACAGCAGCGACAGGGTGTCGCCGGTGCCCGCGCGCTCGGCGGCCCAGCCGGTGAAGCGCGCCAACGCGGCGCGGTCGGCCCGTAGTTGATCGGGGCTGTCACGCCGCTTGGCGAACGGGCAGTACGGACAGTCGTAGTCGCAGGAGGCGAGCGGACCGCGGTAGAGCAGGGTGAGGTCCCGCGCGCCCCCCTCGGGTGACGTCGAGGGCGCGGGTGAGAGCGCGAGGCCGGGCACGGGGGACGGAGAGGGCATGCCGAGGAAGGTCATTTCGTCTCGTACTCCGCCATCAGCGCCCGGACCTCGGGTGAGAACAGCATCGGCCCGACGGCGTCCGAGTGCGCCAGCCCCTCGGGGCTGAGCCGCAGGGACCGCGCGTCGCCCTCGGCGAGCCAGCCGCGTTCGGCGAACTCGGCCAGCTCGGCCGGGAAGTCCTCGGCCGGTGAACTGCCGAACCTGGCCCGGTACTCCGCCAGCGACAGGCCGTCGGCCTGGAGCAGGGACTGCACCAGATGGCGCCGGCGCGGTTCCGCGCCGCCCATCCAGTGGCCCACCTCGGCATGGTCGAAGTCCGCGGTGGCGACGTAGTCGTCGATGATGCCGCGCACCTTGGTGGCGTTCACCGCGTAGTCGAACGAGTAGTGCAACCGCGAGGTGTAGGACCTGGCACCGCAGCCCAGGCCGACCATGCCGTCGGTCTGGCAGGCGTACTCGCTCGCCCCGGCCTGCGGGGAGGCGGCGCGGCGGAACATCCGCATCGACACCTGCTGGTAGCCGTGGGCGAGCAGGTGGTCGCGGCCGGCCCGGTAGAGCGCGAGCCGGCGTGCGTCCCAGGCGGCGCTGCTCTCCTGCTCGCCGCGCCGGGCCAGGCCGGTCAGCGGGCGGACGTACAACGGGTAGAGGTACAGCTCCTCGGGCTGCCAGGCGAGGGTGGTCTCCAGCGAGCGGAGCCAGCTCGCCTCGGTCTGGCCGTCGATGCCGTAGATGAGGTCGATGTTGAGCACCGGGAACCCGGCCGCGCGGATCCGGCCGAGGGCGGCCTCCACCTCGGCCCGCTTCTGCGGGCGGACGGCGGAGCGCGCCTCGTCGTCGTCGAAGGACTGCACGCCCAGGCTCAGCCGGGTGGTGCCCCGAGTGACCAGCACCTCCAGCCGGTCGGCCGTCGCGGTGGCGGGCGAGGCCTCCACCGAGAGCGGTATCGCCCGCAGGTCGGCACCCATCCGTCGCTCGGCGATGTCACACAGCCGCTCCAGCTCACCGGCCGTCAGATAGGTGGGAGTGCCCCCGCCGAACGCCGCCAGCGCGAACCGGGCGCCCTCGTCCAGCGCCGCCCGCACCGCCGCGGCCTGGCGCTCCAGGGCGTCCAGGTAGGCCGTGGTCAGGCCCTCGGGGCTGCCGATCCGGGTGAACAGGTTGCAGAAGCCGCAGCGCACCTCGCAGAACGGGATGTGCAGGTAGAGGGAGAGCGCGTGCTGGGCCTCGCCCTCCCACAGCTCGCGCAGCAGCGGGCGTGCGGGCAGCGGGCGGTAGGCCGTCTTGTGGGGGTAGGCGTAGACGTACGACTGGTACGGGGAGTCGGGGCGCGGGGGTGCGGTGGTCATGCGCGCTCCTCGGTGGTCGCGGTGGCCTCCGCCGCACGGGCGGGGAGGGTGAAGTGCGTGTAGGGGACGGTCCAGACGACCTCGTGGCCGATCCGGTGCCCGGTGTAGCCGTCCTCGCCGTACGCGGTGCCGTGGTCGGAGCAGACGATCGCGAAGCAGGGGCGGCGGGCGCTCATGGCGGCGAACAGCCGGCCGATGTGCGCGTCCACGTACTCCAGCGCGGCGGCGTGGCTGGCCCGGGAGTCCCCGTGCTCGCGGGTGGCGCCGGGCAGGTGGAACCAGTTCGGCTGGTGCAGTGCCGAGACGTTCAGGAAGAGGAACAGCGGCTGTTCGGCGGGCTGTTCGGCGGCCACCCGCTCGGCCAGGGCGACCTGCTCCTCGAAGGACGTCGGCGATGCCACCCCCAGCTCGGGCGCCCAGTGGCTCTCCTGGAAGAGACCGGGCAGCACCGAGCCCAGCGGACCCTGCTTGTTGAAGAACCCGACGCCGCCGATGCACACGGTGCGGTACCCGGTCGCGGCCAGGGCCGTCGGCAGGTCGGGGGCGTCGAACACCCAGGTGCGCGGGGCGGTGCTCTCGGAGCCGGCGAAGCGGGCCGCGAACAGGCGCGGGTGCGGGCCGTCGGGGGAGGCGGGGGTCGGCAGGAAGCCTGCCAGGATCGCCTGGTGGGAGGCGTAGGTGAAGCTGCCCGGCGCGTGCCGGCGCTCCCAGCGGCCGCCCGGGAGGACGGCGGCGAGGTTCGGGATCCGGCCGGCGGCGGCCAGCTCCTCGGCGACGTCGAAGCGGAGCGTGTCGAGGGTGACCAGGAGCAGGTCGTGGGTGCCGACGACCGCGTTCATGTCGGGGGCCGGGGCGGTGGTCTGGTGGTTCATCGAGCGGGTTCCGTGATCTGGTGGTCCGTCGCCGGGAACGACGACGGGAAGGGAGCGGTGAGCGCGGCGATCTGGGCGCCGTAGGTGTCGAGGCCCTCGGCGGGGCCGCCGGGCAGGCCGGTGAGGTTGGGGAGCAGGTCGCCGAAGGCGTTCACCTCGCCGACCAGGGCGCGCCGCCAGCCGGCGGTGGGCAGGACGTCGACGCCGACCATCGGCGAGCCGGGGAAGCAGGCCGCCGCGCGCTCGGCCGTCTCCAGCAGGGCGGGCCAGGCCGGTCCGGCGGCCTCCCGGGCCCGCTCGACGCTGCCGCGTGCGCCGCCGAGGTGCAGGTTGGTCATCGGCTGGCCACTGGTGCGCACCACGACGTGGGTGGCCCGGCCGGCGACCACCACGACCCGCAGGTCCGCCGAGCGGCCGGACTGCGAGGCCTTCGGGATCCACTGCTCGACGTGCAGCCCGTCCGGGGCCAGGCCGTCGACGATCGTGGCGACCTCCCGCTCGTCGCGGTAGCGGCGCACCCGCAGCGAGTTGTGCAACCGGCCGTCGGCGAGCTC
Organism: Kitasatospora sp. NPDC034533; assembly: GCF_055575155.1. Classification (NCBI taxonomy): domain Bacteria; kingdom Bacillati; phylum Actinomycetota; class Actinomycetes; order Kitasatosporales; family Streptomycetaceae; genus Kitasatospora; species Kitasatospora sp. NPDC034533. Next base: position 156,556 of record NZ_JBVITE010000004.1, read on the forward strand.
CACGGACGTGGTGGCCAGCAGCTGCCCGCGCGGCCCGAACTCAAGGGCCATCACCCCGGAGGCGGAGGAACCGTGCGCGGGCTTGACGAACACCCGGCGCAGACCCGCTGCGGCGAGGCGCTCGCGCAGGTGCTCCCAGCCGGTGACCTCACCGCCGAGCGCCCTGGGCACCGGCACCCCGGCTCCGGCGAGCAGCGCGTGCGCCCGGCGCTTGTCGAACATCACGGCGATCTCCTCCGGATCGCCGAGAAGCCGGACACCGGGCCGGGCGGCGAGCCCGCGCAGCGCGGCCATGATCCCGGCGTACCAGGCGGCCGTGCCCTCGACCCTGGTCGGCGCGTAGCCGGGGCCGAGTGCCGGGCCGCGCAGCAGCCGGTCGACCTCGGGCTCCTCGCCGGGCGACTCGATGCGCAGCAGACTTCCCCCGGGCAGCCGGTACCGGCCGCCGAGCACGTCCAGCCAGGGCAGGACGGCGGGCTCGGGCAGCCCGGCGGCCCGGGCCGCGGCGGCGAACAGTGTCACCCGTCGGTGCCCCGGGTTGCCGAGGACGGTCAGCTGCACGGTCATCGCCTCGTCGCCCGCCTACTCGGAGACCGAGACGTAGCGGTCTTCCTCGTCGTCCGGGTCGTCGCCCTCGGCCTCGCTGAGGTCGATCTCCACCCCGGGCAGCGCCTCGCGCAGCCGCTGCTGCATCTCCTCGCTCAGGTAGTGGTGGTGCAGGTCGAGGGCGCGCAGGTGGGTGAGCGGCTGGCCCTCCAGCAGCGAGGTGGCTCCTTCGTCGGTCAGCACGCCCATGGAGAGGTCGAGCGACTCCAGCCGGGCGACCACCGGGGCGTCGCCGAGGGCGGCGGCGATCTCGTCCTGGAACTCGCTGTTGGCCAGCCCGAGGTGGCGCAGTTTCGGGAGCCGGGAGCCGTCCAGGAAGGGTGCCAGATCGTCGATCGTCGCGTCACCGCCGTACTCGTCCACGCCGAGCCAGAGGTCCAGGTGCTCCAGCGCGGGCAGTTCGGAGCCGGCCACCGCGCGGACCACGGTGGCCGGCAGGCCGCCGGACTCGAAGCGCAGCGTGGTCAGCGCGTCGTGCCGGACCGGATCCAGGCCGAGGTCCGTGCCGCCGCGCACGGTCAGCGACCTCAGCGTCGGGAAGGCGGCCAGCAGCGGGGTGATGTCGTCCATCACGAGCCAGGAGACCTCGCACTCGTCGTACGTCACCTCGGCGAGGAACAGGGCCTCCAGCGCGGGAAGACGCCCGGCCGCGGCCGTGAGCGCCTCGATCACCGGGCCGACCGGGCCGTAGCCCTCCTTCCAGTCCCACCAGGGACCGATCACCAGGGCGCGCACACCGGCCGGGTCGACCTCGCGGAGGAAGGACTGCCAGAGCTGCGCGAAGTCCTGCTCGGACCGGTACGCGAGGGCGAGCCGCCAGGCGACCGCGCCGGCGGCCGGCCGCTGTCGGGTGTCGTCGGGGACGAACTCGTGGATCGGCAGGTCGTGGAAGCGTTCGATGTGCCGGGAGATGGACATGTCGGATCCTGGTGGTCAGTCGGGCAGGGGGCGGTCAGTCGGTCGATCCGACGGCGGGACGTTGACGGCTACTCGGCCACGGCGACGTAGCGCCACTGGTCGTCGGGCTTGCCGGGCTCGGAGAGGTCGACCTCCACCCCGGGCAGCGCCTGGCGCAGGCGCTTCTGCACCTCCTCGGTGAGGAAGTGGTGGTGCAGGTCGAGGGCGCGCAGGTGGGTGAGCGGCTGGCCCTCCAGCAGCGCGGTGGCGCCCTGGTCGGTCAGCACGCCCATGGAGAGGTTGAGCGACTCCAGCCGGGCGACCACGGGGGCGTGCGCGACGGCCGCCGCGATGTCGTCCTGGAACTCGCTGTTCTGGAGCCCGAGGTGGCGCAGCGCGGGGAAGCGGGTGCCGTCCAGGAACGGCGCGAGGTCGTCCATCGTCGCGTCACCGCCGTAACCGGCCACGCCCAGCCAGAGCTCCAGGCGCTCCAGGGCCGGGAAGTCACAGCCCGCCACCGACCGCACGACCGCGCCCGGCAGGCCGCCGGCCTCGAAGCGCAGCGCCCTGAGCGCCTCGTGCCGCAACGGCTGCAGGGCCAGGCCGCCCTTGCCGTCCCAGTCCTCCGAGGCACCTCGCACCACCAGCTCGGCCAGCTGCGGGAAGGCCGTCAGCAGCGGCGTGACGTCGCACTGCTGGATCCAGGAGATCTCGCACTCCTCGTAGGTGATGTCGCCGACGAACAGCGCGCGCAGGGCGGGCAGCCGGCCGGCGGCGGCGATGATCGCCTCCATCGGCTCCCGGAAGCTGTCGGGCTCCTCCGGCGACCACTGGCCGATCACCAGGGCGCTGACCCGCGCCGCGTCGACGGCGCCGAGGAACTGCTCCCAGCGCTCGACGAACGTCGCCTCGGACTCGTACTCGAGCCTGATCCGCCAGGCGACCGCGTCCGCCTCCGGCAGCCGGGCGGTGTCGGATCCGCCCTTCTCCTCGGCCTCCTCGAAGGCCTCCACGAAGTCGAAGACGGGAAGACCGTGGAACCGCTCGATGTGGTCGTTGACAGTCATGCGCTGCTCCTCTGGGGTCTGGGCCGAACAACTGTCTACCAGCCGGGACTGACAATCCGGTGGCCGGGGCGCCACCCGGGCGCGTTGTCAGACCCTTGCTCTATGTTCGGGTCCTGGCTCCGGAGAGTGACCGCGGCAGGCGCGGCGGAGCCGTGGGTTCCGGCGTCCGCCGGGGTCCGGCCGTACGGCGAGGGAGGACTGATGTACCGCCAGGGCGATGTGCTGATCGTGCCGGTCGAGGAGAGCGCGGTGCCGCCGAGGGCGGCGGAGCTGGCCGTGCAGCCCCGGGACGCGCGGGGCCGGATGGTGCTGGCCCTCGGCGAGGTCACCGGACACGCGCACGCCGTCGTCGGTCCCGGCGAGCTGCGCCGTGAGGCCGGGCCGTTCGGCGCCGGCTGGCTGCGCCTGCCCGAGGGCGGCCGGGTGGTGCACGAGGAGCACGCGGCGATACCGCTGCCCAAGGGCTGGTACCGGGTGGTCCGTCAGCGCGAGTACGTACCGGGAGCGGTGCGGGTGGTCGCCGACTGATCACCGCTCCGCGCCGAAAGGGGCGGACCACGACGGGGCACGAGGGCGGGGCGCGGCCGGGGCCGCGGCCCGGAACGGGAACGGACGGCGGGCGGGAGCCCGACCGGGAACGGAGCAGGGATGGAGACGGTGATCCACGACGAGGTCCACGGCGGACGCACGGGCGCGCGGGAACTGCCCGGGCCGGCCGGGGTCACGGCCCGCTGGCGGGCGGCCGCGGCGGCCACCGGGACGGGCGACCGGGCGGTGGCCGAACGCGCCGTCCGGGCCGCCTACCGGGCGGCGGGACTGCCCGAGCCCGAGGCGGTCCACTGGTTCGGTTCGCCGCTCGCCGCGACCGAGGTGGCGCTGGAGCTGCGGGCCGCCGGCGCGGAGAGCGTGCGCGAGGCCGTGCGCACCCGGCCTTGGGAGGAGGCCCGGCGCAGGGCCGTCGAGCAGGTCGGCACCACCGGGTGGGCGGGTCACTGGGCCCTCACGGGCGGCGAACTCGGCCCGGTCACCACCCCGCTCGCCGACCGGCTGCGCAACGCCGTGCTCGACCGGCTCGCCCCCGAGGCCGACCAGGAGGCCGACACCGCCGTGGCCGAGGCGGCGCGGGCCCGCCGCACCACCGTCCGGCTCGCCCTGCTGGACGCCGTGCGCGGCCAGCACGACGCGCCGTGGTTCGCCGCCTTCGAGGCCGCCGGCACGAGTGCCGAGGCGGTCGCACCACTCGCCGAGCTGGCCTGGGAGGTCGGCTGGTGGTGGCCCTACCGCGGCGTGGCCCTGCTCAGCGAACGGCCGACGGCCCTGCACCGTGACGAGGCCGGGCGGCTTGACCGGGCGGACGGGCCCGCCCTGGAGTACGCCGACGGCTTCGCCCTCCACGCCTGGCGCGGCATGCCCGTCCCGCCGGAGTTCCTGGCGGGCCTGGCCGAGGTGACGGTCGAGCGGATTCGCACCGAGGAGAACGCCGAGCTGCGCCGCGTCCTGCTGGAGCACTACGGCTACGAGCGCTACCTCGCCGACTCCGGTGCCGAGCCCGTCCACCGGGACGAGACCGGTGTGCTCTGGCGGATCGTCCTGCCCGACGACGAGCCGGTGGTGATGGTCGAGGTGGTCAACTCCACCCCCGAACCGGACGGCACCCACCGCACCTACTGGCTGCGCGTCCCCCCGACCACCCGCACCGCGCGTGCTGGGGTCGCCTGGACCTTCGGCATACCCGAGTCCGCCTACCACCCGCAGCGCGAGACCTGACCACGGACGCCTCCGGCATCCGGAGCGAGCTGCGCGTGTTGACCCTTACCCCACGTCAGGCCGCACGGTGGGGCGCAGCGAACGAACGGATGATCGGAGGGACGCATGAGCTGGTCGGTGGGACAAGTCTCCGGCTTCGCCGGAGTCACGATCCGGACCCTGCACCACTACGACCGGTCCGGGCTGCTCTCGCCCAGTGAGCGAAGCCCGGCCGGCTACCGGCTCTACAACGGTGCGGACCTCGCCAGGCTCCAGCAGATCCTCTTCTACCGGGAGCTCGGCTTCCCGCTCGACGAGATCGCCGACATCCTGGCGGACCCGCAGGCCAGCGCGCTGGACCACCTGCTGGCGCGGCGTCAGGTGCTCACCGAGCAGATCGCCCGGTTGCAGAAGCTCGTCGACGTCGCCGAGCGGGCCATCGAGGTGCAGCGCACCGGGGTCGAGCTGACCCCGGAGGAGCGCTTCGAGGTCTTCGGCGACGTCGTCTTCGACCTCAGCTACGCCGCCGACGCCCACCTGAAGTGGGGCGAGCGGGACAGTCACCAGGAGGCGCTGGCCCGTGCCGCCACCCACTCCAAGGAGGACTGGCAGCAGCTGATGGCGGAGGCCGCCGAATGGCGAGGTCGACTGCTGGAGGCCTTCGACGAGGGATTGCCGGCCGACCATCGGACACTGCTGGAGCTCGCCGAGGAGCACCGGCAGCACATCACCCGGTGGTTCACGCCCTGCCCGCCGGAGATGCACTGCCGGATCGCCGACGACTACGAGGCGGACGCCCGCGCCTTCGCCCTCGTCGTCCCGCCGGTCGACCAGCGCCCGGGACTGGCCGGCTACCTCCGTACGGCGATCGGCGCCAACGCCGAGCGGCACGGCGCGGGCGGACCGGAGGCGGCCGGGTGAGGATCCTCGTCATGGCCGCCGGCTCCCACGGTGATGTCGCTCCCTACACCGGGCTCGGCGCCCGCCTGCGCGGCGCGGGGCACGAGGTGGCGCTCGCGGCGCCCGAGACCTTCCGCGAGCTGGTGGCCGACAGCGGCCTCGGCTTCCGCCCGCTCCCGGCCGACCCGCGCGGAACGGGCACCGGGTCACCCCGCGGGCGCTCCGAACTGCTGGCGCGGGCCGCCGCCTTCATCGGGCAGCTGGGCGACGGGCTCATGGACGCCGCTGCGCCCGGAGCCGACCTGCTCCTGCTGAGCACCACCACCGCGCCGTTGGGATGGCACCTCGCGGAGGCGATGGGTGTGCCCAGCATGGGGGTCTACCTGCAACCCACCCTGCCGACGAGGGAGTTCCCGCCGGTCGTCGGGGGCGGCCGCTCCCTGGGCAGCTGGGGCAACCGGGCGGCGGGGGCGCTCGGCCAGCGGGTCGTCGACCGTCTGCATGCCGAGGCCGCACGCCGGTTGCGGTCGCGGCTGGGCCTCCCGGCAGTCGCCCAGACCGCCCGCCGGAGGGCGGTGGGACGGGCGGACTGGCCGGTGCTGCACGGATTCAGCCCGCACCTCGTGCCCCGACCGGCCGACTGGCGGAGGGGACTGCGGGTCGTCGGCAACTGGTGGCCGTACGTGGCGGACGGCTACCAGCTGCCGACCGAGGTCGAGGCCTTCCTGCGGGCCGGACCGCCGCCGGTGTTCATCGGCTTCGGGAGCATGGCGGCGGGGCAGGGCGAGCGGCTGAGCGCGTTGGTGGTGGAGGCCCTGCGGCGGGCCGGGGGCCGGGGCGTGGTGCAGGCGGGCTGGGCCGGGATCGCCGGGGAGGGCGACGACGTGCTGGCGGTGGGCGAACTGCCGCACGCCCGGTTGTTCCCGCGCATGGCGGCGGTCGTGCACCACGCGGGTGCGGGTACGGCGGCCGCGGTGCTGCGGGCGGGAGTGCCGAGCGTGCCCGTCCCGGTGGCGGCGGACCAGCCCTTCTGGGCGGACCGGCTCACCAGGCTCGGCGCCGGGACGGCTCCGCTCCGGTTCGCCGACCTCACCGCCGACCGGCTGGCGGAGGCCATCCGCAAGGCCGTCGCGCAGCAGCGGCTGCGTGAGCGGGCGCAGGAGGCGGCCCGTGCGATGGCCAAGGAGGACGGCGCGGGGCGGGTCGTGGAGGCGGTGGTGGCGTTGGGCGGATAGGGGGTGAGAGGCGGACGGCTGAGGGGCCCCACGCCAGGGTCCGTTCCAGCCCGCCGAGCACCGCGGTGTTGCTGAGCTGTGGCGCCACGGGGCGCAGTGGTCGCCTGCGTCTTGGGCGGCGATGAGGACGGTGTGTGTTCGGGAGAACGGAGGAGGTGGTAGAGCCGGGTGTCCTGGCCCGGGACGAGGGTTTCGGCCTCGTAGCCGAGGACCAGGACCAGGCAGGTGACGAGGTGGGCCATGTCATCACAGCGGAACCGTCGGATGGTCGGGGTGGGTTCCCAGAAGTCCTGGAGTGCGCGTCCGGCGCGGGCGTCGCGGAGGAACCCGGGTGCCGAAGGTCTCGGCGTGCGTGGCCAGGAGGGGAGTGGTGGGGCCGAGCTCCGGGAGGGCGGTCTGTCACCAGAGCCGGTTGACGGCCTCCCGGTCGGCCGGGGGCAGGGTCACTGGGGCTGCCGTCGCCAGCGGCAGTGCCGCCCGGGCTGGCGGTGCTGCTGGTTCCGTCGACGAGCCGGTGCAGATCCCGGGCCCGCCGAGCCAGTTGTCGACGGCGCCCGGGTCTGCGACTACGGCGGCGAGACGGGGTTCGAAGGCCGTGGCACGAATGGCCAGGATGCCGCTCATGCTCCAGCCGGTCATGGCGATCCGGTCATCGCGATCCGGTCGGGGGCGACGAGGGGCGGGACGAGCGGAGAGCGGAGGAGGTGGTCGAGGACCGGGCGGATGACGTGTCTCCAATCGGGCCGGAACGGGATGCCGTGTTCGAAGGGCAGGGCGCCCTGGCCGGGCCCTTCCAGGACGAGGACGTTCCAGCCGCGTTCGAACGCGGCGCGGGCACCGCAGCAGTAGAGGTCGAGTTTCTGGGCGTCGCTGCCGTTGACGAGCACGAGGGCGGGGCGGAGCCTGGGCCGGTCCGGCCGGAGTGCGCAGGTAGGCGGGCAGCAGTCCCGTGCCCTCGCACGGGGTGCACAGGTGCTGCATCGACGGGTCGACGAGTGAGCCGGCACGGTGCGAGCAGGTGCGCGTCTCGGCGAAGACGGCCGACCCGTCGGCCGATCGCGCGCTGCCGAGGACGGAGAACAGGGAGAGGGAGAGGAATTGGCGGCACGTCGGTGAGCGTCGCGGGCTCACGGCTCGGTCCATCCGGTCAGGCCCGCAGGCCGTGGCGCTTGGTGTACCCGAGGTGGAACAGGAGCAGCGGCGTGACGATCACCGGCCAGCTCAGGTTCATGGCGGCCGGAGCGGCATCGACAGGAAGGAGGTAGGCGAAGGCCAGCTGGGCAAGGGCGTTGAGCAGGCTGGCGGTGCCCCAGACGGCCGTGAGCACCCGGAGACCGTGGCGGAACACGGCCTCCTGCTCCCAGCGGTCCTCCCAGGCGCGCAACCCGTCTTCGCCGGCCTTGGCCCGTACGAAGGACCGGAATACGACCATCAGGGCCGGGCGGCCGTAGGCGACCGAGGCCAGCAGCCAGATTCCGATGAGCCCGCCGAGCATGCCCGTCCAGGCTTCGCGGATCAGCAGGGTGCGGGCGTCTCCGGTGAGTGCGGACAGCACCAGGCCGAGCAGGATCATGCTGAGGACCAGCAGGGCCGGGAAGTCGACGCGGCGGGTCCGGACCAGCCGTACCACCACGGTGACGGCGGGTACGGCGGCGGACCAGAGCAGTGACCACCACTGGTCCACGCCCACCGTGCGCAGCCCGTAGTAGAAGAGGAGTGGCAGGCCGAGATCGATCAGCAGGGGTAACAGGGCGGCGGCGCGGCGCGGGGCGGCGTGCAGGGTCACTTCGCCTCCACGTTCCTGGTCGCGAGCGTGAACAGGGTGACCAGTTCGCGCCCGTAGGCCCGGGCGTCGAACTCGTCCCCGGCGGACAGCCGGTTGGCGGCCGCGTCGATCGAGGCGCGGATCGCGGTGGCCATCGCCTCGGCGTCGAACGGGCGGAAGTCGCCGCTGAGCTGCCCGTTCCGCAGGTGCTCGACCAGCCGCGCCACGGGGGTGTCGAAACCGGCCGAGCTGACCAGTGGACTGCCGTCCTCCCGGCGGGCGTTGGCGAGGACGTCCACCAGGGCCCGCACCTCGACCGGGTGTTCCGCCAGGAACTCCAGGTTCGCCTCGATGTAGGCGGACAACTGTGCGGCGGGTTCCGGGCGCGCCTGGATGCGGGGCTGCATGAAGGCCCGGGCCGCCTCCTGGACGGTGTCGACGAGGGCCTGGAAGAGGTCCTCCTTGTCCTCGAAGTGGTACGAGATCAGCCGCACGCTGGAGAGCTTCGCCCGCTTCGCGATCTGGGCGAACGAGGCGCGGGCGTATCCGAGTTCGGCCACGGTTTCGATCGTGGCGGCGACGATCTGGGCGCGTCGGGCATCGGTGGTGAGGCTCCGGCCGGAGCCGCGGCCGGGCGGTGCGGGGTCAGGATTTACTCGCATGAGTAAAAATTAACATGGATCGGCAAAACCGTGGGCGCGGAAGTGCCCTGCCGCAAACGCGCGAACGGATGCGGCGGGCGGATCCCCGGCGACAGCGACCCCGTCGGCTGCGGCCCGTCGGCTGCGGGGCCGGTGGGTGTCAGGGTGCCCGGGCGATCAGGACGGGCTGGAAGAAGCCGGTGTCGGCGGGCTGCTCCCAGCGGACGCCGGACAGGCCCACTTCGGTGGCGAAGGTGCTCAACTCGCCCTGGACGAGGGCCCAGTAGGTGGAGCGGCGGACGGAGACCTGCCACTGACCGGTGTCGTCCGGCAGGAGCCGGAAGAGCTCCAGGTCGTACCGCTCGCCGTCCTCGTGCCACTGCCAGAGCTGGAAGACGACCGACCGGCGGCCGTCGTGCTCGGCGGTCTGCGGCGCCGTGGATGCGGGACGGTTGCGGCGCAGCTCGTCGTACGGGCGGGTGGTGACCAGCAGCAGTCCGTTCGGGCGCAGAACCCGCCGCATCTCGCCGAGCGCGGTGCGGACGCCATCGGCCGTCAGCAGATGGGGCAGCGAGTTGTCTGCGCAGACGACGACGTCGAACCGGTCGTCCGGAAAGGGGAGTTCGCGCATGTCGGCGGCGGCGGTCGGCAGTCGGAGTCCGCGTTCGGCCGCCTCTGCGGTGGCGCGGGCGGCGGCGGCCGGGCTGAGGTCGGTGCCGGTGACGCGGTGGCCGAGCGCGGCCAGGCCGACCGCCTGGGTGCCGATGCCACACGCGCAGTCCAGCACCTCGGCTGGACCGTCGCCGAGGTGAGTGCGGATCAGGGCGTCCAGAGCGGAGCCCTGGCGGGCGATCGAGGCGTTCCAGTCGGCGTAGAGCAGGTGGTAGCCGTCGGCGAAATCGTCGTAGAAGCGGCCGAGGTCGGACTGGGTCATGGCGGCAGGTCTCCACGGGAGGGCGGTGGACGCGGCAACGTGGCCGTCGGGACTGGTACGGGCGGCGTGGCGACGGCACGGCCCGGCCACGGTGCGGCCCCGAGCGGGCGGTGGTGACCGGCCCGTTCGCCACGGCGCAATCCTCGCCCGGGCGCGTCGAGCGGGGTACCGGTTTTCGGGACCGCGGAGGGGAAGGAGGCGTCCAACGGGTGGCGGGCGAGGAGCGGTCGGACGGGCTTCCGCCTCACGCAGCGGCGGCGCCTGGGTCGGCCCGGATGGTCGGGGCGACGCGGACAGCCCGGACAGCCCGGACAGCCCGAACGGCCGGCAGGGGCGGCGGCCGGGGTTGTCGAGCTGCCGGCGGGCAGTTGGTGGGATTGGGGGGCCGGTTCTGGCCTGCGGGGGAGCTGTGGCTGGTGGAGCGCCAGTGCGGGGAGGAGCCGGGTGTCCTGGTCTCCTTCCTGGTCGCCTTCGAGGCGGACGGCGGTGGCTCGGAAACGGTGAGCGGGCTGTTCGCCGCCGGGCATCGGGAGCTGCGGGAGGGCGCCGTCCGCCGGTACCTGCCGGACTCCCAGTCGACTCGACGCCGCTGACCGTCCGGACGGGACCGGGCCATTCCCAGGAGTCCGACGGGCCCGACCGGTGCATGGGCCGACCCGCCCCAACAGGCCAGACCGCCCCGGCCGGCGCAGGAGACGGGCGGCGAGCAATCCCACTGGCCCGGTGGCACCGTCGCCGCGATGATGCGGGCATGCGCACCTTCGAAGAGCTGATCAGCGAGGCGGAGTCCGTGTCCGTGGATGGCTGGGACTTCTCCTGGCTGGACGGCCGGGCCGCCGAGGAGCGGCCCTCCTGGGGCTACCAGCGGTTGCTGGCCGGACGGTTGGGCAGGGCGACGGCGGCGCTGGACGTCCAGACCGGTGGCGGCGAGGTACTCGCCGGCGCCGTACGGCTGGGCGGAAGCCCGCCCGTGCTCGCGGCCACCGAGTCCTGGCCGCCCAACCTGGCCCGCGCCACGCGGCTGCTGCACCCGCTGGGCGCGGTGGTGGTCGCGGACCCGGACGAGCCGCCCCTGCCGTTCGCCGACGAGGACTTCGACCTGGTCAGCAGCCGGCACCCGGTGCGGGCCTGGTGGACGGAGATCGCCCGGGTGCTGCGGCCCGGCGGCACCTACTTCGCCCAGCACGTGGGCCCGGCGTCCGCCTTCGAGCTGGTCGAGTACTTCCTCGGGCCGCAACCGGCGGCACGCGAGGGCCGCCGCCCCGAGCTGGAGAGCGGCGAGGCGGAGGCGGCCGGGTTGGAAGTGGTGGACCTGCGCTCCGAGCGGCTGCGGATGGAGTTCCGCGACATCGGGGCGGTGGTGTACTTCCTGCGCAAGGTGATCTGGATGGTCCCCGATTTCACCGTGGCCGCGTACCGTGACCGGCTGCGCGAGCTGGACGCGCTGATCCGCGCCGAGGGGCCGTTCGTGGCCCACTCGGCGCGCTTCCTGATCGAGGCACGCAAGCCGTAGCCGGCCCGAATGCGTCCGCTCCGGGCACGGAGGCTGCCGCCCGTACGGAGGTTTCCACCCCGGCACGGCGATGTCCGCCCACTGGGAGCCGGTACGGAGCCCGCATAGAAAACCCCATACACAACCCCATACACGGCCCACCACCGCAAGCCCGCCCAGAGCCCGTAAGGCCCGCCGGGAGCCCGAAAAGGGCCCCCGGCGGGCCGAACGGAGCCTCGGCGGGCCCGGCCGGCTCCCGCCCTCAGGACTGCGCGACCAACTCCAGGTACGCGTCGTGCCAGAGGTCCTCGTCGCCGTCCGGCAGGAGCAGCACCCGGTCCGGCCGCAGGGCCTCGATGGCGCCCGGGTCGTGGGTGACCATCACGATCGCGCCCGGATACGTGCCGACCGCCGCCAGGACCTCCGCGCGGGAGGCCGGGTCGAGGTTGTTGGTCGGCTCGTCCAGCAGCAGGACATTGGCGCCGGAGTGCACCAGGCCGGCCAGCGCGAGCCGGGTCTTCTCCCCGCCGGACAGCACGCCGGCCGGCTTGTCGGCGTCGTCGCCCCGGAAGAGGAACGCGCCGAGCACGTGCCGCAGTTCGCCGTCGGTGAGACCGGGCGCGGCCTGGGCGAGGTTGTCGCGCACGCTGAGGGCCGGGTCGAGGGTGTCGTGCTCCTGGGCGAAGTAGCCGAGCCGCAGGCCGGGCCCGGGCACGACGCGGCCGGAGTCCGGAGCCTCCCGGCCCGCCAGGACGCGCAGCAGGGTGGTCTTGCCGGCTCCGTTCAGACCGAGCACGACCAGCCGGCTGCCGCGGTCCACGGCCAGGTCCAGGCCGTTCAGGACCGTCCGGCCGCCGTAGGACTTGGCGAGGCTGATCGCGCCGAGCGGCATCCGGCCGCAGGGGGCGGGCTCGGGCAGCCGGATGCGGGCGGTGCGCTCGGCCTGCCGGACGGGTTCGAGTTCCGCGAGCATCCGGTCGGCCCGGCGGGCCATGCTGCGAGCGGTGGTCGCGGTGGCGACGTTGGCCCGCATCCGGTCGGCCTGGGCGTGCAGGGCGGCGGCCTTGCGTTCGGCGTTGGCCCGCTCCCGGGTGCGGCGGCGCTCGTCGGCGGCGCGCTGGGTCAGGTAGGCCTGCCAGCCGGTGTTGTGGACGTCGATCGTGGCGCGCTGCGGGTCCAGGTGGAAGACCCGGTTGACGGTCTCGGCGAGCAGTCCGAGGTCATGGCTGATCAGCACCAACCCGCCCTGGTGGGCGGCGAGGAAACCGCGCAGCCAGGCGACGGAGTCGGCGTCCAGGTGGTTGGTCGGCTCGTCCAGCAGCAGGGTGCCGTGGTCGGCGAACAGGATGCGGGCCAGTTCGACCCGGCGGCGCTGGCCGCCGGAGAGCGTGCCGACGGGGGAGTCCATCACCCGGGCGGGCAGGCCGAGCCCGGCCGCGACCCGCGCCGCTTCGGCCTCGGCGGCGTAGCCGCCCCGGGACTGGAACGCGGCCTCGGCGCGCACGTAGGCGTCCATCGCCCGGCGTTCCTCGGCGGGCGACCCGGCGCGGGCCATGGCCGTCTCGGCGGCCCGCAGGGCGCGGACGGCGGTGTCCAGGTCGCGGGCGGACAGGATGCGGTCGGTGACGGTGACCGACGGGTCGGCGGCCCGGGAGTCCTGGGGGAGGTAGCCGACGGCCCCGGTCCGGGTGACCGTGCCGGTGGCGGGCGCCAGCTGCCCGGCCAGGGTGGCGAGCAGGGTGGTCTTGCCGGCGCCGTTGCGGCCGACCAGGCCGATCCGGTCGCCGGGGGCGATGTGCAGGGTGACGTCGGACAGCAGCAGGCGGGCGCCGACGCGCACGTCGACACCACGGGTGGTGATCATGGGATAACGCTCCGAAACGGCTAGCGGACACACGGGTGGCGTGGAAGTGGGTCCGTCGGCTAGGAAATTCGGGGCGTAGACATGCGAGGCAGGCTACCGGCCGGGCGGGTGGGGCGCATCCGAATTGGGCGGCGCGGCTGACGCGGCGCGCATCCGGGGCGCCAGGGCCGTGAGCGACTCGCCGGGGCCGGTGGGCGAGCCACCGGGACCGGTGGGCGAACCGCCGGCGCCTGCGGGAAGGCCGGGCGTCGCGAGAATGTCCGTCGCCTGTCAGGGGAGGCGCCGGCACGGTTTCGGACAGCCTGCCCGCGCGGTGGCGCGCCGGGCCGCCTTGTCGTGGCCATGCCTCGTTCGCTTCCATGTCCGCATGCCCCGACGCGATCTCGTACTTCTGACCGATCACAGCTCGACCGAGGGCAGCCGGCAGGTGCTCGCCGCCGCCGCGCGGACGCTGACCGGCCGGGAGCCCGTGCAACTGGACGCCCGGCACTTCATGGTGGGCGGCAGCGGCCGGATCGAGCCCGAGGACACGGGCGGGATCCGGCTGGTGGCCGGCGGCCGGAGCGTGGTCGCCGACACGGTGATCGTCTACGAGATCCCGCCGCGGCGGCGCCGCGCCTTCGCCGACTGCCAGCGGCAGTTGCGCGGACACGGTGTGCGCTCGCTCGGCAGCGACGCCGAGGCGTGGCGGGCGGCCACCGAGAAGGACGTCACCGTCGCCCGCTTCGTGCGGGACGGCGTGCCGCACGTGCCCGGCATCGTGCTCTCCCGGCCGAGTGCGGAGACCGTCGCGGAGGCCTTCGCGGAACTCGGCGGCGACGTCTAGACCCTGCCCCGCGTCGGGGCGGGTGGTGACGACGTCTTCCGCGTCACCACCCGCTGTCGGCTCGCCGCCGTCGCGGGGCACTACGCGCGGTCCGGAACGGAGTGGCTGATCGCCCGTGACGCAGGCAACTTCCTCCCGGACGGACGCCGCCATCTGTACCGGGTGGTGGTGCTGTACGGGCGCGTGGTCCGGGTGGTCGAACTCGTCCAGACGGACCCGGACACACCCTGCGACGAGAGCCGCGGCGCCGTCCCCAGGTTGCTGGACTACAGCGAACTCCCGGACGGACTCGCGGAGTCGGCCATCGCGGCCGCCGCGTCCCTGGGGCTCGACCTCGCGGGAGTGGACCTCGCCGCCGAGAACGGCGGGGTGGTCTTCGAGGCCGATGTCCACCCCGCCCTCGGTCGGCGCGGTCTGGAGCAGGTGGCCCTGCCGTACGTGGCCGCACACCTCGCCGAGTAGTGCGGTCCGAGCGGGCAACCCGGCCCCGAGGACGGCGCCGCGCCGGCGGGTGGTGCCGAGCCGCCCGCAGCAGCGCCGCCCGAGCGCGGACCGCATCGCGAGCACCGGAAGCCCGGGACGGCCGCCCCGTCGAGCGCCGCCCCGTCGAGCGCCCGTTCCTCCGGCGCGGGAGCGCAGAACCCGTCCAGGATGCCCCCGTGACCCCCTGTACCAAGCGCGCCCCCGACCAGGAAGCGGCGACCGCCTCGCCGCTCAGCTCCGCAGCACCACCCCGAGCACCGACGGCCGGAACAGCAGCGACGGCGGCGCCACCAGCGACATCACCTCGTGGAACGCCGCGGTGACCGCCGGGTCCCGGGTGCTGCCGGCCAGCACCTTGTCGAAGAACCGGTGCTGGAGCCCGACCAGGGCGCCGGAGGGCGCGCCGGTGGTGGCGCGGAAGCGGGCGTCCTCGGTGCAGGAGATCATCCAGGGGATCTTGGAGGCCGCCGCCACCGCACGGCGCGCGGCCCGCGCCGTGGCATGCCCGATGCCGCCGTGTCGCTTCGCGGTCCGGCGCAGTTCCCGGGCGCAGAACAGGGCGACGGTGACGCCCTGCCCGTACACCGGGTTGAAGGTGCTCGCGGCGTCGCCCACCACCACCAGGCCGTCCGGGCAGCTGCGCTCGTAGTGCCGGCGCACGCCGGGACCGGGCAGGAAGCCCCGCACCTCGCCGGCCGGTTCGGCGCCCCGCAGCACGTCCTCCAGCATCGGATCGCGCAGCATGCCCAGGTGCTCGGTGAACCCCGCCTCGTCGGCCGCCGGTTCGGCGCCGCGCATACCGGCGAGGCTGACGATCCAGCGGTCGCCCTCGACCGGCAGCAGCACGCCCATCCGCGGCCTGTCCGGTGCCTTGGTCTGGAGGTAGATCGCCCGGTTGCCGAGGTCGGATCCGGCCGGACGGTGGAAGATCCGGGAGGCGTAGGCGACGCCCGCGTCCACCCGCTCCTCGGGCACCGGCCGGCAGCCCAGTCCGGCGAGCCACTTCGGCACCGAGCTGGAGCGGCCCGCCGCGTCCACCACCAACTCGGCCGGAATCTCCCGGACTTCACCGCGCCCAGACCCGCGCCCAGAGCCGGGCTCCGAGCCGCGCCCAGAGCCGCTCTCCGAGGCGGACCCGGAGCCGCGCTCGGGACCGCGCTCGCGGACCTTCACCCCGGTCACCGCGGTCGCCGAGCCGAGCAGCCCGACGACGTCCGTCCCCTCCAGGAACTCGATCGCGGGATGGGCGCGGACCCGGGCCAGCACGGACTTGTCCAGCAGCGGCCGGGTGCAGGAGAGGAACCTCAGCTGCGCGTCGTACTCGGCCAGCCAGCCGGCGGAGCTGAGCCACCGGACGTCCGAGGCCGACACCTGCCGCGCGCCCGCGGCCGTCAGCTCCTGCTTGATGCCGGGCATCATCTCCTCCAGAAGCCGGTGCCCGGCCTCCAGCACCAGGTGGGCGTGCCGGCCCTGCGGCACCCCGGCGCGGAACTCGACCCCCTCCGGGTACCGGTCCCGCTCCACCATGACGATCCGCTCGGCGAACCCGCGCAGCGCCCACGCGGCCGCCATCCCCGCGAGCCCGCCGCCGATCACCACCGCAGTACCCCGCCCCGGGGCCCTCTCCGAAGTAGTCATGACACGTAGCGTAGTGGTGCGGGTGCCTCCCCGTGACGGCTTCGCCGGGGACGAACGCTCAGGCGCGCAAGGGTCGTTGAGACCGGTCGGGGCGAGGCCGGACCGCCTCCACCGGCGCGGGCACGGGCGGGTGGCGCGGTGTGCGACCGGGCGGCGAGGGGCCCCGATGGGTGTCCGCGCGGCGTGGGTACTAGACTCGACGGGGTTGTGCTGGCGCCTCTTCGGTGCGTGAGCGCGCGGAAGCGAGGAGGTGAGAGCCGTGGAGTGCAGTAGTACGGGCCGAAGTCGGCCCCGCCCCCGGTTGTCCCGCACCACTCGCGGCCCCCGGCACACCTCCTCCCGTACGGCTCCCGCGCGGCACTGACCTCGTCCTCCCGGCGAGGCGCCGCCGGTCGCGCCGTGCGCGTGGCGGCCGGCCGGGCGCCTCCGGCCCGCCCCCTTCCCTTCACGGCGGCCGGATACCCACTGTGGAGGTCCCGCCATGTCCGACTGGCGTGTGCGCGCCGTGCGCGCGAGCAAGCGTCCGTTCTCCCGTTCCGTCGTCCGGCCCGTGGACACCCAGCCGGCGCCCGAGCACTCGATGGACCCGCGCCCGGACCAGCCCGTCGCGCCGGTGGGGCTGGAACGTTCCGTCGTGGACGCGGCGGTCTACCGGGACGGTCGCCGGATCGAGGCGCCCGCCGACCTCGCCGACATCTTCCGCACCCTGCCGGACCGGCCCGGCACGATGGCCTGGATCGGCCTGTTCCGCCCCGCCGAGGCGCAGCTGCTGGAGGCCGCCGACCGGTTCAACCTCCACGAGCTGGCCGTCGAGGACGCCATCGTCGCCCACCAGCGGCCGAAGCTGGAGCGCTACGGCGACACCCTGTTCGTGGTGCTGCGCGCCGCCCGCTACCTGGACGAGGCGGAGGAGGTCGACTTCGGCGAGATCCACCTCTTCATCGGCCCCGACTTCGTGCTCACCGTCCGCCACTCCCAGGCCCCCGACCTCTCCGCGGTGCGCAGCCGTCTGGAGGACGACCCGGAGCTGCTGGCGCTCGGTCCGGAGGCGGTGCTGTACGCGGTGCTGGACGCGGTGGTGGACGGCTACGCGCCGGTGATCGCCGGTCTCCAGCACGACATCGACGAGATCGAGACCGAGGTGTTCAGCGGGGACCCGAAGGTCTCCCGGCGCATCTACGAACTGTCCCGCGAGGTGATCGAGTTCCAGCGGGCCACCCGCCCGCTGCTGGAGATCATGCGGAGCCTGGAGGCGGGCTTCGACAAGTACGGCACCGACGACGAGCTCCAGCGCTACCTGCGCGACGTCGCCGACCACGCCACCTACGCCGCCGAGCGGGTGGACGGCTTCCGGCAGATGCTCCAGAACATCCTGGCCGTCAACGCGACCCTGGTCTCGCAGCGGCAGAACGAGGAGATGAAGCAGCTCGCCGAGGCCGGGCACGCGCAGAACGACGAGATCAAGAAGATCTCCTCCTGGGCGGCCATCCTCTTCGCGCCGACGCTCATCGGCACGGTGTACGGGATGAACTTCGAGATCATGCCGGAGCTCAAGTGGGCCTTCGGCTACCCGTTCGCGATCGGGCTGATGGCCCTGGTCTGTACGGGGCTGTACCTGATCTTCAAGAAGCGGGACTGGCTCTGACCGGCTCCCGCCTCCGGTGGGTGCGCCCCGTCCGCCGGACCGGTTCGCCGGTGGAGTGGCCCCTCACCCGTTGACGTGAGGGGCCAGCCCTCACCCGTGTGCCGGATTGACAACGGTCATTGCCGTAGCGGCAAATGGCAGGCATGGCCGACGAAGAGTTCGAGAACGTCCTCACCACGGTGGGCCCGAGGCTGCGGGCGCTGCGCCGGGAGCGCGGCACCACGCTCGCCAAACTGGCCGCCACCACCGGGATCTCGCTCAGCACCCTGTCCCGGCTGGAGTCCGGACAGCGCAAGCCGACCCTGGAGCTGCTGCTGCCGCTGGCCCGGGAGTACCGGGTGCCGCTGGACGAACTGGTCGGCGCCCCGGCCACCGGGGACCCGCGGATCCACCCGCGCCCGGTGACCAGGAACGGCCAGACCATCGTCCCGCTGACCCGCCACCTGGGCGGGCTGCACGCCTACAAGCACATCGTCCCTCCGGGCAGGAACGCCGGGCCGGAGCTGGAGCTGAAGGTCCACGAGGGCTACGAGTGGCTGTACGTGCTGTCCGGACGGCTGCGGCTGGTGCTCGGCGCCCACGACCTGGTGCTGACGGCCGGTGAGGCGGCCGAGTTCGACACCCGCACCCCGCACGCCTTCGGCAACGCCGGCCAGCAGCCGGTGGAGTTCCTCAGCCTGTTCGGTCCGCAGGGCGAGCGCATCCACGTCAGGGCGCGCCCGGGAACCTCTGTTCGGTAGGTTCGTTCCTGACAGGGGGTCTTCGTTCCGGCTCCCGCCAGGCCGTCGGGAGGGGCCGAGGAGATGAGTGTGCGACAGAGCGCGGAGTCCGGCGAGAGCGGCGGAGCAGGGGAGCGGCGGGAGACCGGTGGCGGCCGGGCGGAGGCGGCCGCGCGCACCGTGGTCGCGGAGGCCGCGGACGCCCCCGGGGCGGCGAGCGGGAACGCGGCCGGCACCAGGGGCGGGAACGCGGCCGCTACCACGGAAGGGAACGCGGACGGGACGAACGGGCGGCCGCGGAAGAAGCGCCCGTTCTGGCAGGAGCTGCCGATCCTCCTGGTGATCGCGCTGCTGCTCTCGCTCGGCATCAAGACCTTCTTCGTCCAGGCCTTCTCCATCCCCTCCGGCTCGATGGAGCAGACGCTCGCGATCGGCGACCGGGTGCTGGTCGACAAGTTCACCCCGTGGTTCGGCGCCAAGCCGGAGCGCGGTGAGGTGGTGGTGTTCCGCGACCCGGGCGGCTGGCTGGAGGGCACGCCCACCACTCCGGACGACTCCGTCATGGGGACCGTGCAGAAGGCGCTCAGCACCGTCGGCCTGATGCCCTCGGCGGACGAGAAGGACCTGATCAAGCGGGTGATCGCGGTCGGCGGGGACACCGTCGATTGCGAGGCGGGCGCGCCGCTGAAGGTGAACGGCGTCGCGCTGGACGAGCCGTACCTGTTCCCCGGGGCGACGCCCTGCGACAACGACCCGGTCGGCACCGTCACCGTGCCCAAGGGCAAGCTGTGGGTGATGGGCGACCACCGCAACAACTCGCGGGACTCCCGCTGGCACCACAACGAGACCGGGGACGGCTTCGTGCCGGTGGACAACGTGGTCGGCCGGGCCTTCGTGGTCGCCTGGCCGCTGTCCGACTGGTCCACCCTGCCGGTTCCGGACACCTTCGACAAGGTGCCGGCCGGGGCGGCGGGAGCGGCCGGCGCGCCGTTCGAGGCGCCGCCCGCGCCGGAGGCGGCCGCGCTGGCCGGGATCGTGCCGCTCGCCCTGTGGCAGCGGCGGCGGTCGGCGCACGGGGCCTCGGCGCGCGGCACTTCGGCGCGCGGGGATTCGGCGCACGGGACTTCGGCGCGGAAGGGCGAGTGAGGCCGCGTCGGAAGGGCCGGTGAAGCTCCGGCGGGCCAGGGCGAGTGAGGCCGGCCCGCTCCCGCGCTCGGTCCGGCCCGGGCGCTCGTTCCCGGCGGCGGAACTCCTCGCGCCGAACGCCTCCCGCTGATCTCTACACGCCTGTAGAATTCACCAGGTGAGCTGCACCCCGGCCGCCCGGACACCCGCTCGGGGTGGCGGGGCGGCCGGGTCCTGGTCGGGAGGCGGAGCCGTGATGGAGAGTCAGTGCGGTCCCGGGGGCACCGGAGGCCCGGCGGGGGTGGAACCGGCGGACCGGGACGTGCGGTGGGTGTACCAGCCGGTCGAGGTCGACCTCGGGGACGGCACCTGGGCGCTCGGCCGGATCAGTGCCTGGTGGCAGGACCCGGCCGGGCAGCGCTGGTGCCGGCTGCGGATCGGGCGCAGCGGCCGGCCCGCCGGCTGGCAGCGGTTCGACCCCGCCCGGGTGCTGCTGCTGCCGCTGTCCGGGCTCTGAGCGCTCGGCGGGGAAGTTCTTGGCGGAACCGTTCGGCGGGCCCTATCGTCCCTGGGAGCGACCGCTGGCAGGCACTTCACGACCGGGGACGACGTGACTTCGGAGATCTACTTCAGCAACAACTACCGCGACCTGTGCGAGCAGCACGGCACCGGCGCGGGATTCCAGTTCGAGTTCTACTGCTACCGCTGCTCGGACACCTGGCGTTCGACGTTCGAACCGTTCCGCACCGGTCAGGTGGCCGGGTGGATAGGCAAGGGCGTCAGCGCGGCCTGGAACCTCATCGGCGGCAACGCCAACACCATCAGCAACGCCGCCGACGGCCTGGCCGGCCAGACCTGGGGCACCTCGCGGGACGCCGCCTTCCAGCGGGCCATCACCAACGCCCAGTCGCACTTCAACCGCTGCGCCCGGTGCACCCACTACGTCTGCGGCCGCTGCTTCGACCCCGCCATGGGCCTGTGCCACACCTGTGCCCCGGACACCGCGGCCGAGGCGCAGGCGGCGCGGCACCGCGGCGTCAACGACGCCGTCACCGAACGCGCGTTCAAGGCCGGGCAGCAGTCCGGCGCCGAGTTCGACGTCAACGCGCCGCGCCAGCTGGTCTGCCCCCAGTGCCACACCGAGACGCACGGCACGCCGTTCTGCCCGGGCTGCGGCTTCCGCCTGGCGCAGCCCGCCCAGTGCACGAGCTGTCACAAGGACGTGCCGGACGGCGCCGCGTTCTGCCCGTCCTGCGGGACGAGGCGCTGACCGTCCGGCGGAGGTGGTCGCCGGGGAGCTGACGTTCCCCGGGCCTTCGCGCGTGGACGGCGGGGCGTGCCCGGGGCAGCGGCCGGGCGCGCCCCGCCGTCGCGCGGCTGGGGCCCTCGGGCTCAGCCGTAGGAGAGGTTGGCGCAGGGGTCGTCGTCGGCCGAGCGCGCCTCGCCGCTGATGCTGCTGGGCAGCGGGGCGGGCGCGGTGGCTGCCCCGCCGGGCGCCGGAGTGGCGGCGGTCGCCGGGTTGGCGGCGGCGAAGTCGTGGCCGACGACGACGCTGACGCCCCGTCCGCCGGGCTGCACGGTGGCGCCGGGGAACAGCTTGGCGACGGCCTCGGCGGCGGCGCGCTCGCCCGCGCCGTACTCGACGACGGTGGTGCTGCGCGGCTTGCCGACCGCGTTGCCGACGCTGGTGACGGTGTAGCCGGCGCCCTTGACGGTCTCCGCGGCCCGGCCGCCGAGCCCCGTCTCGCCGGTGCTGTTGAGCACCGAGACCTTCACGTCGGCGGCCTTGGCGTCCGAGGCGGGGGTGGGGACCGGGGCCGTCGGCGCCTCGCCGGCGGGGCTGGTGGGGGCGTCGGAGCCGGCGTCGGCGGGGGCGCTCGCGTCCTGGCCGTCGATGGTGCGGTCGGCCTTGAGCGCGGCCCAGAGCTGGTCCACGTCCGGGTGCACCAGGGCGACCCTCGGGCCCTCGTAACGCCACGGCACGGTGAGGAACTTGACGTCGTGCAGGTCGATGTCCTTGAGGGACATGGCGAAGGAGAGCAGCTTGGCGGCCGAGCCGAGCCCGGGGTCGACGGTCAGCGACTTGGTCGCCGCGTCGGCCAGCGGCAGGAGGGTGGTCGGGTCCATGCCCCGGGACTTGATCTCCTTGACGAGGGAGGAGAGGAAGGCCTGCTGACGCTTGGTGCGGCCGATGTCGGAGCCGTCGCCGATGCCGTGCCGGACCCGCACGTAGTCCAGTGCGGACTGCCCCTCGACCTTCTGCTTGCCCTTGGGGAAGACCAGCTTCCCCTTGCGGCCGAGGTTGGGGTTGAGGTCCCCCTCGTGGATGTCGTTCGGCAGGCAGACCTCCACGCCGCCGACCGCCTTGGTCATCGCCGCGAAGCCGTTGAAGTCCACCACGATGGTGTGGTCCACGCGCAGGTTGGTCAGCTTCTCGACGGCGTTCTGGGTGCAGGCCGGGTTGCCCTGGTCGCTCCCCCCGACCGAGAAGGCGCTGTTGAACATCACATTGGTCTGCTCCTTGGTCCACTTGCCGTTGGGGAGCTTGCACGGGGGGAGTGTGACCAGGGAGTCGCGGGGGATGGAGATGCCGACGGCGTGCTTGTGGTCGGCGTAGACGTGCAGCAGGATCGCGGTGTCCGAGCGGGCGCCGCCGTCCCCGCCGCCGCCCAGGTCGCTGTTGCCGTTGCCGCGGCTGTCCGAGCCGATCAGCAGGACGTTGACCGGGGTGCGGCCCTGGGCGTCCGGGGCCGCGGCCTCCGGGCGGTCCTTGCTGAGGGCGTCGCCGTCGAAGGTACTGATGTTGCTGTTCAGCCGGTAGTAGAGGGCGCCGCCGCCGAGGACCGCGAGGGCGGTGCAGCCGGCGGTGGCCCAGAGCACCTTCTCCTTGGTGCTGCGCCCGGGCTTCTTCCGGGCCCGGCTCGCCGAGCGGGCGCCGGATATATCCGCACTGTCCTGGTTCCGGCTATTTGCGCGGCCCGCGGCCCGACGCCCGCCCGCGCGGTGCGGCGAATTCTCGGCTCCGGGGGAACCCTTGCGGCCAGGCACGTCGTCATCCTCCACAGTTGCCACGCGAGCCCCCGTCGAAGCGGCGGGTTCGCATGGCCCGGGGCCGGAGCCGATCCGGGCAGGGCCCGTCGCTAAACTTTTACACCGCTGTAGAACTTCAGTGGAGCATACTAGGCACGGAAGAGAAAACCAGCTGGTCAGACCATGAGAAATTGGTCAGAGCGGCTGGTCCGTGCTGCTCCGCACGAGTGCGAGGAGCATGATGACTGATCGGATCATACGTTCGATGGCCGGTGCCCTGGTGGCGCTGCTGGCCGCCGTGGGCCTCACCGCCGCGGCATCGGGGGCGGCGGTGGCCACACCCCGAACCGTCGTGGCGGCGGTAGCGGCTGACAACGACTCGGCCGCGAACACCCCGTCCGCGAACACCTCGTCCGCGGGCACCGGCCAGGAGGTCCGCAGCGGGGCACGCGCCGCGTCGGCCACCGACGCCACCCGCCTCGCGGCCAAGGAGGAGAAGAAGAAGGGCTTCTTCGCCAAGCTGGGCAAGTTCCTCCTGGTCGTGGTGATCCTGATCATCCTGTTCTTCGTGCTGCTGATCGTCGGGATCGTCTACCTCGTCAAGCGGATCTTCAGCCGCCGCAAGTAGCCGCCGGCCGTCCTCGGCCACGAGCAGGTGCCGGCCGTCCTCGACCGCGAGTGACCGCCTGCTGCCGTGACCCGGGCGTTCGCCGCCGCCCTCCCGGGCGGTGGAGCCGGAACGACCGCCCGGGGCAGGCCACTTGGCGGCGATTGGCCCTGTCCCGCAGATCGGGGTCGCCCCGAGGATGAGCGCCATGAACGACTTCCGCTCCCACCAGGCCTCCCACACCGCCTCCCACACCGCCTCCCGTGCCGGCGACGGAGCGCGCCCCGACACCCGGATCGTCCACCCGCCGCTCGCCGAGGTCACCGGCAGCCGCCCACTCGGCGTGCCGCTGTACCAGGGCCACCTGTTCGCCTTCGAGACCGGCGACGCGCTCACCCGCGCCCACGGCGGCCCGGACGGCGCCTTCTTCTACAACCGCTTCGGCAACCCCACCGTCCGCACGCTGGAGCAGGCCGTCGCCGACCTGGAGGGCGGCACCGGGGCCCTCGCCACCGCCTCCGGCATGGGCGCGATCAGCACCGCGCTGCTCACCCTGCTGCGCGCCGGAGACCACGTCATCGCCCAACGCAGCCTGTACGGCGGCACCGTCGGCGCGCTGACCGACCTCACCGAGCGCTGGGGCGTCGAGGTCGACTACGTGAGCGGCGACGACCCCGCAGCGGTCGCGGCCGCGCTGCGCCCCGACACCAGGGTGCTACTGCTGGAGACCGTCTCCAACCCCACCACCCGGGTGACCGACCTGCCCGGGCTGATCGCCGTCGCGAAGCGGGCCGGGGTGGTGAGCGTGGTGGACAACACCTTCGCGACCCCGCTGCTGTGCCGCCCGATCGAGCACGGCGCGGACGTCGTGGTCCACTCCGTGACCAAGTACCTGGGCGGGCACTCGGACGTCCTCGGCGGGATCGCCGTCTTCGCCGACCCGCAGACGCACCACCGGGTCTGGCGGCGCTCACTCGAACTCGGCGCCGCCGCCGACCCGTTCGCCGCCTGGCTGACCCTGCGCGGCATGCAGACCCTCGCCCTGCGGGTCCGCAGGCACTGCGAGAGCGCGCTCGACCTGGCTGGCCGGCTCGCCGCCCATCCGGCGGTCACCGCCGTCCACTACCCGGGCCTGCCCACCCACCCCGACCACGAGCTCGCCCGCCGCCTGCTCCCGGACGGCCAGGGCGGCGTCCTCGCCTTCGACCTGGCCGGCGGGCGCACGGCCGCCGGGACGTTCACCGAGTCCGTCCGGCTCGCCTCGCTGGCTCCGTCGCTGGGCGACGTGCACACCCTGGTGCTGCACCCGGCCAGCACCTCCCACCGGCAGCTGTCGGACGAGGAGCTGGCGGCCGCGGGCATCGGCCCGGGGACGGTCCGGGTGTCGGTGGGCATCGAGCACCCGGAGGACATCTGGGCGGACCTGGAGCGGGCGCTGGCCGAGGTGTGAGCCCGGGAGGAGCGCCAGGACCGGGTGGCCGGGGCCGTCAGCGCCGGCGCGGGCGGGCGACCAGGAGCGCGATGTCGTCCTCCGCGGCCTGGGCCGGCGGGGGGAGGAGGGAGCGGAGCAGGGCGTCGAGCAGGTCGTCGAGGTCCCCGGCGGCGGGCAGGCGCAGGGCCGCGAGCCGCTCCAGGGAGGCGTCGATGTCCTCGCCCCGGCGCTCGACCAGGCCGTCGGTGTACAGCAGCAGGATCTGTTCCGGCAGGAGCTGATGGGTGGTCTGCTGGTAGCCGCCGAGGCCGGTGCCGAGCGGCGGGCCGGTGGGGACGCGCAGCAGCGTGGTCGGGCGGCCCGGAGCGATCAGGGCGGGCGGCAGGTGGCCCGCGCTGGAGAGGGTCCAGCGGCCGCGGCCCGGGTCGGCGAGCGCCAGCAGACACGTCGCGGGGCGGGCGGAGTCGTCCGCGGCGATGACGTCGTCGAGCCGGCGCAGGATCCGGTGCGGGGGCAGGTCCATCCCGGCGAGGTCGCGCAGTGCGGAGCGGTAGTGGCTCATGTCGACGGCCGCCTCGACGCCGTGCCCCATGACGTCGCCCATCGCCAGCAGGGTGCGGCCGAACGGCAGCCGGACCGTCTCGAACCAGTCGCCGCCGACCACCGAGCTGCTCCCGGAGGGCAGGTAGCGGGAGGCGACGGAGAGGTTCGGGTGCGGGCTGCCGGGCTCGCTGAGCAGGGCCCGCTGGAGTTCCAGGGCGAGGCCCTGGGAGCGGGCGAAGCGGCGGGCGTTGTCGAGGGCCGTGGCGGCGCGGGCGGCGAGGTCGCCGAACAGGGCGGCCTCGTCGGGGGCGAAGGCCGGGGAGGCGGCGGTGCGGCCGAGGGTGAGCAGCCCGATCAGCCGGCCCCGGGCGGCCAGCGGCAGGACCAGCAGTGAGGCCGTTGCGGCCGGGCAGGCGTCCTCGGGCCCGGGCTCGGTGAGCACGGCGATGCCGCCGGCCAGGCTGCGGGCGGCGGCGGAGCCCTCCCGGTGGCGCACCGATTCCCCGGGTCGGGGCAGCTCGGCGAGGGCCTCGGCCAGCGCCGGTACGGACCGGGCGCCGGCCCGGTGCAGCCGCCGGGGCGCGCCCCGGCCGGGCCCGTCCGGTTCGGCCTCGGGCGGCAGCAGGTCCACGGTCGCCAGTTCGGCGAGCCGGGGCACGGCGAAGGCGGCGAGTTCGGCGCCGGTGGTGCCGAGGTCGAGGGTGGTGCCGATCCGTTCGGCGGCGGCGTCCAGCAGGGCGAGCCGGGCCCGGGCCTGCTCCAGCTCGCGCAGCTGCTCGCGGGCCGGGTCGGGGTCGTCCAGCACGACGACGATCACCCCGGTGGTCCGCCCGGCGTGCCGCAGCGCCCGGTAGCGCACCCGCAGTCCGGCCGGCACGGGGGAGCCCGCGCCGGCCGGGCCGCCGGTGGCGTGCTCGCGGGCGAGCCCGTCGGCGAGGACCCGGCGCAGCGTGCCGACGGCGCCCGCGAAGGCGGTGGTCCCGGCGGCGCGGCCGAGCAGGTCCGCGCGGCGCAGTCCGGTGGCGGCGGTGAACGCGGGGTTCAGGTACTGCCAGCGCAGCCGCTCGTCGAGCAGCGCGACGCCCACCGGGGCGGCGGCGAGGACCTCGCGGAGCCGCTCCGGATCGTCGCCGCCGCCGTCGCCGCCGGTGATCGCGCCGAAGCGCGCGGCGAGGGCGGCCGCGGTCGCCGCCAGGGACCGGGAGTCCGGTGCCGCGGGCCGGGGGCCCTGCGCTCGGTTGCCGTGCCGGAAGTGCATGAGCCCATGATCACGCGCCCGGGCGCGGCACGCCCACAAGCGGGTGAAACGTTGACTCGCCGGAGACGGTGTTGTAACGGGCCCGCGGTCGACTCCGCGCGGCCCCGTGGCGGCGGGGAGAACCCGGGTGAACGCAGGATGACCACCGGTCATACTTGGGCGGCGGCGCCCGGCCCCGGACGCCGCGGGCCGGGCGACGGACCCCGGCCCCGCCCCGCGCGACGGCGCCCGCAGACCACACCGGAGGAAACCCGATGAGCCCCCACCAGCCGACCAGTCGACCGGCGGCCGGGGCCCCCGGGGTGCCGTGGAACCGGCAGCGGCTGCGCAGCAACAACGAGTGGCTGCTGCTGGAACTGCTGCGCACCGGCGGTGGCTCCTCGCGCGCCCAGCTGGCCCGCGACACCGGCCTGTCCAAGCCGACGGTGTCGGCCGCGCTGGCCGATCTGGAGCGGGCCGGCCTGGTGCGCGAGGCCGGGCGGCTGGCCCCCGAGCGGGGCCGCACCGCCGTGCTGTACGAGGTCGACCCGACGGCCGGGCACGTCCTCGGAGTGGACATCGGGCGGGCCCGGCTGCGGGTGGCCGTGGCGGACCTGGCCGGGACGGTCGTGGCCCGCCGGGACGTGGCCAACCGGGGCCGGTCGGCGAACGCCGTCGCGAACGCGGTGGTCGCCACCGCGCACGAGGCGATCGCGGAGGCGGGCCTGGCCGCCGGGGACATCGTGCACGCCGTGATCGGGACCCCGGGGGTGTGGGACGAGCGTCGGCGCGGGGTCCGGTACGCCAGCAGCCTGCCCGGCTGGGGCAGGCCGGGGCTGTTCGACCGAATAGGCGAGGGCCTGGGGACGGCCGTCTCGGTGGCCAACGACGCCAACCTGGCGGCGCTCGGCGAGTACACCCGGGGGGCGGGCCGGGGCAGCCGGATGTTCGCCTACCTGCTGGTCGGCACCGGACTCGGGCTGGGCGTGGTGAAGGACGGAGAGCTGCTGGTGGGCGCGCACGGCGCGCTGGGCGAGATCGGCCTGGTCCCGCTCCCGCTGCCGGAGCGGGGCGGCGAGCCGGCCGCGACCATCGAGCAGGAGGCCGCCGCGGACGCGGTGGTGCGCGCCGCCCGGGACTTCGGGCTGGACGGCGGCTCCGCGGCGCGCCAGCTGACGGCGAAGCAGGTGTTCGAACGGGCCCGGGCCGGAGAGGAGGCGGCGGTCCGGGCGGTGGAGCGGGAGGCCGAGCGGCTGGCCTACGCGGTGGCCGTGCTGTCGGCCGTGCTGGACCCGGACCTGGTGGTGCTGGGCGGCGGGATCGGCAGCAGCGCGGACCTGCTCCTGGAACCGTTGGAGCGGGCCCTGCACCGGCTCGCCCCGATGCGGCCGACGCTCGCACCGAGCGCCCTCGGGGAGGAGGCGGTGCTGCTCGGCGCGGTCTCCACGGCGCTGGAGACCGCACGCGCCGAGGTGTTCGAGCGTCGGACGGCGGGGCCGCGCTGACGGCCCGTCCCTCGGTGGCGGCGGCGCGGGCCGGACGCTCGGTGGCGAGGAGATCACGATCTGCCAACGAGTGAGGGTTCGGTGGACGGTGCGTATGCGATTCCTGTTTGAATCGCACGACTCATCCATACGGAACGGAGCGTTCTCCTCCCATGCCTTCACGGATACCCGGTCGCCGCCGGGCCGGTCTGGCCGGTTTCGCCGGACTCGTCCTCACCGTCGGCCTGGCACTGACCGGTTGCGACCCCTCGGCGGCCGACGGCGGTGCCAAGGCCTCGGCCACGCCGACCGTCGCCGCCACCTCGGCCGCGGCGACCACCCCGCCGGCCGCGCCCGCCGCACCCGAGCCGGCTCCGGCGACGACCCCTCCGGCCCAGCCGACGCCCGCGGCGCCGGTGGCCACGCCGCCTCCGGCCGCGCCTGCGGCCCAGCCCACGGCCCCGCCGCAGCCGCCCGTCACCAAGGCGCCGCAGCCGAAGGTGACCACCGCCCAGCCGCCGACCGACCCGGAGCCCCCGGCGGCTGCCGGCGGCAGCGCGGGCTGCGAGATCCGCTCGAACGCGGGCAACTGCTACGAGGCCGGACAGTTCTGCCGCGACGCGGACCTGGGCAAGAGCACCCACGACGCCGGCGGCCGGGTGATCTACTGCCGGATGGTCAGCGGAAAGCCGCACTGGCAGGCCTGAGGCGCTTCGGGGCCGACGCGGCTTGCGGCCGGGGATGCTTGGGGCCGGGGGCGCTCGGGGCCGGGGGTGCTTGAGCCCGTGGCTGCCTGAGGCCGGGGACGCCCCCGGCCTCAGGCGTCGATGACGCCCAGGGTGTCCCAGAACAGGTGCTCGTAGGCCTGGAGCAGCAGTCCGTACTCGCGTGCGACGGCCAGCGTCGGCTCGTCCAGCCGGTCCGGGCCCAGTGCGTCGGCGGCCTGCTGCTCCAGCTCGGGCGCGGGCTGGGCGAAGAAGTCGAAGAAGGCGCAGGCCTCGTCGGAGAAGCCGTAGTGGTGGCGCAGGGCCTGCGCGATGGTGGCGCAGTAGCCGCCCCAGGCGGCGAAGTTCGCCACCAGGGCGGCGGCCACGGCCTCGGGCTCGCCGTTCAGGGCGAACCAGGCGAGACAGTGGGGGTAGGCCTGGCAGCCGGGCAGCGGCGGACGGGTCTCCAACGCGCTTCGGTCGAGGCCGACGGCGGCGCCGAGCGCGGGCAGGGTGCGCAGGGCGGCGCTCTCGCCCTCGGCCAGGGTGACGAACCAGGCGCCGACCGGGCGGTCCGCGCGGCGGCCGGCGAGCACGAGCAGGCTGCGGCGGTCGGAGCGGATGATCCGGTGCTGCTGGGCGGCGAGTTCGGCCAGCGCCGAGCGCGGCGCGGTGCCGTCGGCGAGCGCGCTGACCAGGGCGGGGGCGGTGTCGCCGGGGGCCAGTTCGGCGCGCAGGTCCTGGATCTGGTCGAGGATCGGGTGGTTCACCGGTGCCTCCGGGGTGCGGATCGGTCCGGTGCCCATTCCTACCGTCTGACGGTGCCGGTGCGGTGGCGACAGGCCGGGGCGGGTGAGCCGGTGTGCTCGACGCGGCTCTCGTCGCCGCTCGTCGTCCTCGGTGCCCCGTGGCGGTTCGCGTCGGCGGTCGTTCGGCGGCCGTTCGGCGGTTCGGGGCGCGTGTCCGGTCGGGCGGTGCACCCCGCGGGCGCGCGGCCCGCAGGGTGAACTCCCGGCGAGGTGCTACCGGTTGGCGGCTTCGGACAGGTCACGTACCAGCCGGGCGATGGTCGGGGTGGCCACCCCGTTGGCGTCGGCCGCCCGCAGGACCGCGCCGCCGATGGCGTCCAGTTCGGTCGGCCGGCCCGCCTCCACGTCGCGCTGCATCGAGGACTTCATGGTGCCGGGGATGCGGTCGAAGGAGGCGAGCAGGGTCTGCGCGTCCGCCGGTGCGCCGACCGCCCGGGTGACGGCGCTGATCTCGTCCAGGACGGCGAGGAGTTCGGCCCGGTGCTCGGTGCGCACGGTCCCGATCTCGCTCGCGTGCCGGGTGGTGAGCAGCGCGAACGGGGCGAGGAAGGAGAGCTTGCTCCACAGCATCGCCGTCTCGTCCTCGCGCAGTGTGACGTCCGGACCGGCGTGCCGCAGCCGATCGGCGAACCGGCCGACGGCAGCGGCGTGTTCGGCGGTGGCGCCGAGTTCGACGGCGGCGAACGGGCTGGTGTGCTCGATGTGCCCGGGGGCCGTCCGGGTGGCCTCGACCCGGATCGTGCCGGCCGTCACCAGCCCGGCCGGGTAGCGCTCGCGCAACACCGCCATGTGGTCCAGTCCGTTGAGCAGCGGCACCACGATCCCGGAGCCCAGGGCTGCCGCGGGCATCCGGTCGAGCGCGGTGGCCAGCGCCGTCTCCTTGACCGTCACGAAGGCCGCGTCGACGGGCTCGCGCAGCTCGGTGTCGGCGTCCACCCGAGCGGTGAACTCGCCGAACTGGGCGCTGCGGACGTGCAGTCCGTCCCGTGCGATGGCGTCGGCGGTCCGGTCGCCGGCCAGGCAGACGACGCGGTGGCCGTCGCGGGCGAGCAGCCCGCCGATCAGTCCGCCGACGCCGCCCGGGCCGAGGACGGCGATGGTCAGGGGGGTGGTGGTCATGGTGACTCCCATGGGTGAGTGAGGGGTGGAAGCGGAGGGGCGGCTACGGGGCCTTCCGGAAGGAACGGCCCTCCGGACCGGCCGGGCTGGTGAATCCCTACCCGTCGCCGTGGCCGTTCGGGGGGTCCCCGCCGAGGTGTCCGGGCGAGCGGTCGCCGTCCGGGAGCGGGACCTCGCGGGCCCGGAGAGCTCGTGGGCCCGGGGCCCTTGTGGTCCTGTTGGTGGCCCTCGGGACCGGCGCGGTGGCCGGCCGCCCGGCCCGGCGCGGGGGCGGGCGCCGACAGGGGAGGAAGGCGGCTTCGTGGGGACCGGCGGCGGGGCCGGCCGGGAGGGGGATCATCCGGCGGCCTCGATGGGGGCGTGGAGGTAGGCGGAGTCGAAGGAGTACGGTCCCTCGTGGCGAGGCCGCCGCCCGGGGGCGAGCGGGCGGGCCGGGGCACCGGACTCCCGGCGGAGGCGGAGGCCGTCGTGGCGGAGGCTGCCGCCGACCGGGTCGGGCACCGCCAGGCCCTCGGCGCGCAGCGCCTCGACCAGTTCGTGGGCCGGCCACCCCAGCACGTCGATCCCGTGGTAGCCGAACGGGCAGGCGGGCCGGTCGTCGCCCGGATTCCGGCCGACCATGACGGCCTGGAGGCGGCCGTGCTCCTCGCCGCAGAGGGTGACGTTCAACCCGGGCAGCAGGAACGACAGCGCCCACGAGCAACCGCAGACGAAGGTGCTCCGCACCCCGCCCGGCAGCGACTCGCGGTGCGGGGCCAACAGTTCGCGCACCTCCGCCTCGGTGAGGCCGAAGCCCAGCTCGGGCAGCGGGGCGGGCAGCCGGACGCCGTGGCCGGGCAGCAGGTCGATGGTCACCGGATCATGATTCCGCGTCGGGCGGGCGGACGGGGCGGCGGGGTGGGACAAGCGCGGGTGCTTCCGGTGGCGGCGGGGCCGGGGTGCCGCTGTGCGACGAGGGGGAGAGCACGGATGAGGGCGGACGGGCGGCTGGCCGCGGCGGTACGGGCACGGGACGCCGGTGCGGTGGGGGTGGCGCTCGGCGCGGGCGCGGATCCGAACGCCGTCGACACGGACGGGCTGCCCCTGCTGTGGACGGCCGTGGCCGGCTTCGACCACGAGGTCGCCGGGCTCCTGGTGCGGTGGGGTGCCGACCCGGACGGCCCGCTGCCCGGCGGCACGACGCCGCTGCTGCGCGCCGTGGACCTCGGCTCGCCGGCACTGGTCAGCGCGGTCCTCGGCGAGGACCCGGCGCTGCGGCTGCCGGCCGAGGTGCGCGAGCGGCTGCTCGCGCTGGCCCGCTGCTGGGACGAGGCGGGCGCGGAGGAGGAACTGCGCCGTCGGACCGGGGCCCCGGGCGGGCGGAGTGGTCGCCGGTGAGGAGGACGCGGAGCCGATTGGCGATCATGCCGTGCTACCGGGGCTGCCGCCGGCAGGGGGCACGGCTGGGGTCTCGGAGCGGCGCGCGGCTCATGAGGGTGCCAGGTTCCGACTGGGGAATATCGTCAGTCCAGACTGGACAGTTCAGGCTGATGAAATTACCGTGGAGCCGTGACCGAGAAGCGAACCGTCCGTGCCGTCGCTGCCGCCGCTGCCACGGCCCCCGCAGACTCCGCGCATGCCGCCGTTCCCGACACCGCCGCGCTGGCCGCTCGTGAACTGCGCGCCGTTTACAGCCGGTTGCGCCGCACGCTCCGGGAGGCCAGTGGCAGCACCAGCGACCTGACCCCCTCCCAGACGGCCGTGCTCAGCCGGCTGATCAACGACGGCCCGGCCTCGGCCAGCGCGCTGGCAGTCGCCGAGCGGGTCCGCCCGCAGTCGATGGCCGCCACCGTCGCCGCGCTCGAACAGCAGGGACTGGTCGGCCGCCGCCCGGACCCGGAGGACGGCCGCCGTCAGGTGGTTAGCCTCACCGAAGCCGGGCTGGCCTACGTCGCGGACCGCCGCCAGGCGAGGCAGGGGTGGCTGACCCGGGCCATGGCCGACCGCTACACCGAGGCCGAGCGGGCCACCGTGCTGGAGGCGCTGGCCCTGATGGACCGGCTGAACCAGTGAGGCCCGGCCCGGGGGCCCGGCCGGCCCTGCTCCGCACGGGCCGTCACCGGTCCGCGCCGGACGGCGAGTTCGACCGCCGCCTGATCGCGCCGATGGTGCTGGGCTCGGTGCTCAACCCGATCAACTCGTCGATGATCGCCGTGGCCCTGGTGCCGGTGGGCGCCGCCTTCGGGGCGCCGCCCGCCGAGACCGCCTGGTTGGTCACCGCGCTCTACCTGGCCACCGCCGTCGGCCAGCCGGTGATCGGGCGGCTGGTGGACACCCACGGTCCGCGCCCGCTCTACCTCGCCGGGACGGCACTGGTCGGGGTCGCCGGTCTGCTCGGCGCGCTGGCCCCCTCACTCGGGCTGCTGATCGCCGCGCGGGTGCTGCTCGGGCTGGGCACCTCCGCCGCGTACCCCGCCGCGATGCACCTGACCCGCAGCGAGGCCGAGCGGACCGGGCAGTCCAGCCCCACCGGGGTGCTCACGGTGCTGGCCGTCGCCAACCAGACCGTCGCGGTGGTGGGCCCGACCCTCGGCGGACTGCTGATCGGGGTGGGCGGCTGGCGGACGGTCTTCGCCGTCAACGTTCCGCTGTCGCTGGCCTGCCTGGCGCTCGGCGCGGTCCGCCTGCCCGCCGCCGAGGGGCGCCACGGCCGGCCCGAGCACCCTGAGGACTCCGAGAGCCTTGCGGTCCCCGAGCGACGTGGGACCCCCCGGGGCGCCGGCCGCCCCGACCGGCTGGACCACGCCGGGATCGCGCTCTTCGCCGTGCTCCTGCTCGCGCTGATGCTGTTCCTGATGAAGCCCGACCCCGCCCGCTGGTACCTGCCGCTCCTCGCCGCCCTGGCGGCCACGGCCTTCGCGGTCCGGGAGCGGCGGGCCCGTACGCCCTTCATCGACCTGCGGGCACTCGCCGGCAACCGGCCGCTGATCGCCACCTATCTGCGCCAACTCCTCGGCTACACCGCCATCTACGCCTTCCTCTACGGCTACACCCAGTGGCTGGAGGAGGGACGCGGCCTGTCGGCCACCGCCGCCGGACTGGTCCTGCTGCCGCTCTCGCTGACCGCCCTCGCGGTCGCCGGCGTCACCGGCCGCCGTCCTGCGGTGCGCGGCAAGCTGCTGGTCGGATCCGGTTGCCAGATCGCCGCCTGCGCCGCCCTGCTGCTGGTGCACGCGAGCAGTCCGGGCGTGCTGCTGGTCGCCGTCGGCGTCGTGGCGGGCGTCTCGCAGGGCTTGATCGGGCTCGGGACCCAGACCGCCCTCTACCACCAGGCGGACCAGGACGCCATCGCCTCGGCGGCCGGGCTGCTGCGCACCTTCATGTATCTCGGTGCCATGGCGGCCTCGGCCGCGACCGCCGCCTTCTTCCCGCACGGAGCCACCACGGGAGGGTTGCACCACCTGGCGCTGTTCATGCTCGGCGGCGCGGCCCTGCTCTTCCTCCTCACACTGCCCGACCGCGCGCTCGGCCGGCTGGCAACACCGGCCGGAAAGGCTGAATGACGACCGCTCAGCTCTCCCAGCCCTCTCCGGCGGGCTCGCCGCGCCAGGCGTGCAGGCCCGGGACGAGTTCGACCACCTCGGACGGATAGGCGTCCCGGACCGCCTTGAGCGTCGCGCGCTGCTCGTCCAGCCAGCCCGGTGCGGGGGAGAGGACGACCCGGAGCGTGACGCCCGACTTCTCCGCGTCGGAGACGGTCACCCAGAGACCGCCCGGCCGGCCGGGCTCGATCCGCAGCTCCGGCCCGTGCTCCTCGTCCAGCCAGCGGACCGCGGACCCGCGGGTGAGCCGCTCCAACGCCCTTTCCCAGTGGTCGAGATGTCGATCGGTCACCAGGATGACGAAGTGTCCGCGCACCGAGTCCGCGGTGACGGTGATCTCGCAGTCCAGCCAGTCGTGGCCGAGCAGGGAACCCGGCGCGTGCCGTCCCAGCACCCGCACCCGGACGCTGCGCCCGCCGGTCCGTCCGTCGCAGCCAGGGGCGTCGTCGGTGCCGGGACGGTCGGTCAGTCTGATCAACTCGTTCTGCTGCGAAGAGACTTCGCTCACGGCATGCTCCTGTTGGCGGCGGGTCCAGGGGCTGACATCCTCGCGCAGGTGTTCGCCCCGTGCCAGCCCGGGCCGGGGCATTCCGTCCGTGACGGACCCGGGGAAAACGGGGCGATTCGGGAGTCGGAGTCCTTCCCGGTGGGGCGCCGCCGGCACCCGGACGGGCCGCCCGCACGGGAACGACCCACCCGCGCGGGAACGACCTGCTCGCCAGGGAGCGGTTGACCCGCACGGGAACGGCCCGCCGGACCGGGAGGGTCGGGACGGGCCGTTCGGGCAGGTCGGCGGGTGCGGGCCGGAGGTTCGGGGTGCGGCGGCCGCTTGGGCCGCACCGGCTGCCCGGTCGGTGCGGTGGCCTTGTCGCGTCAGCGGTGGTCCGGGTGGCCGGTGAGCACGGTGGTGAAGATCGGCCGGCCGTGCTGGTGGCCGGTCACGGTGGTGGTGAGGGCGTCCTGGTCCGCACCGGGGGTGGGCCGGGCGGTGATCATGGTGGGCGCGTCGTGCTCGGCGTACTGGTGGAAGGTGGTGGCCGCGGCGGTCGGGGTGACGGTGACCGGGCTGCTCAGCGCGTTGGCCGCCTGCCGGGCCGCCTCCATCAGCACCATGCCGGGGATGTGGTCGTTGGCGTGGTCGAAGAGGATCGGGTGCCAGAAGTCGGGGGTGAGGTGCCAGGTGCCGGGGGCGTCCGACGGGGTCAGCACGACGTCGTACGGGCGCACCCGGCCGACCCGGGCCGGCGGGAGCGGTTCGGCGTCCACGGGGGGCGCCGACGGGAGTTCGGCGTCGTGGCGCCCCCGGCGCAGCCGCTGGTAGGTGGAGTCCGGGATGGTGGTGAAACGGGCGCATCCGGTGGCGGCCGGGTGCGGGCCGCGCCGGACGACGGTTTCGAGCGTGAAGTCGACCGTGGTGCGGATGCGGCGCGGCTGGGCGATGAGCTGGACCTCCAGGGTGAGGTCGGTCGGCGCCCCACCGATCAGCAGTTGGCTGGGGCGGGTGGTGTAGTCCAGGTTCCACATCATGAACTTGTGGTCGAGCGGTACGCCGAAGCGGGTGTGAGCGAGGTAGATCCCGGCTTGACGAATCGTTTCAGCGGCCTGGAGCGGGTCGTGCCGGGTGCCGTCGGGCGTGCTGAAGAACGTGTGGGCCCGCGGCCACTGCGCGGTGACGGCGAAGGTGGTGTCGCTCAGCTGCTCGCTGCCGGTGAGGAAGACCTCGGCGTGGCAGGCCCGGTGGACGTACTCCTTGGCGACGGTGCTGGTCAGGCGGGGTTCCTGGGCTGCGCTCGGGGCCGGAGCCGCCGTCGGGGCCGGGTCGGGGACCGCACCGGCGTGCGTCCCGGAGTCCGTGTCGGCGGGGGCGGTGGCAGGCGTGCGGAAGGCAAGAAGTGTCATGGGGAGCGCTCCGAAAGGGCCGTGTGATGGGCGGGCTGGGCTGCTCAGGGCTCGTAAGATACGTACCTACCGGTTTGGTTTTCAAGGAGCCAGAACAAAGGTTCGTCGGCGGCAGAAGGCGATCGGATGGCTGTGCCGGGGGAGCGCCGGCCGTCGCCCGGGGATCGCACTCGGCGCTCAAACCTTCTTGAGCTGGGGGAATGTCAACGAACCGATTTGGCAGGTTCATTGCTTTTGAAGGGTGATTCGCTGGCCGGTCGACGGAAAGTGAGAGCGGCAGCTCCGGTTGTGCGTGACGGAGGAAGGGTGGCGGCCACTCGGGCTTTCCGTACCGTCCATGCGGTTTTAGTCTGCTCGGTAACAACGCTGGGTGACTGCCGACCCAGGATCCAGGTGGACAGCGGCGGGTAAGATACGGGGTGTTTGGTTTTGTTTGCCGGGCGTTTCGGGTGGGGTGGTTGCGGTGGCGAGGCAGGAGCGGGCGGTCCGAACGCGTCGGCTGATCCTGGAGGCGGCGGCGTCGGTCTTCGACGAGTACGGGTACGAGGGGGCGACGATCGGGGAGGTCGTGGCCCGGGCCGGGGTGACCCGTGGTGCGGTGTACTTCCACTTCGCGTCCAAGCGGGAGCTCGCCCAGGGGATCGTGGAGGAGCAGTTCGGGCGCGATGAGATCCCCGAACGGCACTGCAAGCTCCAGGAGTTCGTGGACCTCGGGATGGTGGTCGCCCATCTCATGCCGCGGGACCCGGTGTTGAGCGCCGGTGCCCGGCTCTCGCTCGGCCAGGACGTGTTCGGCGACTTCAGCGGCGGAGCGGCGCCCGGCTGGATCCAGCGGTCCGAGACCGTGCTGGAGCTGGCCGGCCGGCGTGGGGAACTGCTGCCGCAGGTGGTGCCCTCCGAGACGGCGTGGCTGGTCACCGGGGCCTGGACGGGTGTGCAGATCCAGTCCCAGAAGATGTCCGGCCGGGCGGACCTGGAGCGCCGGGTGGCCGTGCTGTACCAGCACCTGATGCCGAGCATCGCGGTGCCGGGGGTGCTGGCCACGCTCGACCTCGGGGTCGACCGGGGTGGCCGGGTGGCCGCCGAACTGGCGGCGGCCGAAAGGGCGCGCGCGGGCGGAGGCGACGAGGGCGGGCCCGCACTGGAGGAGGCCGGCGCGGACGAGGTCGCCTCGTCTTGAGCCGGGCGGCCCGTGCTGCACTTCCTGAATTGCTCCGCGCAAAAACAAACAGCGCGTTCGGTTTTGTATTGACAAACCGTCTGTCCTGTTTTTGGATGGGTGCTGGGTGCTCGACCGGCCTTCCAGCGGACCTCCGCGGAGGGTGACGCAGCGGAGCGCCCGCCCGGCCGGCGGCCGTCGGGGCCGTCGATCCGTCTGGATGTGGGGTGGTTCTCGTGGAGATCCGGATGCTGGGGGCCTTGGGGGTCCGACTGTGCGGGGTGTCGGTGGTGCCGTCGGCGCCGAAGCCGCGACAGGTGCTCGCCCTGCTGGCCTTACGCGCCGACCAGGTGGTTCCGGCGGGTGTGCTCGCCGAGGAGCTGTGGTCCGGCCGTCCGCCGCGCAGCGCCCGCACCACCGTGCAGACCTATGTGCTCCAACTGCGCGACCTCATCGACCGGGCGCTCGCCCAGCGGGACGACGGCCCGGGAGCCTCCTGCGCCAAGGACGTCCTGGTCACCTCGGCCGGAGGCTACATGCTGAACAGCGGCGGTGGACTGGTCGACCTCCAGGAGTTCGACCGCCTCGCCGGGCAGGGATACCGCGCCATGGACGCCGGTGACTTCCCGCTCGCCGCCCGCCAGTTGGGCGAGGCGCTCGCGCTGTGGCGCGGCCAGGCCTTCGCGGACGTCCCGCTCGGCAGCCAGCTCGCACTGGAAGGCAGACGGCTGGAGGAGACCCGGCTCTGTGCGCTGGACCAGCGGATCGAGGCCGATCTGCGGCTCGGCCGGCACCGGGTGCTGCTCGCCGAACTCACCGTGCTGGTCGACCGCTACCGCACCCACGAGAGCCTGCACGGCCAGTACATGATCGCCCTGCACCGCTCCGGCCGCCGGGGCGAGGCGCTGGAGGCCTATCAGCGCCTGCGGAACACCCTGGTGCGGGAGCTGGGCATGGAGCCGTCGGCCGCCTTGCGGCGGCTGCAACGCTCCATCCTGCTGGCCGCCCCCGAGCGGCCCGAGCAGGACCAGCCGGGCGTGCTCGCCGACGGTCCCGGCCCGCGCACCGCGGCCCGCCTCACCAGGGTCGGTTGAACCGGGACGATCACCCCGGGCGGCGTGGTCGCGGCGGTCCGCGCGCTGGTGCGGCCCTGGGCGGTGGCCCGGAGACGCGTGGACCCGGTGGCGCCGCGGGCGGTTCCTGGCGTCAAGTCGCTTGGCCGTCGGCTTCGCTGGGCCCCGCGGGGCCCAGCGCCAGGTAGCCGTCCAGACGGGCCGAGGCCGTGAGCATCGCCAGCCCCCGGGCGGTGAGGCGCTGCTGCCACCCGTCGAGGGCGCCGGCCAGTTCGCCGGTGCCGCCCGCCGTGCGGATCTGGCGCAGCACGGTGGCGACGTGGTCCAGCGGGTAGCCGCCGCGGCGGAGCAGGTGGGCGAGTTCGGCGTCGCGGACATCGGCCGGCAGGTAGCGGCGGTGTCCCGTGGCGCGGTCCCGGCCGGGAGCGAGGATGCCCGAGGCCTCCCAGGTGCGCAGGGTCGCGGGGGTGACACCGAGCCGGTGTGCGACCTCGCCGACGGTTCGGGCGCCGGGCAGTGCGGGCAGGCCGGTCCCGGTGGCGCCGCCGGTGAGGTGGCCGACGGCTTCGCGGACGGCGCAGAGGGTCTCCCGGTCGCGCAGCAACTGGGCGTGGCCCCGGTCGAGTTCGGCGAGCGCGTCGTCCAGCCGGTCGGCGTGGAGCGCGGTCATGACCGAGCCGGCGGTCGCGTGCCCGTACGCCGCGACGAGGGCGAGGTAGGCGCGCAGGGCGGCCGCGTGCAGCTCGGTGTAGATCCGGTAGCCGGTCGGTGTGCGTTCGGCGGGCGGGAGGCAGCCGTCGCGCTCGTAGTTGCGGATCGCCTGGGTCGAGATGCCGTGCTCGCGCGCGAGGTCGGCAGGGCGCATGGTCGTCCCCCGTTCCGGTCCACTGTCGTCCCTCGTCCAGGGGCGTTTGAGGCTTTCGGCGGAGACCGGGTGGTGAAGTGGGCCCAAGTCTCAACCGTCCCTTCAAGGATACGCTTGAGGTCCATGAACCAGGACATGGACGACTTCGTCACCCCGGCGTGTGAACTACTGGGCCTCGGTGAGCCGACCCACCAGGAGCCCGCCTTCGGGTGGGTCCGCAACGAGCTGTTCGCCAGGCTGGCCGTCGACCGGGGCTTCCGGTCGATCGCCCTGGAGACCGACCGGGTGGCCGCGTTCGCCGTGGACGCCTACGTCCGGGAGGGGATCGGCACCCTCGATTCGGTGATGGCGGAGGGCTTCACCCACGGTTTCGGCGGCCTCGCGCCCAACCGCCGACTCGTCGCCTGGATGCGGGAGTTCAACCGGGAGCGGCCGCCCGCTGAACGCCTGGCCTTCCACGGCTTCGACATCCCGGCCGAGACCATGAGCGCCCCCAGCCCGCGCCGCTACCTGGAGGCGGCCCGCGACTACCTGGGCCTCGACCTCGACATCGCCGCGGTGGCGGGCGAGGACGGGCGCTGGAGCCGCGAGGAGGCGGTGACGGACCCGGCCCACTCGCCGGGCGGCAGCGCCGAGGCCGCGCGGCTGCGCTGCACCGCCGACGACCTCCTCCTCCAACTCCATCTTCGAGCACCGGAGTTGATCGCCTCCACCTCACTCCCCGCCTGGTACACGGCCCGCGCCCGGTTGGCCGCCGGGATCGGCCTGCTGCGCTACCACGCGCAGTCGGCGGTTCCGGGGCTCACCCAGGGCGCCCGGATCAGCGCTCTGAGCGGCGTGCGCGACGCCCTGATGGCGCAGAACCTCCTCGACATCCGCGAGATCGAGGGCCGCCGCGGACCGACGCTGCTCTTCACCCACAACCTGCACGCGCAGCGCAGCCCCAGCGCCTGGACGCTGGGCGAGTTGCACTGCGAGTGGACCGGCGCGGGCCACATCGTCGGCGCACTGCTGGGCGAACGGTACGCCTTCGTCGCCGGGAGCCTGGGGCGCAGCGAGGCGATCGGACTGGCCGAGCCGGCCCCCGGGACGTATGAGAGCCACCTGCAACAAGGCGGTGAGATTTGGCAGTTGAAAGCTCCGGAGGTTTCGGCCGAGGCGCGCACGCGCACCGACACCGCCCCGCGGCAGGGCTACTTCCCGCTCGACCGGGAGCTCCTCGACGGCGCGGTCGCACTGCTGCACATCGCCGACGGTGCGGCGGTGTCGGCCGGGGCCTGAGCGGCCGCCGGTCCCGGGTAGGCCTGCCGCAGGTGGGCGACCAGGGCGGCGGTCGGTGCCGAGGCGGGCTGCCCGGCCGGCCAGGCCAGCACGATCCTGACCCGGGGGACGGGCCCGGTGAGCGGGCGCACCCGCAGACCGGGCACCCGGCCCGGGTCCGGCAGCACGGCCACGCCCATGCCGTGCGCGGCGAGCTCCGCCAACTGAGGGGGCGCGGAGGCCTCGACACCGATCGCCGGGTCGACGCCGGCCTCGGCCAGGGCCTTCTCCAGCGCGGTGCGCATCCCGGTGCCGCGCGGGGTGCTCACCAGGGCGTGCCCGGCGAGCGCCGCGACCGGCAGCGGGCCCCGGCCGGAGCTGTCGCCCAGGCCGTCGCCGTCGTCCGCGCCGTCGCGCACGTCCGTGCCGTGGCCGGAGTCCGGACCGCCGGCGAGTGGGTGCCGCTCGGCACAGGCCGCGACCAGCGGGACCTCCAGCACGGTGTGCAGGTGGAGACCGGCCAGGGCCGACCAGCCGTCGTCGTCGGCCTGCCCGCTCGCGGGGACGGGCAGGCCGACGACGGCGAGGTCCAGCCGGCAGTCGCGCAGCGCGGCGAGCATTCCCGCACTGGTGTCCTCGGTGAGCGAGAAGTCGATGCCGGGGTGCTCCCGGCGGAACGCGGCCAGCGTGGTGGCGAGCCCGGGAACGGTGCCCAGCTCGGACGGCGGGGTCAGCGCCGCCCCGGCGACCATGCCCAGCCGCACGTGTCCGCTCCGCAACCCGTCGAACTCCTGTGCCGCGCGGCGGGCCGAGGCCGCGGCGGCGAGCGCCGCCCGGGCGTGCGGCAGCACCGCCTCGCCGGCCGGGGTGAGCCGCACCGTGCGGCCCGAGCGGTCGAGCAGCCGGTGCCCCAGCTCCCGTTCCAGCTGCCGGATCTGGGAACTCACCCCGGGCTGGGTCAGGTGCAGCAGCTGCGCGGCCCGGGTGAAGCTGCCGTGCTGGGCGACGGTGACGAAGTACCGGAGCTGCCGCAGTTCCATAACTCCTGATCATAGGTGGTAGAACTTCCCGGCCTTGGACGGGCCGACGGTCCCGGTCGCAGGCTGGACGCATGGAAACCGTGCCGAAGAACCAGGACGCCGGGCAGAACCGGGACACCACGCGGAACCAGGACACCGGTCGGGTCCGGCACGCCGGTCGGGCCGAGGACACCCCGCGGATCCAGTGGATCCGGGAGCAGGTCGCGGCCGAGCGCCGTGAACTCGCCGAGGTGTTCGGGGGCCTCACCGCGGCCCAGTGGAACTCGCCCTCGCTGTGCGGTGGTTGGCGGGTTCGGGAGGTGGCCGCGCACATGAGCACCGGCTTCCGGCACTCGACGGCGCGCACGCTCCTCGAACTCGCCCGTTCCGGAGGCAACGTCCACCGCATGGCCGACCGGGTCGCCCGCCGCGACGCGGCCGCCATGACCGTGCGCGAACTCGCCGTCGCGATGGCCGACCACGCCGACCACCCGTGGCGCCCGCCCGTCGGGGGCCGGATCGCGGCCCTCGCCCACGACGCCGTCCACGGCCTCGACATCACCGTGGCGCTCGGCCTGCCCGCACGCCTTCCGCTGCCCCGCGCGACGGCGCTGCTGGCCGCCGTCACACCGCGCACGCTGCGGTTCTTCGGCGCGCGGGTCGACGGCGTGCGCCTGGAGGCGACGGACGCCGAGTGGTCCTACGGACAGGGCGCGCTCACCGTGGAGGGGCGGGCGGAGCACCTGCTGCTGGTGGCGTTCGGGCGCCGGCTGCCGGCGGGGCTGCTGGCCGGATCCGGCGCGGCTCGGTTCACGGCGGGATAGCCGACGCGGTGGGGTAGCGGGCGGGGCGGGGCGGGGCGGGGTAGCGGGCGGGGCCCAGCCGCACGTACTCCAACGGGAGAGGTCAACCGCCCTCGGTTCGGGCGCGTCCGTGAACCGGACGTCGGGGCGGCGGCCGGGGAGCGCGCCGAACTCCGGCCCCCGCCGCGCGGCTCCTCGTAGGGGGTGACGCGGGAGCCCCGGTG
Source organism: Kitasatospora sp. NPDC034533 (assembly GCF_055575155.1). Lineage (NCBI taxonomy): Bacteria > Bacillati > Actinomycetota > Actinomycetes > Kitasatosporales > Streptomycetaceae > Kitasatospora > Kitasatospora sp. NPDC034533. Next base: position 198,990 of record NZ_JBVITE010000004.1, read on the forward strand.
GATCCTCGGCGGCAGGGCGTCGCCGTCACCGTTGGAGTCGGTGTCGGCGAGGCGCAGTCGGCTGGCGACCATAGACACCGGTCCTCGTGGAGACGGGGCCGGGAGCAGTGGGGTCCCAGCTGCGGGCCCGGCCCGCTGTCATGCGGGTTCCGGGAGCCCGTGGCTACGATCGGAAGAAGCCCTTCCGGATGGTGGTGGAGACGGGAAGCCAGGTCGCCGATGGCCCCGAGGTCCGAGCAGTGGCCGCCGTACGTGCGGGCCGCGCCGTGGTTGCTGACCGTCGGCGGGCTGGTGTGGAACTCGCTGGACCCGGCCGACTACTGGGGCGATCCGATGCTGGCGGCCGCCGCCGTGCTGGCGGGGGCGCTGCTGTCGCTGCGGAACACGGTGGCGGTGGGGGTGGCCATCGTGCTCGGCATCCTGCTGCTGTCCACCCGGGACGGGTCGATCGGGACCGGAGCCGGGTACCTGGAACTGGTCAACACGGCGTTCGCGGCGCTGCTCGGGATCGGGGTGAACCGGGTGGTGGCCCGGCACGGGCGGCGGCTGGAACGGGTGCGGTCGGTGGCCGAGGCGACGCAGCGGGCGGTGCTGCCCGAACCGCCCGCGCGGGTGGGTCGGCTCTCGGTCGCGGCGGACTACCGGGCCGCCCAGGACGAGGCGCTGATCGGCGGGGACGCCTACGCGCTGCTGGCCACCCCGTACGGTGTGCGCGGGCTGATCGCCGACGTTCGGGGCAAGGGGCTGCACGCGGTCGGAGTCGTCTCGGTGCTGCTGGGCGCCTTCCGGGAGGGTTCCCACCGGGCACCGGACCTGGCCGCGCTCGCGGACTCGCTGGAGGACTCGCTGCTGCGGGAGGTCGAGCGGATGAGCGAGGAACTGCGGCTGGAGGGGTTCATCACCGCGCTGCTGGTGGAGTTCCCGCCGGGGGAGGAGTGCGTGCGCACGCTCGACTGCGGGCACCCCGGCCCGTACCTGCTGGGCCCGTACCCGCGGGGCGGGGCCGGTGGGCCCGCGGTCCGGCGGCTGGACGCGGCGGACCCGGGACTGCCGCTGGGGATGGGCGGGCTGGGGGTGGCGCGCCCGGCGCCGGAGAGCCGTCCGTTCCCCGCCGGGAGCACGCTCCTGCTGGTGACCGACGGGGTGACCGAGGCCCGGAACGCGGCGGGGGAGTTCTACGACCCGGTGCTCGGGCTGACCCCGCTGGGGCCGTTCGCCGGGCCGGGGGAGGTGCTGGACGCGCTGGTCGCGGACGTCGAGCGGTGGACCGGCGGGCCCCGGGACGACGACATGGCGGTGCTCGCGATCACCCGCCGGGCCGACGGCGAGCGGCTCGACGGCTGACGCGTGGCGGCCGGCGCGCGGAGGCGGGCCGGCCGGTCCGTACCGGACCCGAAGCCGGTCGCCGACCCGTTCCACGGCTCGCCGCGGTCACGCCGATATCACGATGAGGTGACGGCGTGGCCGCGCTCCACGGAATCCGGCCAAGTTGAGGGTCGTCGTCCGGTGGCTGGAAAGGCGGCGTCCGAATAGCGGACGGTGATCTGGACCGGCCCGGTCGCGGGCGCGCGGGGAGTCCGTCGGCCGGTGCCACCTCGGCCGACGGGAGGTGCGCGTGGGGCGGTAGCGCCGTGAGCGGCCGCGAGCGGCGCGCGAGGGCGGCCCCGGGGAGTGACGGGATTCGGCCGACCTGCGGTCCGTCCGGAAAGCGGACCCGGTGCTTGCCCGTGTCGAAGAGGTGACCGAGAGTCGCATCGATGAACGAGAAGCCGCGCCCCCGCCAGGCCCGTCTGCTCGGCCACCGCGACTTCCGGCTCCTGCTGACCGGAGCCGCGGCGGCCCAGACGGGCAGCCAGGTCACCCTGGTCGCCCTCCCCTTGGTAGCCGTGGTGGTGCTCGACGCCACGCCGTTCCAGGTCGGTCTGCTGACCGCCGCCGAGACCGCCGCCTTCCTGCTCGTCGGCCTGCCGGCGGGCGCCTGGCTGGACCGGACGCGCAAGCTGCCGGTGCTGATCCGGGCCGACGTGGTGCGCTGCCTGGCCGTGGGGTCGATTCCGCCGGCCGCCGCGCTCGGGGTGCTGACCATGCCGCAGCTCTATCTCGTGGGGCTGGTCACCGGGGTGGCGACGGTGTTCTTCGACGTCGCGCACCAGTCCTTCCTGCCCGCCGTCCTGCCGCGCGAACAACTCGTCGCAGGGAACGGGGCGTTGGAGACCGTTCGCTCCTCGGCGCAGATCGCCGGACCGGGCCTCGGCGGCGGACTGGTGCAGCTGCTCGGGGCGCCGCTCGCCATCGTGGCCGACGCCTGCGGCTACCTCGCCTCCGCACTGCTGCTGGTCCGGATCAAGGTCGAGGAACAGAGACCGGAACCGGAGCCGGGACGCTCGCTGCGCACCGAGATCGGCGAGGGCGTGCGGTTCGTGCTCGGCCACCCGCTGCTGCGGGCGATCGCGACCGCCACCGCCACGTCCAACCTGTTCTCCGCCGTGCTGACCGCCGTGCAGACGGTGTTCTGGGTGCGGGTGCTCGACCTGTCGCCCGGCGCGATCGGCGTACTGCTGTCGGTCTCCGCCGTCGGCGGGTTGGCGGGAGCGCTGTGCGCCGGGTGGATCGCCCGGTGGATCGGGCAGGCCCGGATGATCTGGCTCTCCCCGCTGGTGACGGCGCCGTTCGCGGTGCTGTGGCCGCTGTCCGGCGGCGGCGCGGGCGTGGTGCTGTTCGGCCTGGCCTCCGGCGTGGTCCTGTTCGGGGCGGTGGTCTACAACGTCGGCCAGGTGAGCTTCCGGCAGGGACTCTGCCCGCCTGAGCTGCTCGGCCGGATGAACGCCACCATGCGCTTCCTGGTCTGGGGCACCCTGCCGATCGGCGCCCTGGTCGGCGGTGCGGTCGCCGACGCGGCGGGGCCGCGCGCCGCGCTGTGGCTCTGCGCCGCCGGGTTCCTCCTGGTGCCGCTGCCACTGCTGCTGTCGCCGCTGCGGCGGATGCGGGAGCTGCCGGCCCCGGACGGGACGGCCGACCGCACGGCCGGTGTGGAAGCCGCCGAGGAGGGGAGCGCCGCGAGCCCCAGTGCGTGCTGACCGCCGCCGACCGCCCCTGCCGCACGGTCTCCTGCCGCCGGCCCGAACCGCCGAACCGCACGAACCACACGGACCACACGAGCCGCCCCAGAACCAGTTGACCCGATCCCGATCCCGATCACGAGCCGCGACCGGAAACCGGAGACCGTCCCCGTGCACGCCAGCATCACCGCCGCCTACCTCGCCCGGTACCGCTCCGCCGCCGCCGGCTCCCCGGTGGAACTGCTCCCGCTGACCGGCGCCCAGCGGCGGTTCCTGATCACCCGCCGACTCGCGCCGCAGAACCGCTCCGACATCGTCCCGCTGTTCTTCGCCTACCCGCGCGGCACCATCGACCCGGACCGGCTCGCCCGCGCCGCGGTCGCGGTGGCCGCCCACCACCCGGCGCTGTGCGGCGGCTTCGCGACCGTGCGCGGCACTCCCGTCCTGCGCGTCGGCGGCCCCTCGGCCGAGACCGCCCGGATCGCCGTCGCGCCCGGCCGCACCGCCCGCGCAGCCCTGCGCGAGGCCCTGCTGGACTGGCCCGCCGACGGACCGGCGTTGCGCCTGCTGGTGGCCGCGGAGCCGCACGGGGAAGAGGAACTGCTGGTCGTCGCGCTGGACCACGCGGCCTGCGACGAGCAGTCGCTCGGCGTGCTCACCGCCGAACTCGGCGCGGCGTACGAGCGGGACGAACCACCGGCGGCCGGGCCCACGCCGCAGGAGCTGGCCGACTACCGGCAGGCCGTGGAGTCACAGCTCGCCGCCGAGGACGCGGCCGCGGGCCCCGCCGCGCAGGCCCACTGGGGCCGCCGGCTGGGCGCCCTGACCGGGGCCGGCGGTGGCGTGGCCACCTCCACCGGCATGCTCGGTGAACGGCTGCCCGCCGCAGAGGGCACCGCCCGCCGGGCCGTCTTCCCGGCCCTGCTGGACGCGGTCGGGTCGGCCGTGCACCGGCTGTACCGGGGACAGGCCGGGGGCGGGGCGCTCGCGCTCGGCTACCCGTGGGGCGGGCGCCCGGCGGGCGCGCCCGGCGTACTCGGCTGCTTCCTCAACACCCTGGTGCACCCCGCCACTTCGGGTCCGGCCGCGGACCTGGACGTCCTCGCGGACGCCTGGTGGGACGACCTGGACCAGGCCGCAACCCCCTTCGACGAGGTGGTCCGCGCCGCCCGCGCCGCCGGATCCCCGTGGTCGGGCGGCCTGGACGCCCTGCTCACCCTGGAGGACCTGCACCGCCGGCCGCCGCTCGTGCTCGGCGGCGTCGACGGCCGGGAGACCCACCTGGCGGGCCGTCCGCTGGCCGCGCCGCTGGCCGTCTCCGCCTCGCACGGCGACGACCTGCTGATCCGGCTGGCCTGGGACCGCGACCGCTTCCCCGAGGCCGAGGCGCGGGCCGCGTTCGGTGAACTCCTCGCCGTGCTGGGAGGCCACCTGGACGCCCGGCCGAGCGTGACCGCGCCGGCCTGACCGCGCCGCCGGCCACGGAACCACCCCTGCCGGACCTTCCATCCCGCACACCTGACCCTGCGAACCCCGATCCCGCCCGCCCGAGCCCGCGGGCCCCGAACTCCCCACGACGGATCCGGCACCCGGATCCACCACGCCCGTCCGCGCGCACCGACACGCCGCCCGGACAGGCCCCCGGGCCGGGGGCCGTGCCTCACCCCGGCACGGCCCGGCCCACCGGCCGATGCGGCACCACCCCACGCCCGCATCCGGCCAGCGAAGTGACGACCAGCCCACCACGCAAGGGAGTTGACCATGTTCGCACTCTCTCCGTCACAGGAGATCGTCTGGCTGCACGAACAACTGCAGCCGGGCAGCCGCGCCTACAACTTCACCGCCGTCCTCGACCTGTGGGGCACCCTCGACCGGGACGCGCTGCACACCGGCCTGGCCGCCGTGCTGGCCCACCACCCCGGGCTGCGGCTGGAGTTGGTCCCCAGGCCGGAGGGCCTGCCCGGCCAGCGGGTCGTCGAGGACTGCGAACCGGAGCTGCGCCACAGCGACTTCAGCGCAGAGCGGGACCCGGAGGCCGCCTTCCGCCGGCTGCTCGCCGCGGAGGCCGGGGAACCGCTGGACACCGGGCGGGCGCCGGTGCTGCGCTGGCACCTGGTCCGGCTCGCCGGGGACCACCACCGGCTGATCCACGTCGAGCACCACCTCGTCCACGACGGCCACTCCTTCGCGATCCTGCTGCGCGACCTGTTCACCGTCTACCGCGCCACCGTCCTCGGTGAGCCGTACCGCCTGCCCGCCGCCCCCTCGTACGAGGAGCACGCCCGCGCCGCCGCCGACCTCCCCCGGGACCGCGCGCTGGACTTCTGGACCAGGGAACTGACCGACGCGCCTCGCGAGATCACGCTGCCCGGATTGGCCCGGCCGGGTGCCGAGCGGCGCCATCGGGGCGGTCAGCTGCGCCAGTCGATCGGCGCCGACCTCGCCGAGCGGCTGCGCGAGCGCGGCAAGGCGGACGGCCACACCCCGTTCAGCACCCTGCTCGCCCTGCTCGCCGAACTGCTGCGCCGGCACAGCGGCCACCGCGAACTCGTCATCGGCACGGCCGTCGGCAACCGCCCCGAGGGCTTCGAGGGCACCGTCGGCATGTTCGTCAACACCGTTCCGCTGCGCTTGAGGCTCGACCCGGCGGCCTCCGGTACCGAGGCCGTGGACGAGGCGACCGACGTCCTGCTCCGCGCCCTGCCGTACCAGGACCTGCCGGTCCAGGAGCTGACCCGCAGGCTCGGGTTGCACACCACCGGCGCCGACAACCCGCTGTTCAACGTGATGTTCAGCGCGCACGACGCGGCGCTTCCCGACGTCCAGGCCCCCGGGCTGGAGGTCTCGCTGTACGAGGGCTTCAACACCGGCACCACCCGCTTCGACCTCGACCTGGTGCTGTTGCCGGACGACCGCCGGGTGGTCGGCGAGAAGCACGGCGCCGCCGGGATGACCCTGGTCTGGGACTACGACGCCGACCTCTTCCGCGAGTCCGAGGCGGTGCTGCTGTCCGAGCGGCTGCTGGAGCTGCTGCGCTGCTACCTGGACCGCCCACAGGCGCCGATCGCCGACCTCGCCCCCGCGCTTGCGACCGAAGCCGAGACCGAGACCGAGGCCGAAGCCGAGGCCGGGGCCGAGGTCGGGGCCCGGAGGACCGCCCCGGCCGCCCCCGCCGTGCTGGACCCGGCCGCCGCCCACGACCCCGCCTCGCTCGCCCTGCTGGTCGGCTCCGAGCGGATCGGCTACGGCGAGCTGAACCGCCGGGTCGACGAACTGGTCGAGCGGCTGCGCTCCGCCGGGGTCGTCCCCGGCCAGCCGGTGGCCACCGTGCTACCGCGCGGCACGGACGGCGTGGTCGCCCTGCTGGCCTGCCTGCGGTACGGCGCCGTGTACGCGCCGCTGTCCACCGAGGACCCGGCCGCCCGGCTCGGCCTGCTGCTGGAGCGGCTGAGCCCGGCGCTCGTCCTGGCCACCCGGCAGAGCGCGCTGGCGCTGCCCGCCGAGGGCGTCACCCCCGCGCTGCTGGACGGTCCGGCCTTCCCCAAGGCCGAGCCCGCCGCCGTGCTGGACGGCGGCGCCTACGTGATCCACACCTCCGGCTCCACCGGCGTGCCCAAGCCCGTGCTGGTCGGCCGGGAGGCCCTCGCCGGGTACGTCTCCGCGATCGCCGCCCGCTACCGGCTCACCTCCGCCGACCGGGTGCTGATGTTCGCCCGGCCGTCCTTCGACGTGGCGCTGGAGGAGGTGCTGCCCACCCTCGCGGCCGGCGCCGCGCTGGTCGTGCCGCAGCGCGAGGTGCCCACCGGGCCCGAACTGGTGGCCGTGCTGGCCGCCCGCGGCGTCACCGTCGCCAACCTGCCGACCAGCTACCTGCTCGCCGTCCGCGAGGACCTGCGCGAGGCGCTGGACGACGGGCGCTGGACGCCCCGGCTGCTGGTGCTCGGAGGCGAGCGGCTGCCCGCCCGGGCGCTGGCCGGCCTGACCGGGGCCACCACCGTGCTGAACGCCTACGGCGTCACCGAGGCCACCGTCACCTCCACCGTCCACGAGGTCACGCCCGCCGATGTCGCCGAGGACGGCGAGATCCCGCTCGGCACCGAACTCGACGGCGTGCGCGTCCACGTCCTGGACGAGACCCTGCGCCCGCTGGCAGCCGGCTGCGTCGGCGAACTCGTCGTCGCGGGAGGCGCGTTGGCCGAGGGCTACCTGGGCCTGCCGGAGCCGACCGCGGCCCGCTTCGTGACCGTGCCCGCGCTCGGCGGGGCCCGCGTCTACCGCACCGGCGACCGCGGCTACCGCGATCTGGACGGGCGGCTGCGCTTCCTCGGCCGCGCCGACAACCAGGTCAAGCTGCGCGGCCACCGGATCGAGCTGGAGGAGATCGAGGCCGCGGCCTCCGCCGAACTCGGCGGCCGCTCCTGCGCGGTGCTGCTGCACACCGACCCGCGCACCGGCCCCCGCCTGGTCGGCTTCCTGGAGGGCGCCGACCGCCCCGACCAGGCCGCCCTGCACGAGGCGCTCTCCCGCCGGCTGCCCGGCGGACTCGTCCCGGCGAGCTGGACGGCCGTCCCCGCGATGCCCACCCTTCCCGGCGGCAAGCCCGATCGGGCCGCCCTCGCCCGCCTGGCCGCACAGGCCGCACAGGCCGCGGAGGCGGACGGGGCGGCGGAGACCGCGCCCAGCCGGTTCACCGACCCCGGCCAGCAGCTGATCGCCGCCGCCTGGCGCGAGGTGCTCGGCCACGACCGCTTCACCGCGGACTCGCACTTCTTCGAGGTCGGCGGTCACTCGCTGCTGGCCGCCCAGCTGGCCGCGTACCTGGAACCGCACCTCGGCAGCCGCCCGCCGTTGCGCACCCTGTTCCGCCACTCCGTGCTCGCCGACCAGGCCCGCGCCCTGACCGCAGGAGACGCCAAGTGACCGCCCCCTCCGCCGTCCTGGAGGACGGCCACCGCGAACTCGTCGAGGCTTTCGAATCCTTCGTGCGGCGCGAACTGGTGCCGCTGGCCGCCGAGTTGCCCGAGACCGCCGACCAGGTCCCGGCCGACCTGCGGTCCTACGTCCGCAAGCGCTCCGCCGCCCTCGGCTTCTACGCGGGCGACTACCCGGAGGAACTCGGCGGCGCCGGCATGCCGTTCACCGCCGTCGTCCTGCTGCACCACGCCGCCGGGCGCAGCGGCTGCGTGCTCGCCCCGTACGCGCTGGCCGGGTCCGACGGGCCCAGCCCGCTGCTGCGGCACGGCACCCCGGAGCAGGTCGAGCGCCACCTGGTCCCGCTGGTGCGCGGCGAGCAGACCCGCTGCCTCGCCCTCACCGAGCCGCACGCCGGCTCCGACGCGTTCCACCTCACCACCACCGCCGTGCGCACCGGCGAGCGCTGGGTGCTGAACGGGCGCAAGACCTTCGTCAGCAACGCCGAGCACGCCGGGATCGCGCTGGTCGTCGCCGCCACCGACCTCGGCGACGGCGCCGGCCCCACGGCCGGGGCCACCGCCTTCGTGCTGCCGATGGACCAGCCGGGACTGCGGATCGGCCAGCGCTACGAGGGCATGTCCGGCGAGCCGCTGTTCGAACTGCTGCTGGACGCGGTCACCGTCGGCCCGGAGGCCGTGATCGGCGGCGAGGAGGGCGTCGGCGCGGCCACCGCCCTGGCCATCGACAGCCTCTCGCGCGGCCGCCTGGTGGTCGCCGCGATGTGCAACGGAATCGCCGAGCACGCGCTGCGGATCGGCGTCGAGTACGCCAAGGACCGGCGCGCCTTCGGCCGGGTGATCGGCGACTACCAGCACGTCCAGGAGCACCTGGTCACCACCCGCGCCGAGGTCGAGGCCTCCAAACTGCTCACCCTCGCCTGCGCCCGGCTGGTCGACGAGGGCACCGAGTCGCCCGAGAACGCGGCGCTCGCCAAGCTCACCGCCTCGGAGGCCGCCGTGCGCGCGGTGGACCGCTCGCTCCAGGTGCACGGAGCCACCGGCTGGGTGCGCGGGCACCCGCTGGAGTTCCTGTACCGCTACGTCCGGATGACCACGATCATCGAGGGGACCTCGGAGGTCCAGAAGGTGATCATCGCCCGTTCCATGGGCCTGAACTGACGCTGCGTCACTCTCTCTGGAGCTGAGATGGAACACCTCGACGACTCGACGGGCACCCCCACACCCCCCAGCATCGGCTACGGCCGTCCGCACCAGGACGGCGCGGTGCTCGACCTGTTCACCAGCTGGGCGCACCGCACCCCGGACGCCCCCGCCCTGATCGACGGCGACCAGGTCTACAGCTACGCCGAACTCGACCGCCTCGCCGACACCGTGGCCGAAGCCCTGCGCGGCAGGGTCGGCCCCGGAGACCTGCTCGGCGTCTGCCTCGCCCACTCGGTCTCGCTGGTCGCCGTGACCCTGGCCGCCGCCAAGCTCGGCGCCGTCCACCTGCCGATCGGCCCGCGCCCCGGCGAGCGGCGGCTGCGCGCCGTCGCCGAACAGCTGCGCCCGGCCTGCCTGGTCGGCGAACCGGACCTGCTGCCGCCCGGCGGTGAGCGGCTGCCGCTGGACCTGCCCACCGGCGGCGTGGTGGCCGCCCTGACGCCCGGCGAGCAGGTACGCGTCCCGGTCGGCACCCACTACGCGGTGCTCACCTCCGGCTCCACCGGCACCCCGAAGGCCGTGGCCGTCACCGAACCCGCGCTCGGCGCGCTGCTGCGGTGGTACCGCGAGCTGACCGGCCTCGGCCCCGGCGAGCGGCACAGCCTGCTGATCGGCGTCGCCTTCGACCCGCACGTGCAGGAGCTGTGGGCCGGCCTCACCTCCGGGGCGGCCCTGGTCGTCGCCCCCGAGGCCGTGCGCTGGGACACCGGCGCGCTCACCGACTGGTGGCGGGAGGCCGGCATCACCGTGACCATCCTGCCCACCCCGTTGGCCGAACCCGTCCTCGGCCGGCCCTGGCCCGCGGGCCTGGCGCTGCGCCACCTGAGCATCGGCGGCGACCGGCTGCGCCGCGCCCCCGGGCCCGACGTCACCGCGACCGTCCACAACGCCTACGGCCCCGCGGAGGCCACTGTCACCACCACCGTCCACACCATGGCTCCCGGCGGCGACCACGGCGCCGGCGCCCCGCCGATCGGTCTGCCGATCGCGGGCGCCGTCCTGGTGGTCACCGACGAGGACGGCCGCCCGGTGCCGCGCGGCACCGCCGGCGAGCTGCGGATCGGCGGCCGAGGCCTGGCCGCCGGATACCTCGACCCCGAGCTGACCGCACGCCGCTTCGTCGACGCCCCCGCCGGCGTGGTGGGCACCGACCGGGTCTACCGCACCGGTGACCGGGTGGTCATGCGCCCCGACGGGGTGCTGGAGTTCCACGGCCGGCTGGACGACCAGGTCAAGGTCAGCGGCGTGCGGATCGAACCCGCCGAGGTCGAGGCCGCCTTCGAGCGCGACCCGCGGGTGCGCCGGGCGGTGGTCGCCGCCGAGCAGGAGCCGGCCGGCGGGGCCCGGCTGCTCGCCTTCGTCCAGGGCGAGGTGGGCGCCGACCCCGGGGCGCTGCTCGCCGCCGTGCGCCCCTGGCTGCCCGAGCAGGCCGTGCCCTCCTCCGTCCGGCTGGTCGAGCGCTTCCCGCTGGACGCCAACGGCAAGGTGGACCGCCGGGCGCTGCTGGCCGAGGCGCGGTCGTCGGCTCCGGTGCCGGTGCCGGCCGCCGAGGAGGCGGACGGTCCGGTCGAGCGGACCGTGCTGGAGCTCTGCCGCGAGCTGATCGGCCGAGCCGACCTCGGGCCGACGGACAACTTCCTGGCCTCAGGCGGCAATTCGCTCGCTGCGGCGCGACTGCTGGAGGGCCTGGAGAACGCGTACGGGGTGCGGCTGCGCGCCCCCCTGGTGCTGCGCCAGCCGGACCTGCGGGCCGTGGCCCGGCTGGTCGAGGAGCGGATGGCCGCCGTGGAGCGGGTCTGACCCGTCCGCCGCCCGCCGATCCGCAAGCGCGCCGTTCCGGACACGCGCCGTTCCGGACACGCGCTGATCCGGGGCGCGCCGATCCGGACAGGCACCGATCCGGAAGCACGCCGATCCGAAGCGCCGAGATCCGACGGGACCCGTCGGACGCGCGCCGATCCGAGGCCGACCGTCGGAGCCGCCCTGACCGTGGCAAGTCCGACCCCGCCCGAACCTCCTCAGCAGGGCGCCCCGGTCCCACCCGGCCGGGGCGCCCGGAAGGAACACCGCCATGACCCCTCCTCCCGCCGTGACGAACCCGCCGACTCCGTCCGCCCCGCCCGCGTCGTCCACCCTGCCCGCGTCGTCCACCCCGCCCGCCTTGTCCGCCCTGCCCACCATGCCCGCCCTGATCGCCCGGCAGACCGAGCGGCAGCCCGACGCGCTCGCCGTGACCGACGGCTCCACCGTCCTGACCTACCGCGAACTCATGGACGCCGCAGGGCGGTTGGCCGCCGAACTGGCCGCCCGGGGGATCGGCCCCGGCAGCGCCGTCGGCCTGCTCTGCGCCCGCTCCACCCGGCTCGTCGTCGCCCAGCTCGCCGTCTGGCGGGCCGGCGCCCTGGTCGTCCCGCTCGACCCGGCCTACCCCCGCCCCCGGATCGCCGAGATGGCCGCCGACGCCGACGTCCGGCTCGTCCTCGGTGACAAGGGGCTGCTCGCCGAGGCCGGGTTCCCCGAGGAGCGCACCCTGGTGCTGACCGAGCGCGGCACCGAGTCCACCGACCTCGTGACGACGCCCGACGCCGCCGAACCGGCCGCGCCCGCCCTGCTCTACTACACCTCCGGCTCCACCGGCCGCCCCAAGGGCGTCCTCGTCCCGCACCGCGCCGTCGCCGACCTGGTCACCGCCGAGGACGCGATCGCCCTCGGCCCACGCGACCGGATGCTCTTCCACTCCACCGTGTCCTTCGACGCCGCCACCCTCGAACTGTGGGCCCCGCTCGCCCGGGGCGCCGCCGTGGCCGTCTCCCCGAGCGAGCGGCCCAGCGCCGAGGACCTGGTCCGCGACGTCGAGAGCTTCGGCGTCACCACCGTCTTCCTCACCACCGCGCTCTTCCACCACCTGGCCGCCCGGCGCTCCCGGATCTTCGGGGTGCTGCGCACCGTGGTCGTCGGCGGCGAGGCGATCTCCGCCGAGCACGCGGGCGCCGTGCTGCGGGCCTTCCCCTGGCTCGAACTGGTCAACGGGTACGGGCCGACCGAGGCCACCACCTTCACCACCCTGCACCGGGTCACCCGGGCCGACTGCGCCGGCTCCGTCCCGATCGGCCGGACCTTCGGCGGCGCCCGCGCCCACGTCCTGGACGAGCGGCTCGCACCGGTGGCGCCGGGCGCCGTCGGTGAACTGTGGATCGCCGGCGACCGGCTGGCCCTCGGCTACCTCGGCCGGCCGGAACTGACCGCCGAGCACTTCCGCGAGCTGCCGGGCATCGGGCGTGCCTACCGCAGCGGCGACCGGGTCCGCCTGCTCCCGGACGGCTCGCTGGAGTACCACGGGCGCACCGACGACCAGGTCAAGGTGCGCGGCTACCGGATCGAACCGGGCGAGGTGGAGCACGCGCTGCTCCAGCTGCCCGAGGTCGCCGAAGCGGCGGTCGTCGTCCGCCGGGCCGGGCAGCCAGACGCCGCGCTCACCGCCTGCCTGGTGCTCGCCGAAGGGGCCCGCCCGGCCGTCGAGGCACTGCGCGCCCGGCTCGCCGAGCAGCTGCCCGCCCACCTGGTCCCCACCGCCTGGACCGTGCTCGCCGCCCTGCCGCTCACCGGCAGCGGCAAGGTGGACCGGCGGGCGCTCGCCGCCGACGAGCCCGCCGGTACGGGACCGGCCGCCGAGGCCGAACTCGGCCCGATCCAGCAGGTCGTCGCCGAGGCGTGGAGCCGGGCCCTGGAACGCCCGATCACCGACCCGGCCGCCGACTTCCTCGCCGAGGGCGGGCACTCGCTGCTCGCCATGTGGGTGGTGGACGACCTGCGGGAGGACCTGGGGGTCGAACTGTCGCTCGCCGACTTCCTCGCCCACCCGACCGTCGCCGCCCAGGCCGATCTGCTGGAACGCGCCCTACGGGCCGCCGACGACACCCCGGGAGCCGGCCGATGAGCACCGTCGACCAGGCCGAGCTGCTGCGCCGCGCCCGCGCCCGTGGCCGCCGTGCCGCCGCCCGTCCCGTGGTGCACGGCGACCCGGCCCCGCTGTCGCACGCCCAGCAGCGGATGTGGCTGATGGAGCGCCTCGGCCAGGGCGGAGCCCTCTACAACGTGCCGATCGTCACCCGGCTGCGCGGCCCGCTCGACCGCGCGGCCCTCGCCACCGCGCTCACCGGCCTGACCGAGCGGCACGCCGTGCTGCGCACCCGCTACCCGCACCGGGGCGAGCAGCCGTACCAGCAGGTGGACCCGGTCACCCCGGTGCCGCTGCCGGTGCTGGACGCCACCGGTCCGGAGCAGCTCGCCGAGGAGGCCGCCCGACCGTTCGACCTCGCCACCGGCCCGGTGCTGCGCGCCCTGCTCCTGCGGCACGGGCCCGAGGACCACACGCTCGTCCTGACGATCCATCATATCGCGGTGGACGGCGGCTCCTTGCGCTTCCTCGCCGCCGATCTCGCCGAGCTGTACCGCGCCGCACGCGACGGCGGGCCGGACCGGCTCCCGCCACCGGCACCCGCGTACGCCGAGTACGCCCGCCAGGAGCGCGCCCGGGACGCCGAGCTGACGGCCGCCGCCGCCACCCTCGCCGCGGGGCTCGCCGGAGCGCGACCGCTGCCGCTGCTGCGGCCCGTCCCGCCCGGCGCCCGCGAGCGGCGCGCCGCGCTGCACACCGCCCCGCTGGAGCCGTCGGTGCTGGAAGGGCTGCGCGGCCTCGGCACACGGCACGGCACCACGCTGTACACCGTCGTGCTCGCCGCCGCGTTCGCCGCGCTGCACAACGCCTCCGGGCAGGGCGACCTCGTCCTGGGCTGCGCGAGCGGCCACCGTGCGCGGCCCGAGTTCCGCCGGACGGTCGGGCTCGCGGTCAACACCCTCGCCGTGCGGGCGAATCCGTCCGACGGGACGTCGTTCGCCGAACTGCTCGGCCTGGTCCGCACCGCCCTGCTCGACGCGCAGCGGCACCACGAGGTGCCCCTCGACCTGGTGATCGAGCGGCTCGGAGCGGCCGCGCGCGGCGCGGACGGCACCCCGTTGCTCTCGGTCAGCTGCGACCTGTTGCAGATCACCGACCCGCTGGTGCTGCCGGGCCTGGACACCGAGAACGTGGAACTCGACCTCGGATTGGCCAAGTTCGCCCTCACCCTGCTGGTGGAGGACGGCCCGAAACCGCGCGTGCTGGTGCAGCACGACCGGGACGCGCTGGACCCGGACACCGCGGCCCGGCTGCTCGATGGCTTCGCCGCGCTGCTCGCCGCCGTGGTCGAGGACCCGGACCGGCCGCTGTCCGACCTGCCCGGCGACCGGCTGGTGGCCGCCGAACACCCCGTCGTGGAGGGCCTGTTGGCCGATCCTGCGGTGGTGGAGGCCGCGGTGGTCGAGAACCCCGACGGTCCGCCGCTCGCCTTCGCGGTGGTGCGCGGGCCGGTCACCCCGAGCGGAACCGCCCTGCGGAACGCCCTGCGCGGGCGCCTCCCGGTCGCCGAACTCCCGCGCGCGGTCACCCTGGTGGACGCCCTTCCCCGCCACCCCGACGGTACCCCCGACCGCGAACGGCTGCCCGGCGCGGTCGCCGCGGAGCAGGGGCCGGTGGAGGTGGTGCGGCAGGTGTTCGGTGAGTTGCTGGGGGCGGTTCCGCCGGTGGACGGGGACTTCTTCACGCTGGGTGGGCATTCGCTGGTGGCGGTGCGGCTCGCGGAACGGTTGCGGGCCCGGGTGGGGTTGCCGTTGACGGGTCTGGACGTCCTGGAGCAGCGCACCCCGCGTGCGCTGGCCGTCCTGCTGGCCGCCCGCGCGCAGGAGCGCCGCGCCGCGCTGGACCGGACCGGCGCCCGCCCGCGGAGCGTCGGCGCACGTACCGGCACCGTGCTGCTCACGGGCGCCACGGGCGGGGTCGGCGCGGCGGTGCTCCAGGAGCTGATGGCCCAGGGCCGGCCGGTCCGGGTGCTCGTCCGGCCCGAGTCCGCGCACCTGCCCGCCCTCAACGGCGCCGAGGTGGCGGAGGGCGACCTCGGCGACCTCGACAGCCTGCGCCGGGCCGTCGAGGGCGTCGACGCCGTGATCCACTCCGCCTGCACCTTCACCGACCACGCCACCGACCTCGCCGCGATGCGCGCGTTGGTCGACGGCTGGCGCGGCGGCCCGTTCGTGTTCGTCAGCAGCATCGACGCGTACGGCCGCCCGCCGGGCACCGAGGTCCCCGACGGCGGGCCCGGTGGCGGGCCGGTCACCCCGTACGGGCAGGCCAAGCTGGACTGCGAGCGGATCCTCTTCGAGGCCGCCGCCACCGGCCGCGGCCCGGCCACCGCCGTCCGCGCCCCGATCGTCTGGGGCCCGCACCCCCGTCTGCGCGACCAGCTCCGCTGGGGCTCCACCACGGCCCTCTACCAGGCCGCCCTGGCCGGTCGGCCGATCGACGTGCCGGCCGGCGACGAGTGGTGCGGCGCCTCCTGGGTGCACGCCGCCGCCCTGGCCCGCGCCCTCACCGCCTGCCTCGCCCCGGACCACCCCGCCGCCGGCCGGGTCGTCAACGCGGTGAGCGGACACGTCTCCTGGGCCGAGCTCGCCGCCGAACTGGTCCGCCTGCTCGGCTCCACCAGCCCGATCCGCGCCACCCCCGACGCCGAGGAGGAACTCCGCCGCCCCTGGCGCTACCGGGCGGACACCCTGGCCGGCCCCCTCGCCCCCGAACCGGGCGAGGACTGGCGCGGCGTCCTGGCGGCCATGGTCCGCTGACGCCCCCCACTGGGCGGGGGAGCCGGGTTCGCCGGTCTCCTCCGCCCGCGTCAGCGGAGCCGGCGCAGGCGGTCGGCCGCGACGTTGCGGATGCGCCGGGCGCGGCCACCGTCGGCGAGGAGGACCAGGACCGGCCGGTCCGACGACCTCTCCGCGAGGCGCTCCTGGAGCCAGCTGCCCGCGGTGAGCAACTGGTCCTCCTCCCAGGGTTCACCCAGGGTCACCGCCCGCAGCAGCGCCCAGTCCCGCAGCCGCCGCACCGCGAAGTCGTCGCCCGTCACCGCGCCCGCCAGTTCCCGGTGCCAGGCCGGGAAGCCCGGGTCCGTCAGCAGCTCGGCCGCCCGCCGGTCCAGGTACTCGCAGACCGCGCTGCTGCCCATCGAGGGTTCGGGGTCGGTGAGCACCCGGGCCACGAGGCCGGCCGCGTCCTCGGGTGCGACCTCCGCGAAGGCCCGGCGGTACCGGGCGAACCGCACGTGCTCGTCCGGCTCGAAGCCGGCGGCGCCGACCGCGACTGTCTCTGTCACCGAGGGTTCCTCTTCCTCTTCCGTCCTGCCGTGTTCGGCCGCCTGATTCTCGCGCGGCTCCGGCGATCTTCTTGACCTCAAGTCCGATTGAGGTCCTAGCCTCGGCCGGGCGTGTCGTCAAGTGGCGGGAGACAGCTCATGATTCTGGTGACAGGCGCGACCGGCAACATCGGAAGGGCGCTGCTCGACGAGCTGTGCGCCTCCGGCGCGGGCCCCGTCCGGGGGCTCACCCGGGACGCCGCCCGGGCGCGGCTTCCCGCCGGGGTGGAGGTGTGCGAGGGCGATCTCGCCGATCCGGCCTCCCTGGCGCCCGCCCTCGACGGGGTGCGCTCGCTGTTCCTGGTGTCGCGGATCGGCTCCGATGCCGGCCTCCTCGACGCCGCCCGCGACTCGGGGGTCGAGCACGTGGTGCTGGTGTCGTCCATCGCCGTGCAGACGCACCCCCACCTGGGCCCCGCCCGCGAGAACGCGGCCGTCGAGCGGCTGCTCCGGGACAGCGGCATGGCGTGGACGGTGCTGCGGCCGACGCAGTTCGCCTCGAACGCCCTGTGGTGGGCGGCGACGATCCGCGAGCGCCGGACCGTACGGGTGCCGTACCCGGACACCGGGCTGCCGACCATCCACCCGGCGGACATCGCGGCGGTGGCGCGGGTGGCGCTGACCGAGCCCGGCCACCGGGGACGCACGTACGCGCTGACCGGCCCGGAGCGGGTGACGGCCCGACAGCAGCTGGAGGCCGTCGCGGCGGCCCTCGGCCGGGAGGTGCCCGTCGCGGAGGCCGGCCGGGAGGAGGCCCACCGGCAGCTGGCCGCAGTCCTGGGGCCCGAGGCCGCGGACGCGGTGCTCGACCTGACGGGCGGGGACGTCAACGACGAGCTGCTGGCGGTGCGCGACACCGTCGAGCGGGTCACCGGATCCGCGGCCCGGCCGTTCCACCGCTGGGTCCCGGAGAACCTCGCCGCCTTCCGCTGAGCCGCGTGCCGTCGGGCCTCCTTCCGCCGATCCGCCCCGCCTCGCCCCCCCCGCCCCAGGCCGCCCGCCCGGCGCCGGTCGCTCAGCCGATGGTCACCACCCGGGCCCACTCCGGCGGGGTGTCCGGCCGGTAGTCCGGATCGGGTTCGGTGGAGCGGATCGGCCGCGGGGAGAGCCCGACCACCGTCCGGAAGGGCGGGGCGAGGTCGGGCCACGGGGTCTGGCCGACGGTCAGGACCACCACCACGTCCGGGCGGGGAATGGCCCGCAGCGCGGTGCGGAACCCGGCCCGCAGGTCCGTGCCGCCACCGCCGACCAGCGGGATGCCCTCGGCCCGGCAGAGCCCGTGGACGGCCTGGGCGGCGGCGTCGCAGGAGACCACACTGACCTGGTCGCGACGGCCGCCCACGGTCCGGCCGATCGCCGCGACCTCCAGCAGCGCACTGCCCAGCTCGTCGTCCGAGACCGACCCGGAGGTGTCGAGCGGAGTGGTCATCGCCGGGGAGCACAGCGCCCCGCGCCGCCGCCCGCCAGACGGTTCCCCCTCGGGGCCGGGTGCTCAAGGCCGGCTGGAGACGGGGTCGAGGCGGGTGGTTCGTGACGGCTTGGGTGTGTTCTGGTGGACGGCGGAGGGGGCGCGGCGCGGCGCAGGCCGTTCTGGACGCTCGCGCATGGAACTGAGTGCGGAGGCTATGGTCCGCCGACCCGCGGTGGCCTTGACTGGTGGACACGAGGACGGAGCGCGGGGTTCGGCAGAACCCCGGCGCGGTCCGGCGATCCGAACGGTTCCTACTCCGAATGAGGGTGATTGTCATGGCTGGTGTGGTCGATCTCGCGGTCGAGTCCGGTGTGGTGCTGGTGGTCGGTGGGACGGGGAAGACGGGCCGGCGGGTGGCGGAGCGGTTGGGTGCGCGGGGTTATGAGGTGCGGGTGGGGTCGCGTTCGGGTGCGGTGCCGTTCGACTGGCGGGACGAGGGGACGTGGGGTGCGGCGCTGGAGGGGGTGAGTGCGGCGTATCTGACGTATTACCCGGATCTGGCGTTTCCGGGTGCGGTGGAGGCGGTGGGGGCGTTCTCGCGGCTGGCGGCGGAGCGGGGGGTGGGTCGGCTGGTGCTGCTGTCGGGGCGTGGTGAGGAGGCGGCGGAGGCTGGGGAGAGGGCGGTGATGGGGTCGGGGGCCGCGTGGACGGTGGTGCGGTGTGCGTGGTTCAACCAGAACTTCGACGAGTCGTTCTTCCTGGAGCCGGTGCTGGCGGGGGAGTTGGCGTTGCCGGTGGGTGGTGCGGTGGAGCCGTTCGTGGACGCGGAGGACATCGCGGATGTGGTGGTGGCGGCGTTGACGGAGGCGGGGCATGCGGGGGAGGTGTACGAGTTGACGGGGCCGCGGTTGCTGTCGTTCGCGGATGTGGCGGGGGAGTTGTCGGCGGCGGTCGGTCGTGAGGTGCGGTTCGAGGCGGTGTCGCTGGAGGCGTACCGGGGGGTGCTGGAGGAGGCGGGGCTGCCGGCGGACTTCGCGGAGTTGTTCTCGGTGATCCTGGACGGCCGCAACGCGTCGCTGGGGGACGGGGTGTGGCGGGCGTTGGGGCGTGAGCCGCGGGACTTCGCCGACTACGCCCGTGCTGCCGCCGCCACGGGCGTGTGGAACGCGTGACCGCCCTCCAGTGCAACACCTGCCGTCCGTACGGCAGTTCAGTAGATCGTCGGTGCCGGGCGGCACCGACCCCCTGACCGACCACCCGGCCGCGGCCGGGGGCGG
Organism: Kitasatospora sp. NPDC034533; assembly: GCF_055575155.1. Classification (NCBI taxonomy): domain Bacteria; kingdom Bacillati; phylum Actinomycetota; class Actinomycetes; order Kitasatosporales; family Streptomycetaceae; genus Kitasatospora; species Kitasatospora sp. NPDC034533. Next base: position 218,157 of record NZ_JBVITE010000004.1, read on the forward strand.
TGAGGAGGCCGGCGGCCCGGACACCGGGAGAGTCCCCGCACCGGGCGGGGACCGGGGAGACCGAAGGAATAGCCATGCCCTCCAATCAGACCGCTGCCCCTGCTTCCCACGCCGCCGCACAGCCCTTCACCGGCCTCGCGCCGGGCGGCGTGGCCTCGGCCGTACCCGGCACCCGGAGCAAGGCCGCCGGGCCGCTCCTGGTGGGTGCCACCATCACGATGGGCCTGATGGCGGGGTTGTTCTTCGCCTTCGACGTGTCGGTGATGCCGGGCCTGGCGGCCGGGGACGACCGCACGTATGTGACGGCGATGCAGCACATCAACAAGGCGATCGACGGGAACGGGCTGTTCGGCCTGGTCTTCGTCGGCGCGTTCCTCGCGACCGGTGTCGCCGCCTGGCTGCTGCACAAGTCGGGGCGGCGCCGGGCGGCGCTGTGGGCGGCGGGCGGGACGGCGCTGTACCTGGTGGCGCTGTTCGTGACCATGGGCGTCAACATCCCGTTGAACAACGAGCTGGCGGCGGCCGGCGACCCGTCGCAGATCCACGATCTCGCCGCCGTGCGGGCCAAGTTCGCGGACACCTGGGTGCCGGTCAACATGCTCCGCACCGCCCTGTGCACCGGCGGCCTGCTCGCCCTGACCCGCTCCCTGGTGCTCCACGGCCGCGCGGAGCGCTGAACGGCGCACCCCGCACCAGGCCCCCGGCGCGTACGTCAGCCGGGGGTCTTCGGCGTTCCCGGGCCCCGGCCCCGCCGCTGGCCGATTCCGTTCGCTCGCGACCGGCGGAGGGTCGCGGCGGGCGGGCCGTCCGGAGCAGACTGGCCGCGGCACCGGAGTTCCTACCTCAGGGGGCAGGCATGTCCGTACGACCCGGCAGGCGCACGGCGGTCGGCAGGCTCAGGGCCGCGGTCGGCGCGCTCGTCGTCGCGCTGGCGGCGGGAACGGCGGTCACCCTGCCCGCCGCCGAGGCGGAGGCGGCGGCCCCCAGGGCCGCCAAGGTGGTCTACCTGACCTTCGACGACGGCCCGAGCCCCGCCTACACGCCCAAGGTCCTGGCGACGCTGGCCCGTTACGGGGTGCGCGCGACCTTCTTCGAGATCGGGCAGAACGTCGCCGCCCACCCCTCGGTGACCGCGCAGGTCGCCAGGGCGGGCCACAGCGTGCAGAGCCACTCCTGGTCGCACCCGGACCTGCGCAGGCTCTCCGCCTCCGCGATCGACGCCCAACTGGCGGACACCGACAAGGCCGTCCGCGCGCGGACCGGCCGCACCCCGAGCTGCCTGCGCCCGCCGTACGGCGCCGTCAACAGCACGGTGCGGTCGAGGGCCGCGGCACTCGGCAAGCAGGTGGTGCTCTGGTCGGTGGACCCGGCGGACTGGTCCCGGCCCGGGACGGCCGCCATCAGGTCGCGGGTGCTGGACAAGGTCCGTCCGGGATCGGTGATCCTGCTGCACGACGGCGGCGGGGACCGCAGTCAGACGGTGGCCGCGCTGCCGGCGATCATCTCCACGCTCAAGGCGCGCGGGTACGCCTTCGCCGCCCTCTGCGGCTGACCGGCCGAACCGGTCGGCGGCAGAGGACGGCTGGGGTCGCGCTCCGGACCCCTCGTGTTCCGGGCTTTGCGCTCCGGGCCCTTCGTGATCCGGGCTTCGCGCTCCGCGTCGCCCGTTCGGTGGTTCAGCTCTGCCCGTTGAGGACCAGCGCCCACGCGAGACAGCCCAGGGCGGCGGTCGACAACAGCGCGCGCAGCACGTTGAAGCGCACCCAGCGCGCCTCGAATCGGCCGCGCACCGCGGCCGGGTCGGCGATCCGCTGCGCCGACCCGGCGGCTTCGAGCTCGTCGTTCAGCGGGATGTTGACCGAGCGGGTCACCCCGATCATCGCGACGTACAGCACCAGCGCGGCGATGGTCGCGGGCAGCACGTCGTGCCCGTCCGAGGGCAGGTGCAGGGCGACCGCGGCCGCCGTGGCGAGCAGGGCGCCGACGAAGCCCAGGACGAACCAGCCGTTCAGGATGGCCACGTTGACGCGCTGCATGACCTCGATGAAGGTCCGGTCCTCGACCCGCGCGAGCGCGGGCATGACCGAGCACGAGTAGGCGTAGAACAGTCCTGCGGTCAGTCCACAGGTGACGGTGGCCGCCACCAGGACGAGTGTGCGTGCCGTTTCCATCGTCGTGAGCCCCTCACTTCTCGCCGTCGGTGTCGCCGTACCGCGGTCGTCGTGTCTCGGTCGTCGTGTCTCGGTCCGTACGGTCCGTACCCCCGTGCGCAGATCATCCGGCATCCGGGCGGTGCGAGCCACCTCGGCCGCTCAAGAGGCCCTCAAATGACGAGGCGTCAAAGAATGTCCGGCCGTCTACACTTGAGGCCATGGACACTCTGACGGGACTCCTCGACGGCCCCAAGGCCCGTGGCGCGTTCCTGCTGCGCTCCATCCTCACCCCGCCCTGGTCGTTGCGGATCGAGGACCGGGCCCCGCTCTCGGTGGTGACGATGGTCCGCGGCGAGGCCTGGATCCTGCCCGAACGCGGGACGCCGCTGCTGCTGCACCCCGGGGACGTGGCGATCGTGCGGGGGCCGGAGCCGTACACGGTGGCGGACGACCCGGACACCCCGGTGGACGTGATCGTCGGGCCGGGCCAGGTCTGCACCAAGGGCGGGGTGGACGTCTCCGAGGTGATGTCGCTCGGGGTCCGCACCTGGGGCCAGGGACGGGAGGGCGACCTGGCCTCCTCGGTGGTGCTGTCCGGCACCTACCAGGCCGAGCACGAGATCGGCCAGCGGCTGCTCGGCTGCCTGCCCGCGCTGCTGGTCCGCCCGGCCGGCACCGGCGCCGACGACACCCTGGTGCACCTGCTGGCCGCCGAGATAGGGCGCAACGAGCCCGGCCAGGAGCTGGTGCTGGACCGCATCCTGGACCTGCTGGTGGTCTCCGTCCTGCGCGCCTGGCTGGCCGCCCCCGACTCCGGCGCCCCGGCCTGGTACCGCGCCCAGCACGACCCGGTGGTCGGCCCGGTGCTGCGGCTGATGCACGACGACCCGGCCACCGCCTGGACGGTCGCCGAGCTGGCCCAGCGGGTCGGCGTCTCCCGGGCCGGACTGGCCCGCCGCTTCACCGCCCTGGTCGGCGAACCCCCGATGGCCTACCTCGCGGGCTGGCGGCTGGCCGTCGCGGCGGACCTGCTGCGCGAGCCGGAGTGCACGGTCGCCTTCGCCGCGCGCAAGGTCGGCTACAGCAACGCCTTCGCCCTCTCGGCGGCCTTCAAGCGGGTGCGCGGCATCAGCCCGCAGGAACACCGCAGGCTGGCCGCAACGGGTGTCCCGGCGAAGCCGGTGGGCTTCTCCGGCCCGGCGGAGACGGTGATCCTGGCAGGCTGATCCTGGGGGCGGTTCGTTGCCCAACTCGGAACTATCTCAGTCTGGTTGACGTCATGGGGCCCGGCGCGGCCGAACCGCCGCCCGCAGAGGCCTTCACCCCGGTCGTCCCCTGCTCCGCCACGCGGCGCCGGGGACGACCACCAGGACGGCCAGGCTGACGAGCAGCAGCGGCATCAGGACGCCGAGGCCCGCCGGACCGTGCGGTCCGGGAAAGACCCAGCCGCGTCCCGGCGACGGCCGGAAGTGCGGTGCCGACGGCCGTACCGACGGCGAACCCCGCCGCGCACCGCCGCCTCCGTCAACGACCGGTGGGCGGCGAACGCCCCGGCCGAGACCTCCGGCGCGGCGGTGGCGAAGATGAGGACCGGCGGCGAACCCCTGGTCGGGGCAGTCGAGTCGGTCCGTCTCCGCCTCGGCGGCGCCCCAGGACTCCCGGGGCGGCATCGGCCTCGCGGTCACGGGGCTCACAGCGATCGCGTGAGAACGGCGCGCAACCCGACAGGACCGCCCCGACCCGCATCAGCCGTGCCGAGCCGGGCCGGGCCCGGCTCGGGGCGCGTGGAATCCGCAGGCGCGGGCATGGTCGGCTCCCGATGGCGCGGCGACGCGTGCGGTTCGAGCCTCGGGGAGCGCGCCCGCCGGCGCAGGAGTACGGATACTCGTCACCTCACGGGGAGCCTCAGGCGGCGGCCCGGTACGGCGGTAGCGCGAGGGCGGTGACGACCGTGCCGCGGTGCACGGCCCAGGAACCGGTGCGGGCGGCGGGGTGGTGCGGATGGCGGGCGGTGAACGTGCCGTCGGTGTGCACGGTGACGGCGATGGCCGCCAGCGGGGCCCAGGCACCGGTCAGCGGGTGGACGGCCTTGTAGGCGGCCTCCTTGGCGCTGAACAGGACGGTGTCCCAAGGGGTTTGGCCGGCGGGCAGCGCGGCGAGCGCGCGGCGCTCGGCCTCGCCGCTGACGAGCCGGAGCACGCCGCGGGGGAGTGGCCGGGCCGGCTCGGCGTCGATCCCGAGCGAGGTGTGGTGCCCGGTGGCGGCGACGGCGACGGCGGTGTAGCCGTCCGTGTGGGTGATGCTGCCCGCGATGCCCGCCGGCCACCGGGGCGCCCCGCCGGGCCCCGGAAGCAGCGGCACCGGCGGGTGCCCGAGGGTGCCGAGGGCCTGGCGGGCGAGCGCCCGGGCGGTGGCGAACTGCCGTCGGCGGCGCGGCGAACGGTCCCGGATGTACGCCTCCTCCAGGGGAAGCAACAGGCCCTCGGCGGGGGCGCCGAAGGCCTCGGCGCAGTGGACGTGGGGCGGCAGCAGCGCGGCCAGGACGGCGGCGGGGGCGGCGGTGGTCACGGGCGTCAGCGGCCGGCCGTGACCAGCAGGTGGGTGTGGCGGGCGACGTGCTGCGGAGCCTCCAGCGGCACCATGTGGCCGGTGCCGGGGATCCGGTGCGACTCGGCGTTCGGGAGCGACGAGGCGAGCGCCTGGCTGAACTCCGGCTTCACGATCTTGTCCTCGGTGCCGGTGATGACGACGGCGGGCGCGGTGATCCGGGCCAGGCCCGGGCGCAGGTCCATCTCCTGGGTCGAGGCGAAGCAGGCGGCCCGGGTGCCGGGCGGCGTCGCGGCGAACAGCCGGCGGTTGGCCTCCCGCGCCGTCAGGTCGGCGCTCGGCCCGTGCGTACCGGCGAGCAGGCGGCGGCCCAGCCACGGGGTCCGCAGGGCCCGGCTGAACAGCTTCGACCCCATCATCCTGACCTCGCTCGCGGGGGTGTTCTGCCCGTGGGAAGCGGTGGACACCAGGACGAGTCCACTCAGCCGTCCGGCACTTGAGGAACCCTGCCGGGCCGAGGGTCCGGACGCCCAGGCGAGCGCGGCGTAGCCGCCACCGGAGTGCCCCACCACCACGACCGGCCGCTCCGGTGGGGTGAGCGTGCCGACGACGGCATCGAGGTCCCGGGCGAGCCGGTCGATGCTGATCGGCTCCCGTCCGGCCGTCGACGAGGCGTGCGCGCGCTGGTCGTACGTGGCCACGGTGTGCCCGGCCGCCGCGAGCTGCTGCGCGGTGGTGTGCCAGACGCTCCGGGAGGCGGCCCAGCCGTGGACGAGCAGCACGAGCGGCCGGCTCGGGTCGGGTTCGTCCGGCCGGTGCACCGAGACGGCCAGCCGCGCGTGGTCGTCGGTGGTCACGGTGCGGTCGGTGGTGGTGACGGCGTGCCGGGCGGGGAGCGTGGCGATGTCGGTGATGGTCACGGCAGACCTCCTTTCGTCCGGTGTGCTTCCTACTTCTGGCTGTCGAGGTGCTTCTGGAGGTTGCTGAGGGCGTGCTGGGTCGCGGTGGTGTGCTTGCCGGTGAGGTTGCTCAGCTTGTGCAGCACCTTGGCCAGGCCGGTCGGCGTGGTGGCGAAGGTGATGGTGAGGAGCGTCTGGGTGTCGTTGTTGTGGGGGGTGAGGCGGTAGGTGGTGGTGCCCCGGAAATGGCCGGTGTGGGCCTGGGTGAGCTCGACGTCGGGGGTGACGTGGGTGGTGGTGGAGGTGAACCGGAGCTTGGGGCCGGGCTTTCCGACGCCGGCGGGGTGGATCGTGGTCGTGGTGGTGCCGCCCTGGTACTGGGGGCCGGTGGATCCGGGCCGGTGGGTGTTGTGGGGGTGCCACCAGGTGGTCTTGCCGTTGAGCTCGCTGACTATCGCGTCCCAGACGGCGTGGGTGGGGTGGCTGAGGATGGCTCGGTCGGTGTGGTGGATGGCGTGCACGGGAATCGGGCCTTTCCGTCGACGATGTGGGAGGCGGGGCGCGTTCGGGGGCCGGTAAACCGCCCGGTCGGGCGAGGGGCCTCGGCTTCCGGCTCGGACACGGTCGGTGGTGCCGTGCGCCGTGTCCGGATCCCGGGGTTGTTCTTCGAGAGCGGGTGGTTCTCCGGTGTCAGGAGAAGATGTTCTGGCCCGGCGTGAGGGTGTGGGTGGGGTCGTAGGCGTCCTTGGCGGCGGCCAGGGTGCCCCAGCGGGAGCCGTAGTGGCTCCGCCAGTCGGCGGGGGTCATGTTCGGGATGGCGCCGACGAGGTAGCGCTTCGCGCCGAGCTGGGTGGCCCGGTTGTAGAGGGCCCGGTTGCGGACGAGGGCGGGGGCCGGGTCGGTGTTCGGGTGGGGGAAGGCGAGGAAGTCGAAGAGGAAGGCGACGGGCTCGCTCGGGGTGATGGCGAGGGGATGGGTGAGCTTGCCGGTGTGGAAGGGGTAGCAGAGGAGGAGCCCGGCGCCGATGTCGTCGGGGGTGATCTGGGGGAGCGCCTCGGTGAGGAAGGTCTGGATGGTGGAGGCGGGGACGAAGAGGGAGAGCCAGGGCTTGGGGGCGTTCCAGTAGCCGAGGTCCTTGATGGTGTCGGCGAAGACGTCGGCGCGGTAGATGTAGTCGCGGTAGGTCTGGTCGGCGATGTCGGTACTGGTGGGAGTGAGACCGGCCAGGAGGGCGGTGGTGCTGGGCGGCGTCGTGTTGTAGTGGGCGACGGCCTCGATCTTGTAGCGGGGTGCCTGCCCGACGGGCTGGATGAGGACCTCGCCGACCTGGGAGGGGAAGCGGCCGTCGGCCAGGAGGGTCTGCTGGTCGGCCAGGAAGGTCGCGAGGTCGTCGTAGATGAGGGTGAAGACCAGGGCGCGGGCGGGCGCGGGGACGAGCTTGACGGTGGCGCGGGTGATGATCCCGACCTGGCCGGCGCCCGCGAGGGCGGCGTGGAAGAGGTCGGCGTTCCGGGTGGGGGAGGCGGTCAGGACGCGGCCGGTGCCGGTGACGATCTCGATGGACTCCACGGTGTCGGCCTGGAGGCCGTACTTGTGGACGGTGGAGCCGATGCCGCCGACGCTGATGGTGCCGCCGACGGACAGGTGCAGGTAGTCGGTCAGGCAGGGCGGCGTGAGGTTCCGCGCGAGGGCGGCCTCGGTGAGCTGGGCCCAGGTGACGCCGGCGTCGACGGTGGCGTTGGTGGCCGTGATCGCGTGGATCCGGTTGAGGGAACGGGCGTTGACGCTGATGCCGCCGGCGACGCCCGCCTGGCCGTAGTTGGAGTGTGATTCGAGGTCGCTCCCGGTGCCGCTCTGGCCGTTCATGGCGACCTTGAGCTGGTTGCGCCGGGCGAAGCCGATGATGGTGGCGATGTCCTGGGCGCCCGCGGGGTTGAGGACGGCGTACGGGGTGGTGCTGGTGAGGCGGCCGAAGTCCTGGGCGAACGCGGTGCGGGTGGCGGTGCTGGTCGTCAGGGTGCCCTGGAGCGCGGGGACCGGGGAGACGCGGCCGGCGGTGGCGTCGTCGGCGGTGGCCCAGGTGCGGGTGGTGGTGTTGAAACCGATGACGGTGGCGGCGGCGCCGGTGAGCAGGGCGCGCCTGGAGAGGCCGGTGCGGTTCATGCGGTGGGCCCTTCGAGGGTTGGTGGAGGGTGGCTTAAGTCGGCTTTATGACAGAGGAGTTCGGCGATCGATAGAAAGTGACGTTTTGTCAGTTTTCGGTGTGGTTGGTGTGGGTGGTGGTGGTGTAGTTGTGGAGGTCGAGGGTGTGGGTGTGGGTGCGGTAGCGCCAGGTGTAGGTGGGCCAGATGCTGGGGTTGTTGCCGTGGGTGTCGTGGTACCAGCTGGTGCAGCCGCCGGTGGTCCAGACGGTGTTCTTGAGGCGTTGCTGGAGGGTGTGGTTGTAGGTGTGCTGGGCTTCGGGGCGGACTTCGAGGGTGGTGAGGTGGTGGCGGGTGAGGGTGGTGAGGGCGGAGAGGATATAGGTGATCTGGGCTTCGATCATGACGGTTTGGGAGGAGTGGCCGAGGGTGGTGTTGGGGCCCAGGAGCATGAAGAGGTTGGGGAAGCCGTGGAT
>NZ_JBVITE010000005.1:0-59285 GCF_055575155.1 Kitasatospora sp. NPDC034533
GGTTACATTCCGAACCCGGAAGCTAAGCCTTTCAGCGCCGATGGTACTGCAGGGGGGACCCTGTGGGAGAGTAGGACGCCGCCGAACAATTCTTCAGAAAGAACCCCTGATCCGATTCGGATCAGGGGTTCTTCGCATTTCCGGGAACGTATCGACGTATCGTCGGTGCATGGACGATCAGACAGCGGTCATTGCGAACGATGTGCTCCGGCCCGAGCAGCGTGACGGCGCCCTGCGTGTTCTGGCGGAAGCCCAGACGGTGGACGGCCGGGCTGCCGTGTCCGAGCAGGGCCGGCTCCGGCTGCGGAACGCGGAGACTCCGCGCCCGGGCGTCATCCACCTCACCGAGACCGAGACCGACACCGGAACCGAGACCGACGCCGGAGCGGTCCTCGGCTACGGCCAGCTCGACGTGCCGGAGAACCCCGCCGCCAACCCGGCGGCCGAGCTGGTGGTCGATCCGGCGGCCCGCGGCCGGGGCCTGGCCCGCCCGCTGGTGGACGCCGTCCTGGAGCAGGCCCACCGGGCGGGGCGCGACGCGGTGGACTTCTGGGTGCACGGCGGCCACCCGGCGGCCCGGCACCTGGCCGACGCGTACGGCGCCGAGCTGGTCCGGGAGCTGCGGCAGATGCGCCGCACCGGCCGGCAGACCGAGGAGGTGGCCGTCCCCGAGGGCATCGAGCTCCGCACCTTCCGCCCGGGGGAGGACGACGCCGAGTGGCTGCGGCTGAACGCCCTGGCCTTCGCCCACCACCCGGAGCAGGGCGCCTGGACCGAGCAGGACCTGGCCGAGCGGATCGCCGAGCCCTGGTTCGACCCGGCCGGCTTCTTCCTCGCCACCCGCGGCGGAAAGGTGGTCGGCTTCCACTGGACCAAGGTGCACCCGGCCACCGCCACCGAGCCCGAGCTCGGCGAGGTGTACGTGGTGGGAGTGGACCCGGCCGAGCAGGGCAGCGGCCTCGGCCGCGCGCTGACCGCGGCGGGTCTGCGCCACCTGACCGGCACCGGCCCCGGCGAGCGAGGACTGGAGACCGTCCTCCTCTACGTCGACGCCGACAATCCGGCCGCCGTGCGGGTGTACGAACGACTGGGGTTCACCGTGCACGAGGTGGACCTCATGTACCGAGCCCCGTACCGGGCGAACCGGCCGGTCTAGCCGCTGTCGAGGGTCCCCGGGTCCTCCCGGAGCACGAGCGTCCCGGGAGCCCCCGGGCCTCGGGGCCCTTGCGAAGACGGCCCGGACGGCCCCCGAGCGGTCGTGGGAGAGGGGCGGGACGGCCCCGCCCCTTGCTCCGACCGACTCAGCTTTCCTCCTGGCCATGCGGTGTTTACCGTGGATTCAATTGCTGCCGCGAAGATCACAGGATGAAGTCCGTAGTGTCTCGCTCGTGCAGAGTCGACCGCCAAGCACCGGCCGGTCCTGTACGGACCGCGCCCGGAGGATGGGCGCTGTTCCCGGGCCCGGCCCGGGGCGAGGGCGACGGCCCGCAGAGCCATTCGCTTCCGGACGCCGTCCTGCTGCTGGAGGAGCTGGAGCCCATGAGCATCCCCCGCCCCGTCTCTGCACCGCTGTCGCCGACCGCCCGGATGTCCGGTGCGCTGGGCGTGCCGCCGGAGCTGCCGGCCACGGACGAGGACGAGTTCGAAGCACTGCCGCAGGGCCGCTTCCTGGACCGGGAGCGCAGTTGGCTCGCGTTCAACGAGCGGGTCCTGGAGCTGGCCGAGGACCAGGACATCCCGCTGCTGGAGCGGGCGAAGTTCCTGGCGATCTTCGCGAGCAACCTGGACGAGTTCTTCATGGTGCGGGTGGCCGGCCTCAAGCGCCGGATCGCCACCGGCGTCGCCCAGCGCAGCGCGTCCGGCCTCCAGCCGCGCGAGGTGCTGGACCTGATCTGGACCCGCTCGCGCGAGCTGATGGCCCGCCACGCCGCCGCCTTCCAGCAGGAGGTGCTGCCGGACCTCGCCGCCGAGGGCATCGAGGTGGTCCGCTGGTCGGAGCTGGCCGAGAAGGAGCAGGCCCGGCTGCACACGCTGTTCCGGCAGAAGATCTTCCCGGTCCTGACGCCGCTGGCCGTCGACCCTGCGCACCCCTTCCCGTACATATCGGGGCTCTCGCTGAACCTGGCCGTCGTGGTGCGCAACCCGGTCTCCGGCCACAAGCACTTCGCCCGTGTCAAGGTGCCGCAGTCGCTGGCCCGCTTCCTGGAGGCCTCGCCCCAGCGGTACGTCCCGCTGGAGGATGTCATGGGCGCGCACCTGGAGGAGCTCTTCCCGGGGATGGAGGTGCTGGCCCACCACGCCTTCCGCGTCACCCGCAACGAGGACCTGGAGGTGGAGGAGGACGACACCGAGAACATCCTCAAGGCCCTGGAGAAGGAGCTGATGCGGCGGCGCTTCGGCCCGCCGGTCCGGCTGGAGGTCGAGGAGTCGATCGACCCCTACGTCCTGGACCTGCTGGTACGGGAGCTGAACATCACCGAGGCGGAGGTCTTCCCGCTGCCCGGCCCGCTGGACCTGACCGGGCTGTTCGGGATCGCCGAGCTGGACCGCCCGGAGCTCAGGTACCCGAAGTTCGTGGCCGGTACGGCCCGCGGGCTGACCGACGTCGAGTCGGCCTCCCAGCCGGACATCTTCGCCGCGATGCGCGAGCGGGACGTCCTGCTGCACCACCCGTACGACAGCTTCTCCACCTCGGTGCAGGCCTTCCTGGAGCAGGCCGCCGCCGACCCGGACGTGCTGGCGATCAAGCAGACCCTGTACCGCACCTCCGGTGACTCGCCGATCGTGGACGCGCTGATCGACGCGGCCGAGTCCGGCAAGCAGGTGCTGGTGCTGGTCGAGATCAAGGCGCGCTTCGACGAGCAGGCCAACATCAAGTGGGCCCGCAAGCTGGAGGAGGCCGGCTGTCACGTGGTGTACGGCCTGGTCGGGCTGAAGACGCACTGCAAGCTCTCGCTGGTGGTCCGGCAGGAGGGTGACACCCTGCGCCGTTACTCACACGTCGGCACCGGCAACTACCACCCGAAGACGGCCCGGCTGTACGAGGACCTCGGTCTGCTCACCTCCGACCCGCAGGTCGGCGCGGACCTCTCGGACCTGTTCAACCGGCTCTCCGGCTACTCGCGCCGCGAGTCCTACCGCCGCCTGCTGACCGCCCCGCGCGGCCTGCGGGACGGGCTGGTCTCGCGGATCCACAACGAGATCGCCCACCACAAGGCGGGCCGCCCGGCCTACGTGAAGCTCAAGGTCAACTCGATCGTCGACGAGGCCGTGATCGACGCGCTGTACCGTGCCTCCCAGGCCGGGGTGCCGGTGGACGTCTGGGTGCGCGGCATCTGCGCGATCCGCCCGGGCGTGCCGGGGCTGAGCGAGAACATCCGGGTCCGCAGCGTCCTGGGCCGCTTCCTGGAGCACTCCCGCATCTTCGTGTTCGGCAACAACGGCGATCCGGAGGTCTGGATCGGCAGCGCCGACATGATGCACCGCAACCTGGACCGCCGGATCGAGGCGCTGCTGCGGATCACCGATCCGGCGCACCGGGCGGAGCTGTCCGGGCTGATCGACCTCGGGGTGTCGGACGAGACCGAGTCCTGGCACCTGGGGGCGGACGGCACCTGGGCCCGGCACTCGCAGGACGCCGAGGGCCGGGCACTGCGACACGTCCAGGATCTGCTGATCGACTCGCGCCAGCGCCGTCGGGCAGCCGCCGCGCGCTGACACGTCCACTGATGCGAAGCCGCCGGAACGGACAGGGGACACCCGTTCCGGCGGTCGGCCACCAGCCCCGGGGGACCGCCCCGGGGGAACGGGGATCTACCACGCCATGACCGAAGCGCCGATGACGGCCCAGGCGGCTTCCACAGCCACCGCCGGGGACATCCTTGCCCGCCACCTCACCGCCCAGGCCGGCGCCTTCCTGCGCGCCCTGCCGCTGGCGGTGGGCGAGGTCGGCGCCAGACCGGGAACGGCCTCGCTCGTCCCGTCGGCGGGCACCGCGGACCTGCTGCGGGCCGTCCGGCGGATCGGCGGGCTGCTGCACACCTTCGGCTCGGTCTTCGAGCAGACCTGGGCACAGGAGTCGCGCACCGAACTGCGCTGGCTGCTCAACCTGCTGGCGCTGGAGCCCGGTTACGTCCGCCGCTCGGCCCGGCTGCTGGGCGCGCTGGACTCGCTGAGCGGCACGGACCCGGACGGGACGGGCATGCTGGCCGGCCACGCGGGCGCGCCCAAGGCACGGGCGCTGCTGGACCGGCAGCTGACGCTGGCCCGGACGAGGGCGCACTCCACGGTGCTCCAGGAGCTCCGCTCCGCCCGGCTGCACGCGCTGGCGGACCGGATGACCCTGCTGGTCGGCGAGGCACCGCTGCTGGAGTCGGCGGGCGGCCGGGCCCCCGCGGTGCTGCTGCCGCAGGCCGCCGCCGCGTTCGCCGCGCTGGCCGCGGGCGCCCAGCAGCTGCCGTTGCAGCGGGCCGCGACCCCGTACGGCGGGGACGGGCTGCGCCGGCTGGGCGCGGTGCCGGCGTCCCGCGGCGCGACGGACGCGGACGCCGCGCTGGCGGCCGACGACGCCCCCTGGGCCCGGCTGCGGATCCTGGTGAAGCGGGCCCGGTACGCGCTGGAGGTGTGCGGCCGTCCGTCCTCCGAGCTGGACGACCTGGACGCGGTGCTGGCCCGGCAGCAGGAGGCCGCGGACGCCGCGACCACCGCCGCCACCGCGGCCCGCACCCCGCGGATCACCCCGGCGACCGCGTACGTGCTGGGGGTGGTGCACGCCGACCAGCGGCTGGAGGTGGAGTCGGCGCGGTACGCCGTCGGCCGCCGGTGGCCCGACCTGCCGTTCGGCCCGGACGGCCGGCTGGAGTTCCTCCCGGCCGACTCCTGGGCGCACTCCGCCGCACCCGGGTCGGTCTGAGGTGGGCGAGCGCCCCCGCACCGGCCGGGCCGCGGCGGGGCACTCCCCGGTGGTCCTGGCGGCGGGCGCGGTGCTGTGGCTGCCGGGCCGGCCGAAGAAGAGTGGCCGGCTGGGGCGGCCGCGGATCGCGGTGATCCACCGGCCCAAGTACGACGACTGGAGCCTGCCCAAGGGCAAGCTCGAACCCGGCGAGGGCGTGGTCGAGGCGGCGCTGCGCGAGGTCCGGGAGGAGACCGGGTTCCGCTGTCTGCTGGGCCCGGAGCTGCCCGCCCAGCACTACCAGGTGCAGGGCCGGCCGAAGGAGGTCCGCTACTGGGCGGCGGTGCCGTCGGGCGGGTCCTTCCGGCCCAACCGGGAGGTGGACCGGCTGGAGTGGCTGCCGGCCGGGAAGGCCAGGGCGCGGCTCTCGTACGACCACGACCGGTTGCTGGTGGACGCCCTGCTGGCGGTCCTGGGAGCGAAACCGGTGCGGGCGGGCGGTGGGGCGTCGTGGGCGAACGGTGGGAGTGATCTCCCCGCGCCCTCGGCGTGACGCAACCGTTACTACCTGACGTAGTTTCCTGTCATCCGTTCGAGGTTCACTCTCCGTTTACTCGTGGCCGGGTGTCGTGTCACTTACCCGGCCTAACTTCGGGACCACCGGAGGGCCGAACGGGCCCCGGACCACAGCAAAACCCGCGCCTGGCCGTACACGTACGGCCCGCGCAGGGCAATGCCACAGAAAGGGAATCCCCTGTGAAGCTCCAGCGGAACGGCCGCTCCAAGGCCCTCGCGATCGGTGCCATGGCGCTCGTCAGCTCGCTGTCGCTGGCCGCCTGCGGGTCGGACAACAACAACAACACGACCGCGTCCGGCGGCTCCAGCGGCTCCGCCGCGCCCGCCTCCGCGATCAACTGTGGCAAGGCCGGTTCGCTGATCGCCGCCGGTTCGACCGCGCAGGGCGCGGCGATGGACGTCTGGAAGACCGGCTTCAACGCCGCGTGCTCCGGCACCACGATCAACTACCAGGGCGGCGGCTCCGGCGCCGGCATCCAGCAGTTCAACCAGGGCAAGATCCAGTTCGCCGGCTCCGACTCGGCCCTGAAGCCGGCCGAGGTCGACGCCTCCAAGGCGGTCTGCACCGGCGGCCAGGGCATCGACCTGCCGATGGTCGGCGGCCTGATCTCGCTGGTCTACAACATCGACGGCGTCGACAACCTGGTCCTGGACGGCCCGACCGCCGCCAAGATCTTCGACTCGCAGATCACCAAGTGGAACGACCCGGCGATCGTCGCCCTGAACCCGGGCGCCAAGCTGCCGGACGCGGAGATCCAGACCTTCCACCGCTCGGACGACTCCGGCACCACCGAGAACCTGACCAAGTACTTCGCCGCCACCAGCGGTGGCGCCTGGTCCTACCCGGCCTCCAAGGCCTGGGCGGGCAAGAACGGCCAGTCGGCCAACGGCAGCGCCGGTGTCGCGGCCCAGGTGAAGCAGGTCAAGAACTCGATCAGCTACGCCGAGCTGGCCTACGCCCAGACCAACAACCTGAAGAGCGCCGCGATCAACACCGGTGCCGCCAAGCCCGTCGAGGCCACCGCCGCCAACGCCGCCAACACCTTCGCCAAGGCGCAGATCGCCGGCACCGGCAGCGACCTGGCGCTGAAGCTCGACTACGCGACCAAGGACGAGGGCTCCTACCCGCTGGTCCTGGTCACCTACGAGATCGTCTGCGACAAGGGCAACAAGGCCGAGACCCTCGACACCCTGAAGTCCTTCCTGACCTACACCGCCAGCGACGCGGGCCAGCAGGCCATCGGCGAGAAGGGCTACGTGCCGCTGCCGAAGAGCCTGACCGAGAAGGTCAACGGCGCCATCGCCGCCCTGGCCTGATCCACCAGGACCCCCGGTGGGGCGGCCCCGTGAGCGAGGGGGGCCGGGGCCGCCCCACCGGAACGCACCACACCCAGCACCACGTCCGGGGCACCGCCGCCATGGTGCCGTCCCCCTTCCGGGGCGGCGCCACCAGACCGGAGTAGACCAATGACTTCATCCTCCCCTGCCGCCCCGCGAGGCAGGGAACGCCGACCGCGTGACAGCCGGGTCGGCGACAAGATCTTCATGAACTTCGCCCGGGGCTCGGGCATCCTGCTGCTGGTCATCATGGGCGCCATCGCGGCGTTCCTGACCTGGCGCTCGGTCCTGGCCCTGAGCAACAACGAAGGCAACTTCCTCACCACCTTCGAGTGGACGCCGGACGCCCCGAAGCCGGTCTTCGGCATCGCCGTCCTGGCCGTCGGCACCATCGTCAGCGCCATCATCGCGATGGTGATCGCCGTCCCGGTGGCCATCGGGATCGCGCTGTTCATCTCGCACTACGCGCCGCGCCGGATCGCCCAGCCGTTCGCCTACCTGGTCGACCTGCTCGCCGCCGTCCCCAGCATCGTCTACGGCCTCTGGGGCGCGCTCTTCCTGGTGCCGCACATGGACGGCCTGACCAGCTGGCTCAACGAGTACCTGGGCTGGACGTACATCTTCGACCAGACCAAGACCGGCACCCCGCGCAACCTGTTCACCGTCGGCGTCCTGCTGGCGATCATGGTCCTGCCGATCATCACCGCGGTCTCCCGCGAGGTGTTCCGCCAGGTGCCGCGGATGCACGAGGAGGCGGCGCTCGCGCTCGGCGCCACCCGCTGGGAGATGATCCGCACCGCGGTGCTGCCGTTCGGCCGCCCCGGCATCATCTCGGCCTCGATGCTCGGCCTCGGCCGCGCGCTCGGCGAGACCATCGCGGTCGCGGTGGTGCTGTCCGCCAGCAACGTCCTGTCGCTGCACATCCTCGACGCCGGCGGCGGCACCTTCGCGCAGAACATCGCGCTGAAGTTCGCCGAGGCCGGTGAGAACGGCCGCGACGCGCTGATGGCCTCCGGCCTCGTCCTGTTCGTCATCACCCTGCTGGTGAACGGTGCCGCGCGACTGATCATCGCCCGCCGCAAGGAGTACTCGGGGGCCAACGCATGACCGCCACCGTCGTCATCGAGGACGCCCGGCCCGTCGGCCGTTCGCTGACCGCCAACCGACTGCCCAAGTGGGCTCCGGGCGCCGTCGCCCTCGGCTCGATCGCCCTCGGCTGCGGGATCGGCGCGGTCGGCGGGCTGGCCAGCCACCTCCAGTGGGGCCTGATCTCGGCGCTGCTCTTCGTCCTGATCAGCTACGCCCTCTCGGCCCGGATCGAGGGCCGCCGGCAGGCCAAGGACCGGCTCGCCACCTCGGTGGTCTGGGTCGCCTTCATCCTGGCCGTCGTGCCGCTGGTCTCCCTGATGGCCTACACGATCCAGCAGGGCATCGGCGTGGTCAACGGGAACTTCCTGAGCCACTCGATGAAGGGCGTGATCCAGTCCGGTCCCGGCGGTGGCATCTACCACGCGCTGATCGGCACCCTCCAGCAGGTCGGCCTGGCCACCGCGATGGCGGCCCCGATCGGTCTGCTGACCGCCGTCTACCTGGTCGAGTACGGCCGCGGCCCGCTGGCCAAGGCGGTCACCTTCTTCGTCGACGTCATGACGGGCATCCCGTCGATCGTCGCCGGTCTGTTCATCCTCTCGCTCTGGAACCTCGCGCTGGGCTTCGGCTACTCCGGCTTCTCGGGCAGCCTCGCGCTGGCGATCCTGATGATCCCGGTCGTGGTCCGCTCCACCGAGGAGATGCTGAAGCTCGTCCCGAACGAGCTGCGCGAGGCCTCCTACGCGCTCGGCGTGCCGAAGTGGAAGACCATCCTGCGGATCGTCCTCCCCACCGCGATCGGCGGCATCACCACCGGTGTGATGCTCGCGGTCGCCCGCATCACGGGCGAGACTGCCCCGGTGCTGATGCTGGTCTTCGGCGCCGACGCCATCAACAGCAACCCGTTCGACGGACCTCAGCAGTCCCTGCCGATGTACATCTGGCTCCAGTACTCGCAGGTCAACAACGACTACGGCTACGCCCGTGCCTGGGGTGCGGCGCTGGTGCTGATCGCCTTCGTGATGGGGCTCAACCTCATCGCCCGGGGGATCGCACGCTGGCGCTCGCCCAAGGGCGGACACTGAGCGACCGACTGACGTACGAGACAGACGAGAGAAGCAACGATCATGGCCAAGCGCATCGACGTCAGCGGACTGTCGGCCTACTACGGCACCACCAAGGCCATCGAGGACATCTCGATGAGCATCGAGCCCCGCTCGGTGACGGCCTTCATCGGCCCCTCCGGCTGCGGCAAGTCCACCTTCCTGCGGACCCTCAACCGGATGCACGAGGTGATCCCCGGCGCCCGCGTCGAGGGCAAGGTCCTCCTGGACGACGAGAACCTGTACGCCTCCAACGTCGACCCGGTCGCCGTGCGCCGCTCGATCGGCATGGTCTTCCAGCGCCCGAACCCGTTCCCGACCATGTCGATCTACGACAACGTGGTCGCCGGTCTGCGGCTCTCCGGCGTGAAGAAGAAGTCCGTGCTGGACGAGGTGGTGGAGCGCTCGCTGAAGGGCGCCAACCTCTGGAAGGAGGTCCACAACCGGCTGAACAAGCCGGGGGCCGGCCTCTCCGGCGGTCAGCAGCAGCGCCTGTGCATCGCCCGCGCCATCGCGGTCGAGCCCCAGGTCCTGCTGATGGACGAGCCCTGCTCGGCGCTCGACCCGATCTCCACCCTCGCCATCGAGGACCTGATCGGGGAGCTGAAGGAGCAGTTCACCATCGTCATCGTCACCCACAACATGCAGCAGGCGGCCCGCGTCAGCGACCGCACGGCCTTCTTCAACCTGGCCGGCGTCGGCCAGCCGGGCAAGCTGATCGAGCTGGACGACACCCAGCGGATCTTCTCCAACCCGTCCGTCCAGGCCACCGAGGACTACATCTCCGGCCGCTTCGGCTAGGCCGGACCCCCGTCACGGGCGTCGCCGGGACGCGTGACGGACCGCGAGCTGTCCCGTGGTGCTGCATGGCGGTGCCGCCGCGGGACATGGAGAAGGGCCCGCCCCCGAGATGTGGGGGCGGGCCCTGCCCGTTCGCGGTTCCCGCGGGGCCGTCAGCCCCAGAACAGGTGGACGAACCAGTACATCAGCGCTGCGACGATGGCGGCCGCCGGCATCGTGATGAACCAGCCGAGCACGATGTTCTTCGCGACGCCCCAGCGCACCGCGCGGATCCGCTTGGTGGCCCCCGCGCCCATGATCGCCGCGGTGATCACGTGGGTGGTGGAGATCGGCGCCTTGAAGACGAACGAGGTGATGTACATGACCGCCGCGGAGGTGGCCTCGGCGGCGAAGCCCTGCGGCGGGTCCAGCTCGATGATCTTCCGGCCGAGCGTCCGCATGATCCGCCAGCCGCCCGCGTAGGTGCCCAGCGAGAGCATGGTCGCGCAGGAGATCTTCACCCAGACCGGGATCCCGCTGCCGGACTGGTGGCCGGAGATGGTCAGGGCCATCACCACGATGCCCATGGTCTTCTGGGCGTCCTGGAGGCCGTGCGCCAGCGCCATCGCGGCGGCCGAGGCCGTCTGGGCGACCCGGAAGTTGCGCTTGGCCCGGTGCGGGTTGGCCCGGCGGAAGATCCACAGGATCGCCAGCATCACCAGGAAGCCGCCCACCAGGCCGACCACCGGCGAGACGATCATCGGGACGACGATCTTGTCGATCACCCCGCTCCAGATCACGTTCACCCCGCCGGCCAGCGCCGCGCCGACCATGCCGCCGAACAGCGCGTGCGAGGAGGAGGAGGGGAGCCCGAAGTACCAGGTGACGAGGTTCCAGGCGATCGCCCCGACCAGGGCGGCGAACAGGATCGCCATCCCCTGGTTGCCGGTGGGGGTCTCGATGATCCCCTTGGAGACGGTGTGCGCCACGCCGCTGCCGAGGAACGCGCCGGCCAGGTTCATCACCGCGGCCATCGCGAGCGCCGCCCGGGGGGTGAGCGCCCGGGTGGAGACCGAGGTGGCGATCGCGTTCGCCGAGTCGTGGAAGCCGTTGGTGTACGTGAAGAAGAACGCAACGCCGACGACGGCGATGAGTGCTGCCATGTCCACGAGGGTCAGGACTCCTTGACGGCGATGGTCTCCACCGTGTTGGCGACGTGCTCGAAGGCGTCGGCCGCCTCCTCAAGGACGTCCACGACCTGCTTGAGCTTGAGCACCTCGATGGCGTCGTACTGACCGGAGAACAGGTGGGCGAGCAGCTTGCGGTGGATCTGGTCGGCCTGGTTCTCCAGCCGGTTGACCTCGATCCAGTACTCGGTGAGGTTGGACATGCTGCGCAGGTTCGGCATCGCCTCGGCGGTGAGTTCCGCGGCGCGCGCCAGCACCTCGATCTGCTGCTCGATGCCCTTCGGCAGGGTCTGGATGTCGTAGAGGACGACCAGGTCGACGGCCTCCTCCATGAAGTCCATGATGTCGTCCAGCGACGAGGCGAGGCTGTAGATGTCCTCGCGGTCGAAGGGCGTGATGAAGGACGAGTTCAGCTGATGGAAGACGGCGTGGGTGGTGTCGTCCCCGGCGTGCTCGGCGGCGCGCATGCGCTCGACGATCTCCGCGCGGGCCGACACGTCTGATCCCAGCAGCTCCAAAAGGAGCTTCGATCCGACGACGAGGTTCTCCGCCGCGGCGGCGAACATGTCGTAGAAGCTTGTCTCCTTCGGGGTCAGGCTAAAACGCACGGAAATCTCCGATGTGCGGGGTAGGGACTGAACGATGCTAGGTGCAACCGAGCGCAATCACGCAAACGGGGTGTCGCGGACGGAGTCGGAACCTCCCCTTCCGTTCAGCTGCCGCACCGGCTGATCCCGGCCGCACCGCGACGCGTGGACACGGGCCCCCAGTCTGACGGAACCTCGCCCGGATTGCCCCCGTCGTGCGCGGGGAAGCCCGGGGCGACGCTCAGACGGGTTAACCGCCGGGCACCCCCCCCGCCCGGGCCCGGCGGCACGTGCCGGGTGGGCCGTCGGAACACCACGGAAGGCCCCGGTGTTGGACACTGGTGGCCGACGCAGCCACCAGGCACTGAGACGAAGGCGGGGCCGATGACCACGACGCAAGCGCGCACCGAGCCGGAGCACGCGCAGGGGAGCGACCCGCACGCCGGCCACGCCGTCGTACCCGCGGCCGGCCACGGCGGCGGCCACGGCCCGCACGGGTACAGCGCGCAGAAGGACGCCCACCTCAAGCGGCTGCGCCGGATCGAGGGCCAGGTCCGCGGCCTCCAGCGCATGGTCGACGAGGACGTCTACTGCATCGACGTGCTCACCCAGGTCTCGGCCAGCACCAAGGCGCTCCAGTCCTTCGCGCTCTCCCTGCTGGAGGAGCACCTGCGGCACTGCGTCGCCGCGGCGGCCGAGGAGGGCGGCGCCGAGCTGGACGCCAAGGTGGCGGAGGCCACCGCCGCGATCAGCCGCCTGCTGCGCAGCTGAGCCGACGGCCCGTCGGCACACGCCCTAGTGGTCGGCGTCCCGGCCGGCCCGTGCGCCGTCGGCCCGGCCGGGGTCGGTCCGCTCCAGCAGCACCTCGTCGATCCGCTCGGTCGGCAGCCGCTCGCCGGAGCTGGCCGTCGCGGCGATCATCAGCTCGCCGGCCAGATCGATCTCGTCGAGGGCCGCGTCGTCGTGGCCGCCGCTGCGGCCGCCCGTGGACGACACCACCTGCACCACCCCTTCAGTGCCTCGCCAGCCCGGGCGGCAGCCACCCGGAGTCCAGCCTAGGCACTTCGGGGCCCGTCCACATGGCACGGACGGGCCATCTCGGCGCCGCCGAAACGGGTGGCCGTCGCTCCCCGGACGGCCACCCGCCCCGGCGGCGCCCCGTCTCGCCCCGACGCCGGAGCGCTGCCCCGGCAGGCCCGGGGCGGGCCCGCCCGCCCTACTTGGGGCTCTCCGTGGGCTTCATCTGGTAGATGTCCGAGGCGGAGGGCTCGGCTGCCTCCACCGGCTTGCCGAAGTCCCCCAGGGAGGTCGTCGACGTCACCTTCACCTGGTCCTTGGGCTCCTTGGACCCGGCCACCCCGGCGAAGGTGAACACCTCGACCACCTTGTGCAGCCGCCCCTGGTCGTCCAGCCAGGCGTCGAACGGGACCTCCTTGACGGTGAAGGTCTGCGCGCCCGTGCGCAGGCCGTCCCCGCCCCTCCCACCGGTCGCGTCGGCCGCCTTCGCCAGGTCCAGGGTGCCCCGGTAGTGGTGCAGCACGACCCCGTCGACGGTCTCGGTGCCGACCGCCTCCGCCTTCTGCGCCCCGCGCAGCGCCCCCGCCGCCGAGGCCGGGTCGGTGGCGCCGCTGCTGACCAGGTTGCCGTCCGGCAGCTGGCGCACGTCCAGCTTGACCCACTTGCCCTCGGGGACCTTGGCGCCGCTGTTCTGGAGGTAGACGGTGCCCGGCAGGACCACCTCGACGATCTTCCCGGTGGTCGCCGCGCCCGGAGGCACCTGGACCTCCAGCCGGCCGATCCGCTTCACGTAGTCGTAGCCGCCGGTGCCGCTGAACGAGGCCTTCTTCTCGGCGGACTCGGTGACCAGCTCGGTCGCGGTGTGCGCGGAGCCGGTGCGGCCGGTGATGTCGGCGGCGTTGCGCACCGCCGTCAGCGGGTCCGCGGCGAGCTGGTCGGGGGCGCTCGACCGCTGGTCGGAGGAGCCGTCGCCGGAGCCGCCCGAGCAGCCGGCGGACCCCGCCGCCAGCACGGCGGCGAGCAGGGCGGCCCCGGCCGCCGAGCGCAGGTGCGGACCGGGACGGCGTCCCGACCGTCCGGCGCGCTGCTGGTCGGTCATCTTCATCCTCGCGACAACCCCCTCGGGCCCGACTGCCCCGCCGCACCCCACCGGGTGGCAGAGCTCTTTCCTGGCAAACGAGTTGGGGCGCGAAGGGTTACGGGTGCCGGTGTTCCGGACGCGTCGCGCCGGGGGTGCCGGGCGCGTTACGGTGAACCACGTGCACAGTGAGCTGCCGGCCGCGCCCGGCACCGTCCGGATGCCCGAACACCACCTCGTGATCAGCGAACGCGGCTCCTTCGCCTTCGCGACCTGCAGCTGCGGCTGGTACTCCCCGGCCCGCCGTTCGCGGGACCTGGCCCGCCGCGAGGGGGCCGACCACCTCGCCGAGAGCGGCACCGAGCCCGACTGACCCACCCGGCCCGCGGGGCCGCCGCCCCCGGCGTCAGGCCGCGAGGTCGGACTCCGGCGGCTGCTCCCCGGCCCGCACCGCCCCGCGCCCGCGCCGCCGCCCACGGGGACCGGCCCCGGTCCCCGGACCGGCCCCGCCGCGGGCCGCGCCGCCGCGCCCGGAGGCCTGGATCAGCGGCGCCACGGCCGTCCGGCTCAGCGCGTGGCAGAACGGCACCAGCACCGCCATCGCGATCGGCGCCAGCAGCAGCACCACGGCGACGGCGAGCGCGAAGCCGCCGATCACGTCGGTCGGGTAGTGGACGCCCATGAACATCCGGCAGAAGCCCTGGAGGAGGGCCAGCCCGCCGGCGATCCAGCCGAGCCTGCGGTTCACCAGGAACAGCGCCACCGCGACGCCCATGGTCATGGTCGAGTGGTCGCTGACGAAGGAGTGGGTGCCGGCCTTGCCGTCCACCAGCACCAGCAGCCCGGAGTGGTCGACGAAGGGGCGCGGACGGTTCACGATCGCGGCGATCGGCAGGTTGGCCAGCTCGGCGACGGCCACCGAGAGCGGCACCCAGAGCAGCCCCGCCATCGCCACCGGTGCGTCCGGGCGGCGTCTGGCCTGGAGCCAGGCCACCAGGCCGAGCATCGCCAGGCCGATCAGGATGCCGTACTCACCGACCCAGGAGACCAGGTGGTCCAGCCACTGCGGGGAGCGCTTGGCGAGGCCGTTGACGGCGTAGAGCAGCTCGAGGTCGGGGTTGGTCGTGTCGGCAAGCGGCGTCGACACGCCGCACCTCCTTCTGGTCCGCTGCACCTGATCGTCGTGGCCGGGGCCCGCCCGGTGCGGGACGCTGACGAGGGGCCACCGGAGGAAACGTCATTTCCGGGGCACAGCGTTCCACGGAAACGCGCGGTTATCGAAACTTGACTCAGCGTCCACAGCGCGCACACAGGTCCCGGTCGCCCGGGCCTACCGGGCGGGGGCGGCGGGGCCCGGCCCGGTCGGCGCGGGCGGGGCGGCCGCGACGGCCTGGGTGCCGCCCTGGGCGGCGGCGGGGGCGGCGGGCGCCGTCGAGGCCGGGCGGCTCGGGGCGTTGACCGCACCGCTGTCGTTGCGGGTCGGCAGCGCCTGGGCGCCGTCCGAGGTGACCCGGGTCGCGCCGATGTACTCCCTGGTGTCGATCTTGTCGTAGCGGATCACCGCCCCGGTGTGCGGAGCGTTGATCATGTACCCGCCGCCGACGTAGATCCCGACGTGGTGGATGCTCCGAGGGTCGCTCAGGTCGGTGGCCCAGAACACCAGGTCGCCCGGCCGCAGCTGGTCGCGCGACGGGTGCGGTCCGGCGTACCACTGGTCGTTGGCCACCCGGGGCAGGGTGATGCCCACGCTGGCGAACGCGGCCTGGGTCAGGCCGGAGCAGTCGAACCGCCCGTTCTGCGAGGGCAGCCCCTCGCCGCCCCACAGGTACGGGGTGCCGAGCTTGGTCTGCGCGAAGTAGATCGCGGCCGCCGACTGCGCGGACACCTCCAGCGGTGCGGTCGGCGACGCCGGCGCGGCGAAGCTGCGGGCCATCGCCTGGATGTTCCGCACGTAGCCCTGGGTCTCCCGGTACGGCGGGATGCCCCCGTTCCTGGTCACCGCGTACGGCCCGGCGTTGTAGGCGGCCAGCACGTTGGCCTGCGGGTCGCCCGGGACGTTCGCGACGTCCTTGGCGAGCGCGCAGTCGTAGACCGCCGCCGAGGCGATCGCGTCGTACGGGTCCCAGACGTCCTTGCGGCCGTCCCCGTTCGCGTCCGTCCCGTACACCGCCCAGGTGCCCGGCATGAACTGCGCCATCCCCTCGGCGCCGACGCCGGAGCGGGCCTTGGGGTCGAACCCGCTCTCCTGGTACAGCTGCGCCGCGAGCATCGGCGGGGAGATCGCCGTGCACAGCGACCCCCACTTCTGGATCGCCTCCTGGTAGGCCGCGGGGACCGTCCCGGGGGAGAGGGAGAGGGCGGAACGATTCGCCGACTGCTGCGGCGTCCCACTTGCCGCATAAGTCCCCATCGTCACCAGCCCGATGAACCCGAACGCGACAACTCCCGCAGCGGCGGCGGCCGTCCCGGCCTTCCGGAGTACCATCAGCACCATCCCGACGAATCGTCAGTCGAAGTGTCCCGGAAGGCGTTGCTCACCGCAATCATCAGAGATACGAACAGTGAGCGCTATCCTTCGTACGGTGTACATCCTCGCGTACGTGCCGGGCGTCTCACGACCAATCTGCGAGAAGTAGCCAAGTCGACATCAGATCTGGCCAAGAATGGGTACCGACCCTTCGCGCGGGCCGGGTCCGGGCCCTTGAATTTGCCTGATCGGGCGGTGAGATGGAAATGAAGCTGAGCAGCGTGCACACCTATGCGGTCGGCCACCTGGCCGAGGACCCCCCCAAGAAGCCGAACATCGACACCATCATCGGCGGGATCGCCCCGGACTGGGGCCCGTTCGCCACCCTCGGGTCGGAGGCCCGGGTGATGGTCGAGGTCATCATGGCCGTCGCCATCCTGGTCTGCCTGGGCATCGCGGTCTGGGGTGCCGCCAAGCAGCGGATCGGCGCGACCGCGATGCGCGACAGTTTCGGCGCCGAACAGGGGAAGGGGCTGATCGTCGCCGGGCTGACCGGCGTGTTCATCATCGGATCGCTCGGCACTCTGTTCACCATTGTCTACGGCATGGCGGTCTGACGATCCGACAGCTCATCCGATCTGTCTGAGGCCCGGGCCCCGTCCTGACCCCTCCGGTCGGCCGGCCTGCCAGGAGTCCACCCCCGTTCCCACCCTCCGTCCGCGCCATCCCCGGGCGGAGGGCCCCGGAGCCGCCCCCCGGCTCCCCGCACCAGGAGGGCCGCCGTGCCGTTGTCCGACGACCAGCCGCACACCCGTACGCGGCTGCCGGTCGGCGAACAGCCCTTCCCCCAGCCGAGCTACCGTCAGTCCCGTCCGCTGCGCGCGCTGCTGACCGTCCTGGTGGTCGTCACCCTGCTCGTGGTCGCCATCGCCATCGCCAACCGCGTCACGCCCGGCACCGGTTCCGCCGGCGGCGGGGGCGGCTCCGCCGACCGGGCCGTGCCGAGCGCGGCCTCCGGCGCCGGCCCGGCCCCCAGCGGCGACCAGCCCGTCGGCACCACCGTCAACGGCATCCCGACCGGCTTCCCGCACACCGACCAGGGCGCCCAGTCCGCGGCCACCAACTACGCGGTGGCGATCGGCTCCGCGGACATGTTCCGCACCGACAGCCGCCACGGCATCATCGCCACCATCGCCGACCCGGGCGCCCTGGCGGGGCTCCAGAGCCGGCTGGACCAGGGCTTCGGCGGCGACACCGTCGCGCGCTACGGCCTCGACGCCCAGGGCCGCGCGCCGAAGGGCCTCACCTTCGTGAGCCGTACCGTCCCGGTCGGTACCAAGACGGCGGGCTACAACGACGGCGACGCCAAGGTCGAGGTGTGGTGCACCGGCCTCACCGGCCTCGCCGGCGAGCGCTCCGTCCAGCCGGTGACCACCAGCTGGTTCACCCTCACGCTCTCGCTGCACTGGACGGGCAGCGACTGGAAGCTCACCGACTTCACCAGCAGGCAGGGCCCCGCGCCGATGCCCGGAGACCAACAGGCAGCCACCGCCGACGAGATCACCGGCGCCGTCCAGCAATTCGGGGGGTACCACTTTGCGCGTTGACCAGACTTCACGCCGTGCCGGCACACGTCGGCGTGCGGGCGTTCTTGTCGGTGTGCTGGCCACCTTGCAGGTGGCGGCGCTGTCGGCGGCCCAGAAGGTGTTCGCCGAACCCTCGCCGACAGCTACGCCCACCTGCCAGAAGGTCGATCTTCCGATCCCCGGCAATGAGGCGGGTTGTGCTCCTGGGGGAGCAGTTGTCATCCCCGGCAGCGGCACCGTGGGGGCCGTGACCGATCCGCTCGGGTCGTTGGCGAAGAGTTGTGCGCAGGCCGCCGCGTGGGTGGTGCGGAACCTGTCGGGGGCCATCGACGGGACGACGCAGGTGGACTTCACCAATGCGTCGTTCCTGCAGCAGTACGCCGTGGTGTTCGCCGTGTCGACGGTGATCACGCTGGTGCTGTGGCTGCTGGCGGTGGCGAAGCGGGCGGTGCGGGGGGCGCCGCTGACGACGGCGTTCTCGGAGGCGATCGGCTTCCTGTGGCTGACGGTGGTGGCGTCCGCGTTCACGCCGCTGATCCTGTACACCGTGGTGAGCGTGACGGACGGGCTGACCAAGGCGATAGCGGTCGGGACGAAGACGGACACCGGGTCGTACCTGGGAGGGTTCGCCGACACCCTGGAGAAGGGCGACGTCGGCGGCGGTCCGCTGATCCTGGTGCTCGTGTCGCTGGTGGCGGTGCTGGCGGCGGCGGTGCTCTGGATCGAGCTGCTGATCCGGGCGGCGATGCTGTACGTCGGTGCGCTGCTGGGGACGGCGGTGTACGCGGGGCTGGTGGACCGGCAGCTGTGGAAGCACGTGCGGCGCTGGGCGGGGGTGATGCTGGCGGTGGACCTGGCGAAGCCGATCATCGTGGTCATCCTGGGGCTGGCGGGCGCGGTGGCGACCGGGGCCGGGGCCGACGACGACTTCGCCCGGGTGCTGTCCGGGCTGGCGATCCTGTTCCTGTCGATCTTCGCGAGCGCCGCGGTCTACCGCTTCGTGCCGGGCTTCGGCGACGAGATGCTGAACATGCGCGGGGCCCGGGCCAGCGCCGTGCAGGCCGGATCGGCGATGATCAACGGGACCGCGAACCTGATGAAGCAGGGCATCACCACCCACGGCGACCGCGGTCCGCAGGCGGCCGGCGGGGGTGGCGGCGGTGGAGCCGGCGGTGGTTCGATCGCGCCGGGCATCGCCGCGCACGCGGGCCGGACGCCGGCCCCGCCGCCGCAGGCCGGGCCGCCGTCGGGCCCGGTTCCGATCCGCGACAGCAATCCAGCGAAGGGAGGGTGACGGGTAAGTGAGCAGTGAACCGCTCGGCCAGTACGGTGCCCAGTACGCCCAGCCGTACGTGCACCAGCGCCGCACCTACCTGATCGGCAAGGCCCGCCCCAACGCACCGATCGGCCGGAACCGCGAGTCCGGCGAGATCATGCTGATCATCTTCGGGGCCTTCCTCGGCATGCTCTGGGGCCTGATGATGCCGATCCTGCCGCTGCGGATCGGCGGGCTGGTCGGTCTGCCGGCGCTCGCCATCGCGGCGGTGTACGTGCCGTACCGCAAGCGGACGTTCTACAAGTGGGTGGAGATCAACCGCACCTACCGCCGGACGGTCCGCAGCGGGCGGGCGGTGTGGCGTTCGGACGTGATGGACGCCGGCACCCGGCTGGACGGCCGGGAGGTGGAGATCGGCCCGCCGCCCGGGGTGGGGCGGCTGCGCTGGCTGACGGCGCCGTTCGGGCCGGACGAGGTCGGGGTGCTGATGCACCTGGAGCGGCGGACGGTGACGGCTGCGATCGAGATCGAGGGCCCGGGCGTCGGGCTGCGCGACTCCGAGGACCAGGAGGCGCTGGTCGACCGGTTCGGGACGCTGCTGAAGCACGTCGCCAACGGCGACGGCTTCGTGACCCGGTTGCAGATCCTGGCCAGGACCCTGCCGGCCGACCCGGACGCGCACGCCAAGGATGTCGAGCGCCGCGGTGACCCGAACTCGCCGCGCTGGCTGCAGGACTCCTACGACCAGCTCCAGTCGATGGTGTCGACCTCCTCGGAGCAGCACCGGGCGTACCTGGTGGCCTGCATGCACTACACCCGCGACCTGGCCTCCGAGGCGCACGCGATGGGCCGCAGCGTCGACGGGCAGCGGGCCGGGGGGCGGCGCGCGCGCGACGACGAGGGGCTGGCGGCCGTGATGGCGCGCGAGCTGACCGACATCTGCGCCCGGCTGGCCGAGGCGGACATCCGGGTGCGCCAGCCGCTGGGCCAGGCCCGGCTCTCCTCGCTGCTGCACTCGATGTACGACCCGGACCACCCGATCGACCACATCCAGGCGATGTCCCGGCGCAACGCCTGGCCGGCCGAGCTGGACGCGACCAACCCGCAGTACCTGGCGGCGAAGACCCGGGAGTCGGCGACCCGGGAGCCGTGGTGCCACGCCACCGCCTGGATCAAGGAGTGGCCGCTCACCCCGGTGGGCGTCAACTTCCTGGCGCCGCTGCTGGTGCACACCCCGGACGTGATCCGGACGGTCGCGGTCACGATGGACCTGGAACCCACCGACGTCGCGATCGAGCGGATGCTGACCGAGAAGACCAACGACGAGGCCGAGGCCAGCCGGGCGGCCAAGATGAACCGCACGGTCGACCCGCGCGACCTGGCCCACACCGGCCGGGTGGACCAGCGCGGCGACGACCTGGCCTCCGGCGCGGCCGGGGTGAACCTGGTCGGCTACATCACGGTCTCCTCGCGCAACCCCGACGCGCTGGCCCGCGACAAGCGGACCATCCGGGCCTCGGCCGGCAAGAGCTACCTCAAGCTGGAGTGGTGCGACCGGGAGCACCACCGGGCCTTCGTCAACACCCTCCCGTTCGCCACCGGCATCCGCCGCTGAGCGAGCGGCACGTCCGTACGTCCGTCCACCGCTGACCCGTCAGGAGGCCGCCCATGGCGCTCGGCAACCTCACCGAGGCGTTCACCAGCCTGATGTTCGGCAAGGTGGAGACCACCCGCCTGCCGGTGCGCACCTCCACCGGCCAGGCGCAGGCCGTCTACCTGCCCACCGCCGCTCCGGGGCTGGGCGACTCCGGTGTGATCATCGGGCGCGAGGTGTACAGCGGGAAGGGGTACGTGTACGACCCGTTCCAGCTGTACGGGCAGCAGCTGCCGGCTCCGCACTGGCTGGTGCTCGGTGAGTCCGGCAACGGCAAGTCGGCGCTGGAGAAGACGTACGTGCTGCGGCAGTTGAGGTTCCGCGACCGGCAGGTCGTGGTGCTGGACGCACAGGGCGAGGACGGCGTCGGCGAGTGGAACCTGATCGCCGACGCGCTGGGCATAAAGTCGATCCGCCTCGACCCGATGTCGGCCCGGGACGGCGGGGTGAAGCTCAACCCGCTGGACCCGGCGATCACCCAGACCGGCCAGCTGTCGCTGCTGCGCACCATCGTCGAGGTGGCGATGGGGCGCGGGCTGGAGGAGCGGGCCGGCTTCGCGCTGAAGGCCGCCCACGCCCACGTGGTGGCCTCGGTGAAGGGCCGCCAGCCGGTGCTGGACGACATCATCGACACCCTGCGCAACCCCGACCTGTCCTCGGTGGAGTCGCTGGGCGTGGCGGTGGACGAGGTGCAGTCCTGGGGACTGGACGTGGCGCTGGTGCTGGACCGGCTGGTCGACGGCGACCTGCGCGGCATGTTCGACGGGTCGACCACCGAGGGCATCGACCTGGACGCGCCGTTGATCGTCTTCGACCTCTCGCACATCGACCGCAACTCGATCGCGATGCCGATCCTGATGGCGATCGTCGGGGTGTGGCTGGAGCACACCTGGATCCGGCCGGACCGGAAGAAGCGCATCTTCCTGGTCGAGGAGGCCTGGCACATCATCAACAGCCCGTTCGTGGCCCAGCTGTTCCAGCGGCTGCTGAAGTTCGGGCGCCGACTCGGCCTGTCCTTCGTCGCGGTGGTCCACCACCTGTCCGACGTGGTGGACGGCGCGGCGGCCAAGGAGGCGTCGGCGATCCTGAAGATGGCCTCCACCCGGACGATCTACATGCAGAAGGCCGAGGAGGCGCGGGCCACCGGCCGGGTGCTGGGCCTGCCGCGCTGGGCGGTGGAGATCATCCCCACGCTCTCGCCGGGCATCGCGGTCTGGGACGTCAACGGCAACGTGCAGGTGGTGAAGCACATCATCACCGAGGCGGAGCGCCCGCTGGTCTACACCGACCGCGCGATGACCGAGGACGCGGTGGCCGAACGGGCGCGTGCCGAGCGGCAGTTGGCGGCCGAGCCGGGGGTCTGACGGTGGCCGGCTCCGGGGCCTGAGGGGAGGCCGGCCCGGGGGCCGAGGGTGGCGTCCGCACGGTTCGCGCACCCGGCGGACGGCGACGGTTCGTCAGTAGGTAATCCTCTTGTTACGTCCGACGTCCTGACGGGCTACGCGCGTTGACCTTAGGCTTCGCAGTCGCAACACATGCCCGAACGCCGATGCTGTCCGCAGCCGGTGCTCCTCCGAGGTGCAGGGGAACCCTTCATGCTCACCGTCAGATCCCGACGGACGGCGCTCGCCGTCGTCGCCGCCGCAGGTCTGTTCGGCACGGTGGTCGTGCCGACGGCCGCCCAGGCCGCCGACGTCGACGCCAAGCGCCACAAGACCGTCAACCTCCAGCTGCTGGCGATCAACGACTTCCACGGCAACCTGGAGCCGCCGGCCGGTTCGTCCGGCACGATCAAGGAGATAGACCCGGCCACCGGCAAGGAGGTCTCCACCCCGGCCGGCGGCATCGAGTACCTGGCCACCGAGCTGCGCAAGGCGCGCGTCCCGGCCGACGACTCGATCACCGTCGCGGCCGGCGACATCATCGGCGCCAGCCCCCTCACCTCGGCGCTGTTCCACGACGAGCCGACCATCGAGGCGATGGACAAGCTCGGCCTGGACGTCACCTCCGTCGGCAACCACGAGTTCGACGAGGGCGCGCAGGAGCTGCTGCGGATGCAGAACGGCGGCTGCCACCCGACCGACGGCTGCTACGAGCCCGGCCGCAAGTTCAAGGGCGCCAACTTCAACTACCTGTCGGCCAACGTCACCGACGAGAAGACCGGCAAGCCGCTGCTGGCCCCGTACTGGGTGACCAAGTCCCAGGGCGTGAAGATCGGTTTCATCGGCGTCACCCTGGAGGGCACGCCGAACATCGTGACCGCCGAGGGCGTCAAGGGCCTGAAGTTCGCCAACGAGGTCACCACGATCAACAAGTACGCCGCCGAGCTCAAGGCCAAGGGCGTCAACTCGATCGTCGCGCTGATCCACGAGGGCGGCTACCCGGCCGGCAGCGTGTACAACTACGACTGCGGCGCGGCCGGCCAGGGCATCTCCGGCCCGATCGTCGACATCGCGCGGAAGATCGACCCGGCGGTCGGCGCCATCGTCACCGGCCACACCCACAACGCGTACGCGTGCAGCATCCCGGACCCCAACGGCGTCCCGCGCTCGGTGACCAGCGCCGCCTCCTTCGGCCGGCTCTTCACCCAGATCGACATGAAGCTGGACAAGACCACCGGCGAGATCGTGCGTCCCTCGGTCAAGGCCGAGAACCACGTGGTGCGCCGCACGGTCGCCAAGGCGCCCGACATGACGGCGCTGGTGGACCACTACTCCAAGCTGGCCGCCCCGATCGCCAACCGGCCGGTCGGCTACATCGCCTCGGACATCAACGGCCGTGGCAACGGGGACCCGGAGAAGCCGCTCGGTGACGTGATCGCCGACGCCCAGCTCGCCGGGCTGGCCCCGGCCGACAAGGGCGGCGCGCAGGTCGCCTTCATGAACCCCGGCGGCATCCGCTCCGACCTGGTCTACAAGGCCTCCGGCGCCGAAGGGGACGGCGTGGTGACCTACGGCGAGGCGTTCACCGTCCAACCGTTCACCAACATGATGCAGGTCAAGACGCTGACCGGCGCCCAGCTGATCCAGCTGCTCCAGCAGCAGGTGAGCGGCTCCAACGCGGCGGCGCCGAAGATCCTCCAGGTCTCGGCGAACCTGCACTACACCCTGGACATGCGCAGGACCGGTGCGGACCGGGTGGTCCTGGACTCGATCCGGCTGAACGGCGCGCCGGTCGACCCGGCCGCCAAGTACCGGGTCGCGGCCAACGAGTTCCTGGCCGGCGGCGGCGACGGCTTCCCGGCCTTCGCGGCCGGTACCGACAAGCTGGTCGGCGCTTCGGACCTGGACGTGTTCGTGGACTACCTGAGCGCCCACAGCTCGGCGGCCTCGCCGCTCCAGGCCCCGGCGCAGGACCGCATCAAGGTCATCGGCCCGGGGGCCGACCTCGACTGAGGTCGAGCCGGCGGTAGCAGGGGCGGGTGGGGCGCTGTCGGGGCGCCCCACCCGCCCCTCCGCCGTTCCGGGCTCGCGTCACTCCGGGCTGCCGTCACTCCGGGGCGGGGCCGCCGGGCAGCCGGACGGTGGCCAGGGCGCCCGGACCGCCGTCGGCGGCCGGTCCGAGCGTGACCTCGCCGCCCGCCTCCCGGACGCTCTGCGCGACGATCGACAACCCGAGCCCGGAGCCCGGCAGTTGACGGGAGGACGGGGAGCGCCAGAACCGGTCGAAGACGTACTGGAGCTCGTCCGGCGGGATGCCGGGGCCGTGGTCGCGGACGGTCAGCACGCCCTGGTGGAGCCGGACTTCGATGGTGCCGCCGGGCGGGCTGTACTTGACCGCGTTGTCCAGCAGGTTGATGACCGCCCGTTCCAGCCCGGCCGCGTCGCCGTGCACGTACCAGGGCTCGGTCGCGGTCTCGAAGACCAGCCCCGGGCCGCGCAACTCGGCCCGTTCGACGGCCCGCCCGGCGATCTCGTGCAGGGCGACGACGGTCAGTGCCGGGCCGCTCTTCGGGGTGTCCGGGCGGGAGAGCTGGAGCAGGTCGCCGATCAGCACGGTGAGTTCCTGCATCTGCGCCTTCATGTTGCCGAGCAGCTTGGTCTTGGTCGCGGCGGGCAGCGGGCGGCCGGTGTCGTTGCTGCGGATCAGCAGGTCGACGTTGGTGCGCAGGGAGGTCAGGGGGGTGCGCAGCTCGTGCCCGGCGTCGGCGATCAGCCGGGTCTGCCGCTCGCGGGAGTTGGCGAGGGCGGTGCTCATCGAGTTGAACGAGGTGGAGAGCCGGGCGATCTCGTCGTCCCCGTGGACCGGGATGGTGGTGCCGACCTCCTCGGTCCGGGCGATGTGCTCGACGGCGTCGGTGAGTCGGTCGACGGGCTTGAGGGCGGAGCGGGCGACCAGGCGGCCGGCCACGGCGGCGAGCAGGATGCCGCCGACGGACACGGAGACGAGGAGGATGGAGAGGTTCTGGAGGGAGTCCTCGATGGGCTGGGTGGGGGTGGCCACCATGACGACGACCGGCGCCGTGTACCGGGGGTCCATGGTCAGGCGGACCAGTGCGGGGTCGCCGTTCGTGTAACGGCCCTCCCGGATGACGGACTGGCCGACTTTGAGGTTGAAGGCGGCCGAGTCCTTTGGCTCGATCACGATCGCCTTGGTGGCGCCGGGAGGCAGGCAGACCCCTCTGCCGAGTGCGAGGAGCTGGGTGTCCCGCGGGGCGGCCACGGCGCTCTCCGACAGGTTGCCGCCGGGTTGGCGTTCCAGGGCGTGTTCCGGGGTGTCGTAGCAGGCGAGGGTTTTTGCCGGGATGCCCAAGGGCGCGCCGGCGAGGTCGGAGCGGACCTGGTCGTACAGCTGCTTCTCGACGATGAACCAGCACGCCAGCGCCGACAGCGCGATGGCCACCGCCACC
Organism: Kitasatospora sp. NPDC034533; assembly: GCF_055575155.1. Classification (NCBI taxonomy): domain Bacteria; kingdom Bacillati; phylum Actinomycetota; class Actinomycetes; order Kitasatosporales; family Streptomycetaceae; genus Kitasatospora; species Kitasatospora sp. NPDC034533. The sequence goes on from NZ_JBVITE010000005.1 coordinate 25,479, forward strand.
GCCGCCGCGCTCAGGAAGGTGAGCCGGCTGCGCAGCGAGCGCGAGCGGTACCAGTGGACCAGGCGCTGCCGGCGGCCCGGCCTGCGGGGCGGCGTCAGCGGTGGCGCCAGCGGTGGGGGCGGAACGTTGTTCACGCGCCGGAGCCCGCGGCCGGGCGCAGGGCGTAGCCGACGCCGCGTACGGTCTGGATGAGGCGGGGCATGCCGCCCTGCTCGGTCTTGCGGCGCAGGTACATCACGTACACGTCCAGGGAGTTGGAGGACGGCTCGAAGTCGAAGCCCCAGACCGCCTTGAGGATCTGCTCGCGGGTGAGGACCTGGCGGGGGTGGGCGAGGAACATCTCCAGCAGCATGAACTCGGTGCGGGTGAGTTCGATCGGCTTGCCGGCCCGGGTGACCTCGCGGGTGGCGGTGTTCATCCGCAGGTCGGCGAAGGCGAGCACCTCGCTCTCGTCCTCGGCGGCGGCGCGGGCGGCGGCCTCGGCGGCGAGGGCGTTGCGGCGCAGCAGGGCGCGGACGCGGGCGAGCAGTTCGTCGAGTTCGAAGGGCTTGGCGAGGTAGTCGTCGGCGCCGACGTCGAGTCCGGTGACCCGGTCGCCGACCGCGTCGCGGGCGGTGAGCATCAGCACCGGGACGGTGTCGCCGCGCGAGCGCATCCGGCGGACGGCGGTGAGGCCGTCCATCCGGGGCATCATGATGTCCAGCAGGACGAGGTCGGGCCGGTCGCGTTCGACGGACTCCAGGGCTTCGTAGCCGTCGGTGGCGGTGGCGACCTCGTACCCCTCGAAGGCGAGGCTGCTCTCCAGGGCGTCCCGGAGGGCGGGTTCGTCGTCGACCACGAGCAGCCGGGCGGAGGGGTGGCCGGCCTCGGCGGTGGTGCGGTCGTCGGCGGACGGGGTCATGGGCGGGTGCCCTTTCTCGTCGGGGTCTCGTCGGCTGGAGGGCCTGCTCGGAGCAATTGTCCGTCTCAGGGGGTGTGGCTCACAGGCTCTGGCCGGCTTCGAGCTTCGGCAGGACCTGCTTGATGTCGTTGATCGGGATGGCGAAGCCCAGGCCGACGCTGCCGGCCTCGCCGCCGCCGGAGGAACCGGAGGCGCTGGGCGCGTACATCGCCGAGTTGATGGCGATGACCTGGCCGTTGGCGTTAATCAGCGGGCCGCCGGAGTTGCCGGGGTTGAGCGCGGCGTCGGTCTGGAAGGCCTTGTAGGTGGTGCTGCTGCCGTTGCCGGGCTGCGGGGCGGTGCCGCGCAGGCCGGGCAGGAAGGGGAGGCCGAAGCCGCCGTTGCCGCTGGTGCTGCCCTCGTCGAGCTGGACGGTGACGTCGCGGTTCTCGGCGCTGATGATGCCGGAGGTGACGGTGCCGGTGAGGCCGTCGGGGTTGCCGATGGCGACGACCGGGTCGCCGATCTCCACGGCGGCGGAGTCGCCGAGGACGGCGGGGGTGAGGTTCTTCGCGCCGGTCGCGGTGATCACGGCGACGTCGAGGGACTTGTCGGTGCCGGTGACGGTGGCCGGGGCGGTGGAGCCGTCCTTGAAGGTGACGGTGATCCGGCCGCCGGCGGCCGCGGTGTCGATCACGTGGTAGTTGGTCAGGATCCGACCGTCGGTGTTCAGGACGACGCCGGTGCCGGTGGCGGTGCCGTTGCCGGACTTGACGGTGATCTGGACGGTGCTGGGCGAGACCGCGGCGGCGATGGCGGGCACGTCGGCGCCGCCGTCGGTGCGGGCGGAGACCGGGCTGGCGATGGCGCCGACGTGGGTGTCGGTGCCCTGCCGGTCGGCCGCGACCAGCCCGCCGGTGACCCCGCCGAGCACGGCGGCGACCGCGGCGACGGCGGTGACCAGGGCGAGCCGGCCGCGCAGCAGTCCGCGCCGGGCCCGGCTGCCGTGGTTGCCGGGGCCCTCGGGGGCGCCCGGGCCGGGGATCGTGGGCGGCTCGGGCGGGGTCGGCGGGATCTGCGGCGGTCCGTCGAAGCGGCCGCCGGAGTGGTCCTCGCGGTAGCCGTACCCGGCCGGGGCGCCGCCGCCGGCGGCCGGGCCGCTGCCGAGCACGGTGCCCTCGATCACCCGGGGGGCGTGGGACCGGTAGGGGCCGTCCTGTTCGCCGGTGCCGTACGGGGCGTGGGGGTCGTACGAGCCGTGGGCGTCGTGGGCGCCGGGGGTCCCGTACGAGCCGTACCACTCGTGGGGCTCGTTCGTGTCGTACCGCTCGCTGGGGTGCTGCTGCTGTCCGCTCATGTCGAACAAGCTCCGCCCGGCGCATGAGGAGTGCATGAGAACCGGCTCAGAAGGGGGAGAGAAGCCCGTTGGGTTCTCATAAAGCCTGGTCAGGCCGCCTGCCGAGCGGAAGCGGCTACTCCGGTACGGATCGGGCGGGGGCGCCGCCGCCACAGCCGCAGGAGCGGCGGATGACCAGCCGGGACGGGAAGGTGCGGACCCGTTCGGTGTCGGAGCCCGGCACCATCAGCGAGTCGTCCAGCACCAGGTCCACCGCGGCCCGGGCCATCGCGTCGCGGTCGGAGGCGACGGTGGTCAGCGGCGGGTCGGCGAGGGCGGCCTCGGGCACGTCGTCGAAGCCGGCCACCGCGAGGTCCTCCGGGACCCGCAGACCGACCTCGCGGGCGGCCCGCAGCACGCCGATCGCCTGGTCGTCGGTGGAGCAGAAGATCGCCTGCGGCCGGTCCGGCGAGCGCAGCAGGCCGAGCGCGACGTCGTAGGCGCCGTAGCGGTGGAAGGGCGCGTCGATCAGGTGCGGTTCGGTGGGGATGCCGTGCGCGTCCATGGCGCGCTGCCAGCCCTCGACGTGGTCGATGACCGGGTCGCCGGGGGCGGGGGACTCGACCGGGCCGCCGAAGCAGGCGACGTACGGGTGCCCGTGCACCTCCAGCAGGTGGCGCACGACCGCCTCGGCGCCGGCCACGTCGTCGGTGACCACCGCGACGTCGTCGATCGCCTCGGGCCGGCGGTGCAGCAGCACCACCTTGGCGCCCTCCATCGCGGCGAACTCCTCGGCGGCGCGCTGCGAGGGGCCCTGGCTGACCAGGATCAGGCCGGAGACCCGCATCCCGAGGAAGGCGCGGACGTAGTGCACCTCGCGGTCGTCCGCGTAGTCGGAGTTGCCGATCAGCACGAGCTTGCCGCGCTCGGAGGCGGCCCGTTCCACGGCGTGCGCCATCTCGGCGAAGAAGGGCTGGCGGGCGTCCGGGACGACCATGCCGATCAGGTTGGTGCGCCGGGAGGCCATCGCCTGGGCGACGCTGTTCGGCCGGTAGCCGAGCTGCTCGATCGCCGCGAGGACCTTCTCCCGGGTCGCGGGCGCGACCGGGCGCGGCCCGTTGTTGATGACGTAGCTGACGACCGCGGTCGAGGTTCCAGCCAGCCGGGCTACATCGTCGCGCGTCACTTTGGCCACGGGGGGAGTCTACGCGTGTGGTCCCAGGGGCGGCAGCGGGCCCTGGGGCCCCGGCGCGACCGGCCGACGGGCGGCGCGGGACGAACCGGACAAGCCGGGCGGGAGGCGCTCCGCCCGGCTTTCGGCGTCACGCCTCCAGCGGGGCCGAGGGGCGCGGGGAGAGCTCCGGTCGCTCGCCCTTCTCGGGCTTCTCCGGGACGACGAAGCGGTAGCCGACGTTGCGCACGGTGCCGATCAGCTGCTCGTGCTCCACGCCGAGCTTGGCGCGCAGCCGCCGGACGTGCACGTCCACCGTCCGGGTGCCGCCGAAGTAGTCGTAGCCCCAGACCTCCTGGAGCAGCTGCGCCCGGGTGAAGACCCGGCCGGGGTGCTGGGCGAGGTACTTGAGCAGCTCGAACTCCTTGAAGGTGAGGTCGAGCGCCCGGCCCCGGAGCTTGGCGGAGTAGGTGGCCTCGTCGACCGAGAGGTCGCCGCTGCGGATCTCCATCGGGCTGTCGTCGGCCGAGACCTGGAGACGCCCCAGGGCGAGCCGCAGCCGGGCCTCGACCTCGGCCGGGCCGGCGGTGTCCAGCAGGACGTCGTCGATGCCCCACTCGGCGGTGACGGCGGCCAGGCCGCCCTCGGTGACCACCAGGATCAGCGGGCAGCCGATGCCGGTGGAGCGCAGCAGCTGGCAGAGGCTGCGGACCTGCGGCAGGTCGCGCCGGCCGTCGACCAGGATGACGTCCGCACTGGGCGTGTCCACCAGGGCCGCGCCCTCGGCGGGGGCCACCCGGACTTGGTGCAGCAGCAGGCCGAGTGCGGGCAGCACCTCGGCGGAGGGTTGCAGCGCATTGGTGAGGAGGAGGAGAGAACTCATACCCGGTGGTCCCCTTTCCGGGTCGTCGCGGTCGCTTGACGGCTGCCGCCACAGCCGGATGGCGCAAGTGCTGAGGGGGATGCGAGGGGGACGGTTGCCCGCGGCGGACCGGGGGAGCGGACGGCGTGCACGGGGCGACGGCGGGCCCGCCGGGGGGCTGGTGACCCCTGGCGTACCGTTCCTGCCCTGTCCATCACCGTGAACCCTCCGGTCTTTTCCGGTGCCGGGTGGCGGCCCGGTGCCGGGTGGCGACGCCCCGGCGGGCCGGGGCGCGTCGAGGTGCCGCGTCAGGCGGGGTGGTTCCTGCTGCGCGCCGGGGGTGGGCCGACGAATCGCAAGAACGTCCGTACTGGCGTCCTGGAAGCACAAAAGGACCCGGGGGCGACTCTGCCCGGATCCCTCATGGTGGTCGAGGATAGCCGACCGGGCCGTGGTGCCGGGAGTGCGGGAATCCGGCGGTTCGTACAATTCGGGCACGTGTCCGGTGAGGCTGGACACAGCTTCGTGCACCGCCCCGGGGCCCGCCGGTGGCGGTCCGGTGGGAGGCCGGTGGACGCTCCGTGCCCGTCCGGCCAGGGCGATTGCCCCTCGCGGTGGCGGACACGCCATCATGGGACGCGCATCGTCGGTACTGTTCCGGGTCCATCGTTCGGGTGGTCGCAGGGCCGCCGCGGTGGCGAGCCGGACCGGGGCACCGGGGCCGGGCGAGACGACGAGAAGGGGTGGCCCGATGAGCGCGACCACCGAGCCCGCGAGCGGCGCCCGGGTGCGCGGGACGATCCGCTACTGGGCGGCGGCGAAGTCCGAGGCCGGGCTGGCCGAGGAGCCGTACGAGGCGGCGACCCTGGCGCAGGCGCTGGCCGCGGCCAGGGCGCGGCACGCCGACCGGCCGAAGTTCGTCCGGTTGCTCGGGCACTGCTCGTACCTGGTCGACGGGGCCCAGGTGGGCGGCCGCGACCACGCGTCCGTCGCCCTGACCGAGGGCGGGACGGTCGAGGTCCTCCCGCCGTTCGCGGGAGGCTGAGCGGCGTGACGGACGTGAACAACCCGAACCGGCGGGACGACGGCGGCCACGGCGAGTGGCCGCAGCAGGCCCAGGCACCGCAGCAGCACCGGTACCCGCAGTACCAGCAGTACCAGCAGCCGTACCCGCCGCAGCAACCGCACTTCCCGCCGCAGCAGCCGGGCCACCAGCCGCCGTACGGCTACCCGGTGGACGACGCGGCGGCGACCGCGGTGCTGCCGCCGGTGCCCGCCTTCGACGATCCGGCCGCGACCACCGTGCTGCCGCCGGTTCCGACGGTGGGCGGCGACGCCGAGGCGACGGCGCTGCTGCCGCCCGTGCCGCCGCTGGACGACGCCGAGGCCACCGCCCTGCTGCCGCCGGTGGTGGTGTCCGGTGCGATGCCGACCGCGCCGCCGCCCCGGCAGCCGCTGCACCGGCACCAGCAGCCGGTGCAGCCCCAGCCGGACCCGACGATGCAGCACCGGCACCAGCAGCCGGTGCAGCCCCAGCCGGACCCGACGATGCAGCTCCGGCAGCCGCCGCAGCCGCAGCCGCCGTCCCGGGCCCGGCACGCGGCCCCGGCGCCGCAGCCCGCCCCCGTGCGGCAGCCGGCCGAGGCCTTCGACCCGCCGACCATGACCCTGAAGCGCCCGGTCGCCCCCGGCCCGCTGGGCGCCCCCGCCGCACCCCCGTACGCGGCCGTCCCGCCGCAGGCCGTTCCGGCGCCGCCCGTGGGTCCGCGCGGCCGGACCGGCTCGCCGATCATCGAACCGGGCCTCCAGCCCGCCCTGATCACCGCCGGCGTGGCCGCGCTGCTGGCCGGTGGCGCCGCCCTCGGGCAGGTCGCGCTGGCCCTGGTGGTCGCGCTGCTCCAGCTGCTGACGGCGGCCGGCTGGTTCCGGCTGAACGGCATGTGGCCGGCCCGGCAGGGCATCCTGCTCGCCGCGCTGGCCGGGTTCACCGCCGACGCGGCGGTGCTGCTGGCGGACTCCGACGGCGGCGTGGCGGCCGTGGTGGGCACCCTGGGCGGGTTCTTCCTGCTCGTCCTGGTGCTGCAGACGTTCCGCCCGTCCGACCCGAAGGAGCGGTTCTACGCGCTGACCGTGCTCGGCTCGGCCACCGTGGTGACGGCGCTGTGCACCACGCTGCTGCTGGCCGACTGGGTGCCGGCCGGGGTGGGCGCGGTGGCGCTGGCCACCCTGCTGGCCGCGGCGCCGCTGCCCGGCCCGAAGCAGCTGGGCCCGGTGCTGGGCCTGGCCGCGGCGGTGGCGCTGGGCCTGCTGGTCGGGGCGCCGGTGACGCTCGGCGCGCTGGCCGGGCTGGGTGCGCTGGTCGGCCGCCGGGTCGCCGCGTACGACTTCCCGTCCCGCTTCGTGCACATGACGGCGGGCGTGGCGCTGCCGCTGGCCGTGGCCGCGCCGCTGATCTGGCTGGCCACCGACCTGCTCGCCTGATCCCGCTCCCGTCCTCCGGGCCCGTCGGGGCCCTGGTCCCGCCCCGGAACCATGTCCCGGGGCGGGACGTCGTACGGTCGTGCGGGAGCGGGCGCGTCCGGCGTCCGCCGCACGACGGCGAACGACCCACTGCGGACGATCAGGAACGACCGGCGACCGGCGACGACGGGAGACAGCGATGCGCGGATGGCTGAAGGCCACGATCGGCCTGGCGGTGCTCTGCGGCCTGCTGGTGGGCGCCGACCGGATCGCCGTCGGGGTGGCCGAGGACGAGGCCGCCGACCGGATCGTGAAGAGCGGCCGGATGAGCCAGCGCCCGGACGTCTCGATCGAGGGCTTCCCGTTCCTCACCCAGGTGCTGTCGATGAAGCTGGACGACGTCCGGATCTCCTCCGACGGCCTGACCGTCGGCGACGGCAGCCACCAGGTGGCGCTGCACTCGTTCAAGGCCAAGCTCTCCGGGGTCAAGGTCAGCGACAGCATGAGCAGCGCCACGGTGGCCGGCGGCACCGGCAGCGGGGTGATCTCCTACCCGGACCTCGCGCAGCTGCTGCCGCCCGCCTCGCAGCTGCTGCACGGGACCAAGCTGCCGGTGGGCGGCAACTCCCGGCTGACCCTGGCCTACGCCGGGCCGGGCAAGGTCAAGGCCTCCCTGGGGCCGCTCGCGATCGGCGAGGGCAACGTGCGCAACAAGGGGAACACCGTCACGGTGGACGGCTTCCAGCTGAGCTCGCTGGCGGGGATGGTGGCCGGGTTCAGCGGCCAGCAGCTGGAGCCGATGAGCTTCACCCTGGACTCGCTGCCGGCCGGGCTGAAGCTGGCCGACCAGGAGGGCGGGAGCGGCGGCGTGACACCGCTGCCGGAGGGCCTCCAGCTGACCTTCGACGGCAAGGACGTCAAGCTGCTGGGCTGATCCGCGTCCGGCCGGCACCCCGCCGACCGGGCTGCCGAATCGTTCCGCTCCGCGAGACGCGCTGTCCAGCGCGGGCCGCGGAGCGGTGTCGTTTCCGCCCCGGGGGCGCCTCCGGAGGGCCCCCGGCCGGGCCCCGGCGGGTCGGGGCGAGCGCTAATCCCACGATCCGGTCGTTTCGATCCCAGTATTCGATACGCTGATGACAGCGGGCCCACGGTGTCCCTAGCATCGTCGGCATGAAGCGACAGACGGACCTCACGAAGCGGCGGGCGGTAGACCTGTGCCGCGTGGCCGCCTGTCTGTGTCGAATGCGCTGACTCGGCATCCCGGCAGGGCAGTTGACGCCCGCCGCCGATCTTCCCGGCGACCGCGTCCGGCTCTGTGAGCGGGCCGTCGCCGATGTACTCCGCAGTTCCCGGCCCGGCCGTCGGTCCGTCCTCCTCGTCCCATCATTCGGACGGACTTTCGGACCGCACCCGCCCGGGCGCCCCTTCAGCACCTCCCTGAGCAGCACCTTCCGCACAACCGCCCTCGGATGGAGAACACCACCATGAGCCGCAGCGACGTCCTGGTCGACGCCGACTGGGTCCAGGCCCACCTGGACGACCCGAAGGTCGTCATCGTCGAGGTCGACGAGGACACCTCCGCGTACGAGAAGAACCACATCCGCAACGCCGTCCGGATCGACTGGAAGCAGGACCTCCAGGACCCGGTCCGCCGCGACTTCATCGACCAGGCCGGCTTCGAGGCGCTGCTCAGCGCCAAGGGCATCGCCAACGACGACACCGTCGTCCTGTACGGCGGCAACAACAACTGGTTCGCCTCGTACGCCTACTGGTACTTCAAGCTGTACGGCCACGGCGACGTCCGCCTGCTGGACGGCGGCCGCAAGAAGTGGGAGCTGGACTCCCGCGACCTGGTCGTCGAGGTGCCGACCCGCCCCGCCACCGAGTACAAGGCGCAGCCCGCCGACTCCTCGATCCGCGCCTTCCGCGACGACGTGATCGCCGCCATCGACAACCTGAACCTGGTCGACGTCCGCTCGCCCGACGAGTTCTCCGGCAAGCTGCTCGCCCCGGCCCACCTCCCGCAGGAGCAGTCGCAGCGCCCCGGCCACGTGCCGAGCGCCCGCAACATCCCGTGGGCCAAGAACGCGAACGACGACGGCACCTTCAAGAGCGACGACGAGCTCAGGGCGCTGTACGAGGCCGAGGGCATCGACCTGGCGAAGGACACCATCGCCTACTGCCGCATCGGCGAGCGCTCCGCGCTCACCTGGTTCGTGCTGCACGAGCTGCTCGGCCAGGAGAACGTCAAGAACTACGACGGCTCGTGGACCGAGTACGGCAGCCTGGTCGGCGTGCCGATCGAGCTCGGCAGCAACTGAGCCCCCGGCTCGACCCGTAAGTCAGAAGGGAAGACAGACATGTGCGGTGCGAAGGCCGGCGGCCCGGACCTGGCAGGAGTTGACGTGGCGAACGAGACGATCATCCAGGGTTCGGTGACCCGCGACGGTGAGCCGGTCAACGGCTACGTCCGGCTGCTGGACGAGAACAACGAGTTCACGGCCGAGGTGCCCACCTCGGCGACCGGCCAGTTCCGGTTCTTCGCCCGCCCGGGCAAGTGGACCCTGCGCGCGCTGGTGCCGGGCCAGACCGTGGACCGTCAGGTGGTGGCCTCCCAGGGCACCGCCGTCGAGGTCGCGATCGCGGTCTGACCGGGACCGACCCGGTCCGACCCGGTCCGACCGGGATCGACCGGGACGGACCGGGCGAGAACCACCGGGAGCCGGAGCGAACCGGTTCCGGCCGAGGGCCCCTGCCGAGCGGGGGCCCTCGGCCGTACCGTGGAGGGGTGCAGGCAAGACGGCGGCGTCGCTACTACTTCGCCATGATGGGCGTGTGCCTGGGCCTGTTCGTCCTGGCCTGGGGCGTGGTGCGGTTCTTCTCGGTCGGCGCGGCGATCGGCATGTGCGTGGTCGCGATGGTGATCCCGCCCGCCGCCGCGGTGTTCGCCAACAAACGGGACCCGGACGACGACTGGTGGGACGACCCGCGCTGGGACGACCCCAGGTGGGACGAGCCCGGCCACGACCGGGACCGCCCCGACCACGAGGAGCACCCGTAGGCGTCAGTACACGAGCGCCTGGACGCCGTCCGCCATGATCTCGCTGACGAAGACCTGGGCGCCCGCGATCCGGACGCCCTCGACGGTGTCCTTCTGCTCGATCCCGCGCCGGACCGCGCACTGGGTGCACAGCGTCACCGAGCCGGCCGCCAGGATCGACTCCAGCAGGTCCGGCAGCGGCGCCGCGTGCGGCAGCTCGAACTCCGCCGCGCGGCCCGGCAGGGCGAACCAGGAGGACTCCCCGGTCAGCCAGAGCGAGACCTCGATCCCGCTGGCGACGGCCACCGCCGCCACCGTGAACGCCTGCGAGCACCGCTCCGGCGCGTCCGCCCCTGCGGTGACCTTGATGACCAGTTTCTTCGACATGGCGCCACCATAGAGCGCCCGCCGCCGCGCCCGTCCGGCATCCCCGGAACCCTTGGGCAAAGCTTGGGCAGCCCGCGGGAGGACGGCGCGGACGGCGACGTGGTGGGGCTCACCGCGAGCGCCCGGAGGCCGCCGGATAGAGTGAGCGGAGCAAAACCCACCACACTGTCGCCGCCTGGGAGCCCCCCGTGTCCGGTCTGGAAATCTTCTTCGACGGTCTGCTGGCCCTCATGGCCGTGCTGATCACCTGGTTCGCCATCTTCTCGGTGATGAAGCTGTACCAGGGCCAGCGCTGAGCCTGCCGTACGGTTGAGGCAGCCCCACACCGACGACAGCGACCAGGAACATGATCGAGATCCCCTCTGACCTCCACAAGGACGTCGTCCCGCTCGCCTTCCTCCTCGGCACCTGGGAGGGCGCGGGCGTCTTCGACTTCCCCGGCGCGGAGAAGTGCAACTTCGGCCAGGAGATCGTGATCCGGCACGACGGCCGCCCCTTCCTGGAGTTCCGCTCCCGCACCTGGGTGCTGAACAACGAGGGCGAGAAGGTCCGCCCGCTGGAGAACGAGCACGCGTTCTGGCGCATCACCAGCAACCACGACGGCACCAGCGGCGCCCGCGGCATCGAGATCTCCTCCGTCCGCGACGACGGCACGGTCGAGATCTGGTACGGCGAGCTGGCCGACGGCAAGCCGCAGGTCGACGTCTCCACCGACGCGGTGGCCCGGATCGAGGGCTCGCCGGAGTACTCGGGCGGCAAGCGGCTGTACGGCTTCGTCAACGGCGAGCTGCTCTGGGTCGGCGAGAAGGCCGCCCCGAACGTGCCGCTGCGCCCGTACATGTCCGCGCAGCTGAAGAAGGTGCTCAGCCCGGCCCAGCTGGTCAAGGACGTCAACGACCTGCCGGACGACGGCATCGCCTTCTTCAAGTAGACGCAGGAGACGGTCAGGCGACCGGACTTTCCGTGCACGAGGTAGGGACCGGCCACAGGCCGGTCCCTACACTTGCACCAGGACCCCCGACCTTGGCAGGGACAGCATCGTGGCGGACACCGGCACCACCGACTGGCAGCTCTCCGGCGACTGGAAGAGCGACCTGCGCGAGCGCGGCTACCGCCTCACCCCGCAGCGGCAGCTCGTGCTGGAGGCCGTCGACGAACTCGACCACGCCACCCCCGACGACATCCTCTGCCACGTCCGCCGGACGGCCAGCGGCGTCAACATCTCCACCGTCTACCGGACCCTGGAGCTGCTGGAGGAGCTCGGCCTGGTCTCGCACGCCCACCTCGGCCACGGCGCCCCGACCTACCACCTGGCCGGGCGCCACCACCACCTGCACCTGGTCTGCCGGGACTGCGAGAAGGTCACCGAGACCGGCACCGAGATAGCCCAACCGCTGATCGACCGCCTGCGCGAGCGGCACGGCTTCGACACCGACCTCAAGCACTTCGCCATCTTCGGCCGCTGCGCCGACTGCACCGCCAAGCTCGCCGGGGAGCGGCCGTAAGCTGGCCGGTATGACCGGTGTGAAGAGCCCGCTGCTTTCCCTGCCCGGAGCCGTCCCCGCCGAGGGGCCCGACGAGGGCGTCGCCGCCCACTACGGCGACATCTTCCGTGAGCAACGCAACCTGTCCCGGGGCACCGGCTTCGTCGACCTCTCGCACCGCGGCGTGGTCACCGTCACCGGCCCGGACCGGCTCTCCTGGCTGCACCTGCTGCTCACCCAGCACGTCAGCGAGCTGCCGCCGCAGCAGGCCGCCGAGGCGCTGGTCCTCTCCCCGAACGGGCACGTCGAGCACGCCCTCTACCTGGTGGACGACGGCACCACCACCTGGGCGCACGTCGAGCCGGGCACCCAGGAGGCGCTGGTCGCCTACCTGGAGAGCATGAAGTTCTTCTACCGGGTGGAGGTCGCCGACGCGACCGCCGAGTACGCCGTGGTCCACCTGCCGGCCGGCTCCACCAGCTCCGTCGAGGGCGTCGCCGCCGTCCGTGAACTCCCGTACGGGCGCGACCTGTTCGTACCGCGCGGCGAGCTGGAGCGGCTCACCGCCGGGTACGGCCCGGCGGCCGGGGTGTGGGCGTACGAGGCGCTGCGGATCGAGGGCCACCGGCCCCGGCTGGGCTTCGAGACCGACCACCGGACCATCCCGCACGAGGTGGACTGGCTGCGCACCGCCGTCCACCTCCAGAAGGGCTGCTACCGCGGCCAGGAGACCGTCGCCCGGGTGCACAACCTGGGCCGCCCGCCGCGCCGGCTGGTCTTCCTGCACCTGGACGGCACCGAGGAGACGCTGCCCCCGCACGGCACCGAGGTGCGGCTGGCGGCCGACCCGGACGGGCGGGCGCTGGGCTTCGTCACCTCCTCGGCGCGGCACCACGAGCTGGGGCCGATCGCGCTGGCGATCGTCAAGCGGAACGTCCCGGTGGACGCCGTGCTGCTGGCCGGGACGGTGCCGGGCACCCAGGACGTGATCGTCCCGCAGTAGCGGCCCGCGGTCCCGGGCCCGTGGTCCCGGCTGGCGGGCCCGGGCCGGAGTCTCGGGCCGCCGGCCTCGGGCCTCAGACCTCGACGAGGACGGTGAACGGGCCGTCGTTCACCAGCGCCACCCGCATGTCGGCGCCGAACCGGCCCGTCTCCACCTTGGCGCCCAGCGCCCGCAGCTGCGCCACCACCTCGTCCACCAGCGGCTCGGCGACCGGGCCGGGGGCGGCGGCGTTCCAGGTGGGGCGGCGGCCCTTGCGGGCGTCCCCGTAGAGGGTGAACTGGCTGATCACCAGCAGCGGGGCGCCGAGGTCCGAGCAGGACTGCTCGACGCCCTCGTCGTTCGCGGGCAGCAGCCGCAGGGTCCAGAGCTTGCGGGCCAGCTGTGCGGCCTTGGCGGAGGTGTCGTCGTGGGTGACGCCGACCAGGACGCAGAGCCCGGGCCCCTCGATCGCACCGACGGTCTCACCGGCCACGGTCACCCGGGCCTCGGTCACTCGCTGCACCACTGCTCGCATGCCGCCATTGTGCCGGAGCGCCGCACGGCCCCCGGGAGGGCCCCGGCGTCGTGCGGTGGCCGTCCCACGCCCTTCCCGGCGGCCGCGAGGGCCTCCGCGGCCCCGCACGCGGCCCTCCACGGCGCACACCAGGGGCGCGTGCAGAGGTGGTGCACGCCGTGGTGCGCGCGCCTGCGCGGAAGCGGGCGCCACTCTTCCTGCGGAAAGGCCCGGTCATATCAGCCACCCCCGTTCGCCAGGGGGCCGTTCGGGTGCACGAGCGGTGCGCGTGCGCCGGAAGGGGTGGCACGCTGGTGGACCGTACGAAGGGTCCGGGGCGTCACGAGGTCCGCCGCGCCGGACCGGGTCCGGCCGGGCGGTCGGGGCGGTGGGCCGGGCGTTCCGGCGGCGGCGCCCGGTGGCCGGTCGTGGCCGGGCCGGAACCTCCGGGGCCCCCGGACGGCCGGTGGAGGCGGCGCCCGTCGGGGGACGGGACGGACCGGCGGCAGCGACGGGGTGCCGCGAGCGGGCGGGATCGGATGACGTCAGGTGGTTGGGTGATGGACGCGAGCAGCGCGGCGCGGGACCGGTCGGGGCCGGTGGCGCGGGCCCTGGAGGGCCCGTACGGCCGGGCGCCGGGCGCGGAGGACGAGCCCGACCTGGAGCGGCTGGGCCTGGACCAGCTGCGGGTGCTGCGCCGGGAGACCCTGGAGCAGGAGGCCGACCTGTCCTACCTGCGGCGGCTGCTGCACGGGCGGATGGACATCCTGCGCGCCGAACTCGACCGGCGGCCCGGCGTGGGCCCGGCTCGTACGGCCGGTCCGGCGAGCGCGTCCGGCCCGGCCGACCCGGCCGACCCGTCCAGCCCGTCCGGCCTGGCTCCGGGCGGCGACCTGCTGGACCGGCTGCCGGCCATCCTGACCGACGCGCCCTCCAGCGTGCGGCGCTCGGTCCGGCACGTCACCCTCGGCCCGCCGCGCACCGAGGAGTCCCGGCTGGAGGCGGACGCGCTGATGGGCGACGTCCAGCTCGCCGACCTGGCGGCGCACCCGGCCGAGGAGCTGCTGGCCGCCCTGGAGCGGCTGCGGGCGCACGAGCGCGAGGTGTCCGGGCGGCGCCGCCGGCTGCTGCGCACGGCCGACGGTTGCAGTGCCGAGATCACCCGCAGGTACCGTGATGGGGAAGCACGGGTCGACGACCTGCTCGCAGGGGGGCCGCTCTGACCGGGTGAGCCACCGCGGGCGGTGGGCCCGGCTTCCTCCCGGCCCCACCCTCGCCCCCGGAAGGCTCATCAGTCATGTCCCTGCCCGTCACCGCGCCCGTTCTCGCCGAGGTCGTGCGCTCCGGTTTCGTCGAGGGCCGCCACCGCGGCTCCCTGGTGCTGCTCGCGGCCGACGGTTCGGTCGAGTTCGCGCTCGGCGACCCGGACGCGCCGGTCTTCCCCCGGTCGACGGCCAAGCCGTTCCAGGCGGTGGCCACGCTGCGGGCGGGGCTGGCGATCGAGGGCGAGCTGCTGGCGCTGGCGGCCTCCAGCCACTCCGCAGAATCGTTTCACCTGGACGGTGTGCGGACCATCCTCGGCTCCGCCGGGCTCGACGAGTCGGCCCTGCGCACCCCGGCCGAACTGCCGCTGGACGAGACCGAGGCGGAGCTGCGGCTCGCCTCCGGCGACGGCCGCGCGCCGATCCTGATGGACTGCTCCGGCAAGCACGCCGGCTGGCTGGCCGCCTGCGTGGCCAACGGCTGGGACACCGCGAGCTACCTCGACCCGGCCCACCCGATCCAGCGGCTGGCCCACGAGGCGCTGGAGGAGGGCACCGGCGAGGCGGCCGGGCACGCCGGGACGGACGGCTGCGGCGCGCCGCTGCTGGCCGTCACGCTGACCGGCCTGGCCCGCGGCTACCGGGGCCTGGTGCTGGCCGCCGAGGGCACCGAGCGGCGCCGGGTGGCCGACGCGATGCGCGCCCACCCCGAGTACGTGGCCGGCACCCGCCGGGCCGACACCTGGCTGATGCGGGCGGTGCCGGGGGCGCTGTCCAAGATGGGCGCCGAGGCCGTCCAGGTGGTGGCGCTGCCGGACGGGCGGGCGCTGGCCTTCAAGATCGAGGACGGCGCCGAGCGGGCCCGCGGCCCGGTGCTGGCGGCCGCGCTGCGCCGGCTGGGGGTGACCGGGGCGGACGAGACCCTCGCGCGGATCGGCGCGGCCCCGCTGCTCGGCGGCGGCGCCCCGGTCGGCGAGGTGCGGGCGGTTTTCTAGGGCGTGCCCGAGGGCCCGCCCGGAGCCCGGGTCCGTCCACCGGGGGCCGTCCGCCGGGGTGCGGACGGCCCCGGGCCGGTGCACGGTGGACCGGGGGCCGTCGCACAGCGCAGGGAGTCCGCCATGACCGACCACGTGTACCGGGTGACCGAGATCGTCGGGTCCTCGACCGAGAGCGTCGACGCCGCGATCCGCAACGGGGTGGAGCGGGCCTCCCGGACGCTGCGCAACCTCGACTGGTTCGAGGTCTCGCAGGTCCGGGGCCACTTGGAGGACGGCCGGATCAAGCACTACCAGGTGTGCATCAAGGTGGGCTTCCGGCTGGAGGACTGACCCGGCCCGGCGCGCCGCCCCGACTCGGCGGCTACCGGCGGCCGGCCCGGCGCGCCGCCCCCGGAAACGACAGGGGCCGGGGCCCGCGGACGGAAATCCGCGAACCCCGGCCCGGGCTGTCCCGACCTACCTCGAACTGCCCTGGATCGAACGAGATCGGAACGACGGCTCAGTGGCCGCCCTGCTCCGCCAGACGCTTGATCGAAGCGGTGACCTCGGCCTCGGCCTCGGCGCGGCCGACCCAGTTGGCGCCCTCGACGGACTTGCCCGGCTCCAGGTCCTTGTAGACCTCGAAGAAGTGCTGGATCTCCAGGCGGTCGAACTCCGACACGTGGTGGATGTCGCGCAGGTGCTCCCAGCGCGGGTCCGTCGCCGGGACGCAGAGCAGCTTGTCGTCGCCGCCGGCCTCGTCGGTCATCTGGAACATGCCGATGGCGCGGCACTTGATCAGGCAGCCCGGGAAGGTCGGCTCGTCCAGGATGACCAGGGCGTCCAGCGGGTCGCCGTCCTCGCCGAGCGTGCCCTCGACGTAGCCGTAGTCGGCCGGGTACCGGGTCGAGGTGAAGAGCATCCGGTCGAGCCGCAGACGGCCGGTCTCGTGGTCGACCTCGTACTTGTTGCGAGAGCCCTTAGGGATTTCGATAAGGACGTCGAACTCCAACGGTTCCTCCAAGGTAGGGACTGACAGAATCCAAGTGTCTCCTACGGGAGTGAGTGCTCGGGAAAGGGGCCGGTCGGTGGGAGCAGGGGGCGGGGTGGCGCGTCGCCGCGCGGGGACGGCGACGGAGACGGCCGCGGGGCTGTTCGGGGCGGCCCTACTGGTCGTCAGCACGGTCCTGACCACGGGCGGAGCCCACGCGCAGCCGTCCCCCTCCACGGGCGGGCACACCGCGGGGCACGGCGAGGGCGGGGAGCACCACGGGCGCGAGGGCGACCACGGGAAGGGCGACGCCAGGCCCCGGTCGAACGACGGCCCGGGCGCCGCGCCCTCCCGCCGGGGAGCGCCCGCCGCGGCCTCCGCGTCCGCGTCCCCCTCCGCCTCGGCGGCCGGTGGCAGCGGCTCGCCGGTCGCACGCCCGGCCCTCGCGCCGGGCGCCGTCCTGGCGGCCGTCGAGAGCGGCCCGGACGCGGTCCTCCCCACCGCGCAGGGCCTCCAGCAGGCGCTCGCCGCCGCCCTGGCCGACAAGAGCCTCGGCGAGGTCACCTTCGCCGTCGGGGACGCGGCCACCGGCCGACTCCTGTACGGCTCGGGCGAGAACACCCCGGCGACCCCCGCCTCCACGACCAAGCTGGCCACCTCGGTCGCGGCGCTGTCCCTGATACCGGGTGACACCCGGCTGACCACCCGGGTGGTCCGGGGCGCGGACCCGGGCACGATCACCCTGGTCGGCGGCGGTGACCCGACGCTCACCGCGCTGCCCGCCGACCAGGTGCGGATCGGCGGCCGGCCGGCCGACGCCGACACCGCCCCGGCCTCCCTGGACGTCCTCGCCCAGCGGACCGCCGCCGCCCTCGGCAACCTCGGCACCACCGCGGTGCAGCTGGACTACGACCTGTCGATGTACACCGGCAGCCCGCAGCACCGGAACCACGACGGCCAGAACATCGCCCTGGTGCAGCCGCTGATGGTGGACGAGGGCAAGGTGGACCCGAAGAGCCGGGAGGACGCGCCGGACCGGGTCGCCGATCCGGCGGCGGCCGCCGCCGACGCCTTCGCCGCGTTGCTCCGGGACCGCGGCATCACCGTGACGGGCAGGCCCAAGCCCGCCGCCTCGCCCGCCCCCGCCCCGACCGCCCCCGGCACGGTCGTCCTCGGCAGCGTCGACTCGCCGACGGTCGCCCGCCTGGTGGAACGCCTGCTGACCACCTCCGACAACCAGCTCGCCGAGGCGATCGCCCGTCAGGTCGCCCTCGCCGCCCACCAGCCGGCGAGCTTCGAGGGGGCGGCGGCCGCCGTCACCCAGGAGCTCACCCGGCTCGGCGTGCCGACGGGCGACGTGGTCCTCAACGACGGCAGCGGCCTGCACCCGGGCAACGCGATACCGCCCGCCGTCCTGGTCCGGCTCCTCGCCCTGGCCGACGCCGAGCAGCAGCCCGCCCTGCGCCCGGTGCTCACCGGCCTCCCGGTCGCCGGCTTCACCGGCACCCTCGACAGGCGCTACGGCTCCGCTTCCGGCTCGGCCGACGCGGCCGGCCTGATACGCGCCAAGACCGGCACCCTCAGCGGCGTCAACACCCTCGCGGGCACCGTCGTCGACGCCGACGGCCGTCTCCTCGCCTTCGCCGTCATGACCCGCACCACCGCGCCCGCCGACACCGCCCGCGCCGCCATGGACCGCCTCGCCGCCCGCCTGGCCACCTGCGGCTGCCGCTGACCCACCCGGCCGCCGCCCGGCGCCCCGCGCCCGCGCGACCGGGTGGGCCCGCCGTCGGCCTGTTCGAGCCCGGTCCGTCGTCGTGTGGTTCGTCGGTGCCCGGCGTCCGGCGCGCCCGCACCCTGCCCGGCCGTCGGCCGACGCCCCGCGGCCCGGCCGTCGCCGGTGTCCCGCATCTCGCGCAGCCACCCGGCCTGCCGTAGTCCAGTGGCCCGGTGCTTCGTGCGACCGCGCGGGGCTGCCCCGGCCCGTGCCCGCTCGTCGGTCCGCAGCTGCCGCCGACCCGCCCGGCTCACCGCCGATCCGCTCGGGCGCCCTCCGGCGCGGCCCCGCAGGGCCGCCCCGCAGGGCCCCGCCGCCGGCGGCCGGGGAGGTGTTCGCGGCGGGTGGCTGCCGTTGGTGGTGGGGAGCACGTACGGTGAGGGCATGACGAGCGCGAGTGGCGGTGCTGACATGGTCGACTGGAACCTCGCGGTCGCAACCGCGACCAGACTGGTGCGGCCGGGGCCGGAAGTGAGCCGGGAGGAGGCGGCGGCGGTGGTCGCCGAGCTGCGCCGGCACGCCCTGGCGGCGGAAGAGCACGTGCGGGAGTTCACCGGCATGCGTTCGTCGAGCCTGTCCCGGGCCACGGCGACGCCGGTGCTGGTGGTGGACCGCCCGGGGTGGGTGCGGGCCAACGTGGCGGGCTTCCGGACGGTCGTCCAGCCGCTGGTGGAGAAGCTCCAGGCGCGGCGGGCCAACAGCGCCACGGCCGGGATGTTCGGCGCGGTGGGGGAGAAGGCCACCGGCATCGAGGTCGGGGCGCTGCTGGCGTTCCTGGCCACCAAGGTGCTGGGCCAGTACGAGACCTTCGCGCCCGCCGAGGCCCCGCTGGAGGCGCCGGACAGCCCGGCCGCGCTGTTCGACAAGCCCCGGCTGGGGCCGGACGGCCCCGGGCCGGGCCGGCTGCTGCTGGTGGCGCCCAACATCGTGCACGTGGAGCGGGAGCTGGACGTCGACCCGTCCGACTTCCGGCTCTGGGTCTGCCTGCACGAGGAGACGCACCGGACGCAGTTCACCGCGGTGCCGTGGCTGCGCGACCACATCCAGTCCGAGGTGCAGTCCTTCCTCGCCGAGACGGACGTGGACCCGGGCGCCCTGCTGGAGCGGCTGCGGGACGCGGCGGGCGCCTTCGGCGGTCTGCCGGGCGGCGGCCGGGAGAGCGGCTCCTCCGGGAACCTGCTGGAGATCGTCCAGTCGCCCGCGCAGCGCGAGATCCTCGGCCGGCTGACGGCCGTGATGTCGCTGCTGGAGGGCCACGCGGACGTGGTGATGGACGGCGTGGGGCCGGCCGTGGTGCCGACGGTCTCCGAGATCCGGGAGAAGTTCCAGCAGCGCCGGGACCGCGGCGCCAACCGGCTGGACCTGCTGCTGCGCCGGCTGCTCGGCATGGACGCGAAGCT
Source organism: Kitasatospora sp. NPDC034533 (assembly GCF_055575155.1). Classification (NCBI taxonomy): domain Bacteria; kingdom Bacillati; phylum Actinomycetota; class Actinomycetes; order Kitasatosporales; family Streptomycetaceae; genus Kitasatospora; species Kitasatospora sp. NPDC034533. Next base: position 45,002 of record NZ_JBVITE010000005.1, read on the forward strand.
GCGCCAGTACCAGGACGGCGCGGTCTTCGTGCGCGGCGTGGTGGACCAGGTCGGCATGGAGGGGTTCAACCGGGTGTGGACCTCCCCGAACACCCTGCCGACCAAGGAGGAGATCCACGACCCGGCCGCCTGGGTGGCCCGGGTGGCCCGCTGACCGCGCGCCCGTGGCGCGGGCGCGCCCCGAGGCCCGGCGGTGGGCGGCGCGGGCCCGGCGCACCCGCTCGTACGAGTGGTCCAATCAGCCGGACGACGAGTGAAGAAGCGTTTCTTCATTCACCCGAACGTGGGACGGTGCTCGTACCGGGGGCGCGGGTGGCCTAGCGGGTGGCCACTATCTGCCACCATCTGTGAGCGCCCGGTAACAGGGTGCTCATGCGGGTGCGCGGTCCCCGCCGCGTCCGCCGCACGTCCTGTCCCCCCTCCGCCGAGGAGTCGTCCGCCGTGGGCCCTCACCCCGCCGTCGCAGCGATACGCCTGGCCGTTCGCCGTACCCTCACCGACCTCGCCGCCGAGGCCGGTTCCACGTTCACCGCTCCCGTGCGCCGGCAGCGGGAGTGCCTGCCCCGGGAGCGCCCGGCCGGGGCGCCGCTGGTGGGTGCCGCGGTCGGCACCACCCTGATCGGCAACGCCGCGCGCCACCCCTCCGGGCTGCCCCGCACGCCGGCCGCGCCCGGTTCGCCGCTGGTCCTGGTCGCCGTCAGCGGCGGCGCGGACTCGATGGCGCTGGCCATCGCCGCCGCCTTCGAGGCGCCCAAGGTCGGCCTGCGGGTCGGCGCCGTCACCGTCGACCACGGCCTCCAGGCCGGTTCCGCCGAGCGCGCCGCCCAGGTGGCCGACCGGCTGCGCTCGCTCGGCCTCGACCCGGTGGAGGCCGTCCCCGTGGAGGTCGGCCGCACCGGCGGCCCGGAGGCCGCCGCCCGGGACGCCCGCTACGCCGCCCTGGACGAGGCCGCCGAGCGCCACGGCGCGGTCGCGGTGCTGCTCGGCCACACCCGGGACGACCAGGCCGAGACGGTGCTGCTGGGCCTGGCCCGGGGCTCCGGCGCCCGCTCGCTGGCCGGGATGCCGGCCCAGAAGGGCCGCTACCGCCGCCCGCTGCTGGAGCTGGACCGGGCGGCCACCCGGCAGGCCTGCACCGCCCAGTCGATCCCGGTCTGGGACGACCCGCACAACTGTGATCCCGCCTACACCCGCTCCCGGGTCCGCCACGAGGTGCTGCCGGTCCTGGAGAAGCACCTGGGCGGCGGCGTGGTCGAGGCGCTGGCCCGCACCGCCCGCCTCTTCCGGGACGACGCCGACGCCCTCGACCAGTGGGCCTCCCTGGCCGAACGCGACCTCCGGACGGGCGACGGCGCCCTGGACGCCGCGAAACTGGCCGAACTGCCGCCCGCGGTGCGCCGCCGGGTGCTGCGCCGGGCCGCGCTGCGGGCCGGGTGTCCGGCCGGGGACCTCTTCGCCAGGCACCTGGAGACGATCGACCTGTTGGTCACCGGATGGCGCGGCCAGGGGCCGCTGCACCTACCCGGGGGCGTCGAGGCCACCCGCAGGTGTGGCACGCTGGTCTTTCGGCGGCAGGGTGACTGACGGGCGAGGCATGCCCCGGGGCAGCCGGCCGCCGGCCACACAGACCCCGAACGTTTGAGGACGTATCCCCGGTGGACCAGAACGACATGGGCGCTGACCTCGCGAAGGTGCTCATCAGCAAGGACGAGATCGACGCCAAGCTCCTTGAGCTGGCCGAGCGCATCGACCGGGACTACGCAGGCAAGGACCTGCTGATCGTCGGCGTCCTCAAGGGGGCCGTGATGGTCATGGCCGACCTCGCCCGGGCCCTGCACTCGCAGGTCACCATGGACTGGATGGCCGTCTCCTCGTACGGGATGGGCACCAAGTCCTCCGGCGTCGTGCGGATCCTGAAGGACCTGGACACCGACATCGCCGGCCGTGACGTCCTGATCGTCGAGGACATCATCGACTCCGGCCTGACGCTGTCCTGGCTGCTGGGCAACCTGGGCTCGCGCGGCCCGGCGTCGCTGGAGGTCTGTGCCCTGCTCCGCAAGCCGGACGCGGCCAAGGTCGAGATCGACGTGAAGTACGTCGGCTTCGACATCCCCAACGAGTTCGTGGTCGGCTACGGCCTGGACTACGCGGAGAAGCTGCGCAACCTGCCCTTCATCGGCACCCTCGCGCCGCACGTCTACGGCGGCTGAGGCCCGTTCGGGCTACGGGCGGGAACAGTAGGCCGTTCCCGCCCGTTGCTCCGGGGGACAGAGAACCAAAGCCGTGTCGCCGTGCTCCCGCCATGGGTGGGTCCGACTGCGGTACGGTCCAATAGACCGCTCTTCATATGAGCACCGACCGGATGCGCCGCGGCCCAGAGCCCCACGGCGCCGTTGAGTGGCAGGAGGGACGGGGCGGCAACGCCCCGCATGGATGGACGTCAAGCGATACTTCCGTGCGCCGATCATGTGGATCGTGCTGGCCGTCCTCGCCGTCATCGTACTGATGCAGGTCGTTTCGGACTCGAACGGCTACAAGACGGTGGACACCGGTCAGGTGGTCGCGGCGATCGACGCGCACAACGTCAAGTCGGCGCAGATCACCACCGGTGACTCGAACACCATCAAGATCCAGCTGAAGGACGGCGCCACGCTGCCCAGTGCCGGCACGGGCAAGACCCCGTCGGGCACCAAGTTCCAGGCCTCGTACATCGGCGACCAGGGCGTCGCCATCGCCGACAAGCTCCAGGCCCAGGTCAACGACAAGGACCAGAGCACGCTCGCCGAGGGCTACACCGTCAGCCCGGAGAAGCAGAGCACCTTCGTCAGCCTGCTGCTGTCGATGCTGCCGATCGTGATCATCGTCCTGGTCTTCCTGTTCCTGATGAACCAGATGCAGGGCGGCGGCTCCCGGGTCATGCAGTTCGGCAAGTCCAAGGCCAAGCTGCTGACCAAGGACACCCCGAAGACCACCTTCGCCGACGTGGCCGGCGCGGACGAGGCCGTCGAGGAGCTCCACGAGATCAAGGAGTTCCTCCAGGAGCCGGCCAAGTTCCAGGCCGTCGGCGCCAAGATCCCCAAGGGCGTGCTGCTCTACGGCCCGCCCGGTACCGGCAAGACCCTGCTGGCGCGCGCCGTCGCGGGCGAGGCCGGGGTGCCGTTCTACTCGATCTCCGGCTCCGACTTCGTCGAGATGTTCGTCGGTGTCGGTGCCAGCCGCGTCCGCGACCTCTTCGAGCAGGCCAAGGCGAACGCCCCGGCGATCGTCTTCGTCGACGAGATCGACGCCGTCGGCCGGCACCGCGGCGCGGGCCTCGGCGGCGGCCACGACGAGCGCGAGCAGACCCTCAACCAGCTGCTGGTCGAGATGGACGGCTTCGACGTCAAGGGCGGCGTGATCCTGATCGCCGCGACCAACCGCCCCGACATCCTGGACCCGGCGCTGCTGCGCCCGGGCCGCTTCGACCGCCAGATCGCGGTGGAGCGCCCCGACCTCCAGGGCCGGCTGGACATCCTCAAGGTGCACCAGAAGGGCAAGCCGATCGCGCCCGACGTCGACCTGTCGGCCGTCGCCAAGCGCACCCCCGGCTTCACCGGTGCCGATCTCTCCAACGTCCTGAACGAGGCGGCGCTGCTGACCGCCCGCTCGGACAAGAAGCTGATCGACAACAACATCCTGGACGAGGCGATCGACCGCGTCGTGGCGGGTCCGCAGAAGCGCACGCGGATCATGTCCGACAAGGAGAAGAAGATCACCGCGTACCACGAGGGCGGCCACGCCCTGGTCGCGGCGGCCTGCCAGTACAGCGACCCGGTGCACAAGATCACCATCCTGTCCCGCGGCCGGGCCCTCGGCTACACCATGGTGCTGCCGGACGAGGACAAGTACTCCACCACCCGCAACGAGATGCTCGACCAGCTCGCCTACATGATGGGCGGGCGCGCGGCGGAGGAGCTGGTCTTCCACGACCCGACCACCGGTGCCTCGAACGACATCGAGAAGGCCACCGCGACGGCCCGGGCCATGGTCACCCAGTACGGCATGACCGAGCGCCTCGGTGCGATCAAGTTCGGCAGCGACAACTCGGAGCCGTTCCTGGGCCGTGAGATGGGCCACCAGCGCGACTACTCGGAAGAGGTCGCCGGGCTGGTGGACGAAGAGGTCAAGAAGCTCATCGACACCGCGCACAACGAGGCCTGGGAGATCCTGGTCGAGAACCGCGACGTGCTCGACAACCTGGTCCTGGAGCTCCTGGAGAAGGAGACCCTGAACAAGGAGCAGATCGCCGAGATCTTCTCGACGATCGTCAAGCGCCCGACCCGGCCGGCCTGGACGGGCTCCGCCCGCCGCACGCCGTCCACCCGTCCCCCGGTGCAGTCGCCGAAGGAGCTGGCGCTCACCAACGGCGCCGCCGCCGTGGACGGCGCTCCGGTGGACATCGTGAAGCTCCCGCAGCGGCCCGCCACCGAGCCGCCGGCCGAGGGCTGACTCCCGCCTCCGTAGGGAATGGATGCCGCGTCACCAGGGTTTGTACCCTGGAGGCGCGGCATCCGTGCTGTTCAGCCAGAGTCTTCCCACATCTAAGCGAGGCCCGCATGATCGACCCGGTGACGCTCGACGGTCCGCCCGCCGTCGGTACCTTCGACCAGAAGCGGGCCGAGAACGCCATCCGCGAGCTGCTGCTGGCCGTCGGGGAGGACCCGGACCGCGAGGGGCTGCTGGAGACGCCGGCCCGGGTCGCGCGTGCCTACAAGGAGATATTCGCGGGCCTGTGGCAGGAGCCCGAGGACGTCCTGACCACCACCTTCGACCTCGGTCACGACGAGATGGTGCTGGTCAAGGACATCGAGCTGACGTCGGTCTGCGAGCACCACCTGGTGCCGTTCCGCGGGGTCGCGCACGTCGGGTACATCCCGTCCACCAGCGGCAAGATCACCGGGCTGTCCAAGCTCGCCCGGCTGGTCGACGTCTACGCCCGCCGGCCGCAGGTGCAGGAGCGGCTGACCAGCCAGGTGGCCGACGCGCTGATGCGGATCCTGGAGCCGCGCGGGGCGATCGTCGTGGTCGAGTGCGAGCACATGTGCATGTCGATGCGCGGCATCCGCAAGCCGGGCGCCAAGACCATCACCTCCTGCGTGCGCGGCCAGCTGCGCGACCCGGCCACCCGGGCCGAGGCGATGAGCCTCATCATCGGCCGGTAGCCCGGTCGCGTCCCGGCGGCGCGGCTCAGAGCACCTCGCGCTCCGCGTGCGGCCGGGCCGGGGTGCCCAGCGCGTTGCGGCGCGCGGGCATCCGCAGGGCGACCATCCGGCGCCAGCCGTAGGCGCGGTCGTACAGGTAGAGCGCGTGCACCCCGAGGGTGACCAGGGCGAGCTGCCAGCGCGGCCAGCCCAGGATCCGGGCCATCCGGGAGGCGACCGCGAGGCCGACGTCCCGGTGGGTGCGGATCTCGCCGCGGGCGCTGGTCTCCAGGGTGTGCCGGATGTACGGGCCGTGCCCCTCGGCGTGCAGCCGCAGCAGCTCCTCGTGGCAGTAGGCGAGGTGGTCGTCCTCGTCGGCGGAGATCATCCGCATCGCCCGGCCGAGTTCCGGGTTGTCCCCGTACACCCGGACCAGCTGGCGCATCTGCTCGGCGGCGCGCTGTTCGGTGACCCGGCTGTGCGCGAGGTAGGTGATGATCTCGCGGTCGGTCAGCGGGGCCTCGCCCTTCAGCCGCTCGTGCGAGAGGCCGATGCCCTGGCGCTCCAGCAGCATGCAGTAGTCGGCCTCGTCCGGCACCGGCACCTTGGGCAGGCCGCGCTTGTTCAGCAGCTGGGCGAAGATCCGGCCGTGCTTGCGCTCGTCGGCACCGTGCCGGGCGACCTTCGGGGCGAGGACCGGATCCCGGACGAGCGCGGTGATCCGCTCGTTCTCCCAGCCGCCCTGGTCCTCGCCGTCGGCCGCGATGCTGCAGAAGAGCTGGTACGCCTGGTCGTTCCGGTAGATCTCGTCGAAGAGCGAGCGGGTGCTCAGCACGGTGCCTCCTTGCACGGATCCGGGGCGGCGCCCGTCGGGGGTCGACGGGCGGTCGCGATACGTTCCCCCGAGTCGCCCGTCGTCCGGACCGACCGGCGGGTAATCACCCACCCGCGCTAGCCGAGGTGGGAGCCCAGCCATTCGAGCGAGGCCGGCAGCTCCCTGGTCCAGCTGTCGAAGTTGTGCCCGCCGTCGTCCAGGTAGAGCGAGTCGACCTTGAACTGGGGATTGGTCGCCGCGACCTGGGTGGCCTGCTCGACGAACTGGACGGTCTGGGGGTAGTCGCTCTCGGTGCGGGTGGAGACCGCCAGCAGGTTGAGCGTCGGGACCGGCAGGTTCTGCAGCCGCCAGCCGAGGTCGTGCTGCTGGGTCAGCGCCTTGTCGCCGTTGAAGAGGTCGCCGCCGGTGTAGTTGTCCTGGCGCACCGAGAAGTCGCCGTGCAGGCTCGCCGCGCTGCCGAAGACTCCCGGGAAGCGCATCGCCAGGCGCAGCGCGCAGCTGCCGCCGGTGGAGTAGCCCAGGGTGGCCCAGGAGCCGGCCGTGCGGCCGACCCGGTAGTTGCCGCGGATGGCCTCGGGCACGTCCTTGACGAACCAGGTCTCGGTGCGCGGGCCGCCGGGGACGTCCACGCACTCGGTGTCCCGGGACGGCACGACCGCCGGGCGGGCCATCACCAGGACGGTCGGCGGCATCTTGCCGGTGCGCTGGAGCTCGATCGCGGTCTGGGCGAGGGGGAGCTCGTGGAGCAGGTTCAGCGTGGTGCCCGGGTAGCCGGCGAGGGCCAGCAGGACGGGGAAGCGCACCAGGGCGAACTTCTCGTCGAAGTACGCGGGCGGCAGGTAGACGAACATCTGGTCGGAGAAGCCCGTCTCCTTGCCGCTGACCCGGACCGACTCGACCTTGCCGACCTCCTCGGGCGGGCCCTTCGGCAGGTTGGTGATGGTCTCCAGGCCGCCCTCGGTGGTGGGCTGGACGAGCGCGTCGTCGACCGGGGCGCTGCCCTTGTGGTTCTCGTTGCTCGTCAGCGAGAGCTTGGCGCCGCCCGGGCTGAGCAGGTCGTGCCAGGAGGTGTAGAACCCGAAGGAGTTGTTCACCGACAGGGCGAGCACGGCCAGGACGGTGACTTGAACCGCCGTCAGCAGTCCGATCCGGCCGAGCACCGGCAGCGGGCGCTGCGACGCCAGCCGGGGCCAGACCCACAGGGTCGTGAGGAGTGCCGCGGCCCCGAGGGCGAGCAGCGAGTCCACCAGCGCTTCGCTGGTCAGTTCCATACCGTCGACCTTCCGGTGGGACACTGTCGGTGCGAGCTTCATCGTCTGGCGGTCCGTCAGCCACGGCCACCGCGGCTAGGCTGTCCGGACGCCCGGGGGCCGGCGAAGGGCGGGGGGAGTGACAGGCAACCGGCGCCCTAGAATGCGGCGTCCACCGTACGTAACGCCTCCCGGAGGGCCCGGCCGCGCCACGCTGCGGCGGACCCCCGGCTCCCACCGCCGGCTCAACCCGCAGCGCCGCCACGGCCCCGGTTTACCGACCGTTTCCGGGTCCTTGGTATGCGCATTGCCTGATGAAGGAATAGGCATGAAGGTCCATCACGCGTCCTCCCCCGGAGTGACGGGACACCGCACCGCAGCCCTTACGCTGAGCTTCCATGAGCGTTCCCGTGTCCGTTGAGCCGAGCCCCGAGCAGCCGCCGCGCCGTCGTCGCGGCCTGCAGACGCTGCGCAACCAGGCGGCCTCCGTACCGAGGGCCTGGCTCCCGGGAGCGGTGGGCTACGTCTGTCTGCTGATCGGGCTCGTGGACATCGCCGGCGCGGTGTTCCCCAAGCTCCGGCACACCAAGATGCACACCGTCGCCGGGCAGCTGCCGGGCGGCACCACCAGCCTGGCGGCGGTCGGCACGTTGATGGTCGGCATCCTGCTGGTGCCGCTGGCGCACGCGCTGCGCCGGCGCAAGCGGCGGGCCTGGCGGGCGGTCTGCGTGCTGCTGCCGGTCAGCGCCGGACTGCACCTGGTGCGCTGGCACCAGATCGGCCCGGCGGTCGTCTCGCTGGTGGTCCTCGTCGTGATGCTCGTCCACCAGCGCGAGTTCTACGCCAAGGCCGACCCGCGCACCCGCTGGCGGGCGCTGGCCAACCTGGTCGTCATGGGCGCCCTCAGCGTGCTGCTCGGCCTGCTGATCGTGAGCACCAGGACCAAGTACGAGATCGGCCACCCGGGCCTGACCGAGCGCCTCCAGCACGTCGGGTACGGGCTGTTCGGCTTCGAGGGCCCGATCCGGTACAGCAACGAGCGGATGTCCGACCTCGTCGCCTACCTGCTCGGCGGGCTCGGCCTGCTGACCGCCTTCACCACCGCCTACCTGGCGCTGCGCCCGGGCAAGCCGAAGCCCGAGCTGACCGCGGAGGACGAGGAGAAGGTGCGGGCGCTGCTGGCGCGGCACGGGGACCGCGACTCGCTCGGCTACTTCGCGCTGCGCCGCGACAAGAGCGTGCTGTTCTCGCCCACCGGCAAGGCCGCGATCTCCTACCGGGTGGTCTCCGGCGTGATGCTGGCCTCCGGCGACCCGGTCGGCGACGTCGAGGCCTGGCCGGGCGCGATCAAGGTGTTCATGGCCGAGGCCCGTGAGCACGCCTGGGTGCCGGCCGTGATGGGGTGCAGCGAGCTCGGCGGCGAGGTCTGGACCCGGGAGGCGGGCCTGGACGCGCTGGAGCTGGGCGACGAGGCGATCGTCGACACCGCCGCCTTCTCGCTGTCCGGCCGGGCCATGCGCAACGTGCGCCAGATGGTCAAGCGGATCGAGCGCAACGGCTACTCGTGCAAGGTGCGCCGGGTCTCCGAGGTCAGCACGGAGGAGAAGTACCGGATCGCCGACGCCGCCGCCCGCTGGCGCGGCACCGACACCGAGCGCGGCTTCTCGATGGCCCTCGGCCGGTTCGGCGACCCGCTGGACGACGACTGCGTGGTGGTCACCGCCCACAAGGCCCCGGAGGAGGGCGAGGAGGGCGGCGACGACCTGAAGGCCGTGCTGCACTTCGTGCCCTGGGGCCCGGACGGCATCTCGCTGGAGCTGATGCGCCGTGACCGCGCCGCCGACCCGGGCCTGAACGAGCTGCTGATCGTCGCCGCGCTCCAGGCGGTGCCGGCGATGGGCGTGCGGCGGGTGTCGCTCAACTTCGCGATGTTCCGCTCGGCGCTGGCCCGCGGCGAGCGGATCGGCGCCGGCCCGGTGCTGCGCGCCTGGCGCGGACTGCTGGTGTTCCTGTCGCGCTGGTTCCAGATCGAGTCGCTGTACAAGTTCAACGCCAAGTTCCAGCCGGAGTGGGAGCCGCGCTTCCTGGTCTTCCCGAACACCCGGGACCTGCCGCGGATCGGCTTCGCGGCGATGCAGGCGGAGGCCTTCATCACCCTCGGCATGCCGCGCTTCGGCCGCAAGCGCCAGCGCGAGGGGCTGATGCCCGTTCCCTCGACCCGCGAGGTCACCGAGGCCGCCTGAGGCCCGTCCACACCGCCTGAGACCCGTCCACACCGCCCGGGGCCCCTGCCGACGACCGTCGGCCGGGGCCCCGTTCGATAATGGGAGACATGAACGATTCGCCGTCCTTCTCCCTGCCGGCCGGTCTGCCGCGGCTGGACCGCTGCGCCGTGATGGGCGTGGTCAACGTCACGCCCGACTCCTTCTCGGACGGCGGGATGTGGCACGACCCCGCGAAGGCGATCGCGCACGGCCTCGCGCTGCGGGCCCGCGGCGCGGACCTGGTGGACGTCGGCGGCGAGTCCACCCGCCCGGGCTCGCAGCGGGTGCCCGAGGAGGAGGAGCTGCGCCGGGTGATCCCGGTGGTGCGCGAGCTCGCCGACGCCGGGGTGCTGGTCTCGGTGGACACCATGCGCGCCTCGGTCGCCGAGCGGGCCGTCGAGGCCGGCGCGGCGATCGTCAACGACGTCTCCGGCGGGCTCGCCGACCCGGCGATGGCCCGGGTGGTCGCCGAGACCGGTGCGCCCTTCGTGGTGATGCACTGGCGCGGGCAGTCCGTCGACATGGACCGGATGGCCGTCTACGGCGACGTGGTGCGGGACGTGGTCGCCGAGCTGACCGACCGGGTGGACGCGCTGCTGGCCGCCGGGGTCAAGGAGGACCAGCTGATCCTCGACCCGGGGCTCGGCTTCGCCAAGACCTCCGAGCACAACTGGGCGCTGCTCGGCCGGCTGGACGCGCTCACCGCGCTCGGCCGCCCCGTGCTCGTGGCGGCTTCGCGCAAGCGGTTCCTGGGTACGCTGCTCGCCGACCCGGCAACCGGGGAACTGCGCCCGGCCCGGGAACGCGACGACGCGACGGCCGCGGTGTCGGTGCTGTCGGCCCGGGCCGGAGCCTGGGCGGTGCGGGTGCACGACGTGTCCGGCACGGCGGATGCCGTCCGGGTGGTCGCGGCCTGGCAGCACGCGGCGCGGCTGGGCTGAGGGAGGGTCTGTGACGGGTGACGGCAGGTTGAGCGGCGGTACGGCCGGAAAGGCCCGCGGGGCGGATCTGGAGGCGGTGCTCGCGGCGAACCGGGCGTTCTACGAGGCGCTGGAGCGGGGGGACGTCGAGGCGGTCGAGGAGGCCTGGCTGGGCGCCGAGTACGCCGACGACAAGGGCGGCGTGGTGTGCGTGCACCCGGGCTGGCCGGTGCTGCGCGGCCGGGCGCAGGTGACCCGTTCCTACATGCTGATCATGATGAACACGGAGTACATCCAGTTCTTCCTGACGGATGTCGAGGCCGAGGTCCACGGTGATGTGGCCCTTGTCACGTGCACCGAGAACATCCTGTCCGGCGGCGAGGCGGAGGAGGAGGGGGAACTCGGTCCGCTGGTCGGCGGAAAGGTCGTGTCGACGAATCTGTTCCGTCGCACTCCGGCCGGGTGGAAGCTCTGGTCGCATCATGGTTCACCCGTTCTGACCAGCGGGGACGACGACGAGGAGAGCTGATTCCGCGGGCCGCGGGAATTCCGCGCCGGGAAGTCGTCCGGGATTTCCGAGTGGTCATCCAACGTTCACGTCAATTGCCATATCGGTGCGCGTGGCGTCGGTTCGTGCCGGGTAGGACGGTCAGGCGTTGTCCGTGCTCGCGGGTAGATTCGAAACGGAGTGGCGGGCGTGCTGCCCGCCTTCGCCTCGCCCGTCCATGCCTTTCCCCGGGTGGGGCCCGTCCGACTGGGAGCAGTGATTCGTTTGCTGGACCGCGTCACCCTGCGGGGGCTGCGAGCCCGGGGCCACCACGGCGTCTTCGAGCGCGAGCGCGTCGAGGGACAGACCTTCGTGGTCGATCTCGTGCTGTACCTGGACACCCGCCCCGCCGCGGCCGCGGACGACCTCACCCGCACCGCGCACTACGGCCTGGTGGCCGAGGAGGTCACCGCGATCATCGCCGGGGACCCGGTCGACCTGATCGAGACCCTGGCCCAGCGCATCGCCGACCAGTGCCTCAAGCACGACGCGGTCGAGGAGGTCGAGGTCACCGTGCACAAGCCGGACGCCCCGATCACCGTGCCGTTCGACGACGTGACCGTGACCATCCACCGGGGCCGCGCATGACCGCCACCGCGCGCCCGGCATCCGATGCAGAGGGATTCCTTCGATGAACAGCAGCGACCCGATCGCCACGCCGAACGCGTTCGACCTGGAGAGCCGGGTGGACTCCGCCGACGCCACGCTGCACAGCCAGCACCTCGCGGTGATCGCGCTCGGCAGCAACCTGGGCAACCGGCTGGACACCCTCCAGGGGGCCGTCGACGCGCTCGCCGACACGCCCGGGCTGAAGATCAAGGCCGTCTCCGCGGTGTACGAGACGGAGGCCGTCGGCGGGCCCGAGGAGCAGCCGAACTACTACAACGCGGTCGTGGTGCTGCGCACCTCGCTGCCCCCGCGGGACCTGCTGGAGCGCGGCAACGCCATCGAGGACGCCTTCGGGCGGGTGCGGACCGTGCAGTGGGGCCCGCGCACGCTGGACGTCGACATCCTGGCGTACGAGGGCGTGCTGAGCGACGACCCGCAGCTGCTGCTGCCGCACCCGCGCTCGCACGAGCGGGCCTTCGTGCTCGCCCCGTGGCTGGACGCCGAGCCGGAGGCCGAGGTGCCCGGGCACGGGCGGGTGGACGCGCTGCTGTCCGCGCTGGGCGGCCCGGACGCGCAGGGCGTCAAGCGCCGCGAGGACATCCGGCTGACCCTGCCGGAGTAGGCCTCCCGGGGCCGTCGGCCGGGGCCGTCGATCAGGGAACTCGACCGGGGGCCCGGCCGTACGAGTAGGTGACCGCCGTCAGCGCGGGTGTCCGCCCGGCCGGGCCCGGTACGGTGGCTTGGCGTCGCCGTGCCGGACAGCCGGGCGGCCGGCCGGTTCTGGTACCCGGGAAGGACCTCCTCCGAGTGAAGCTGCTTCGCCTCCGCCTGCTGATCGGCATCACCGCCGCCACCACGGCGCTGTCCTGGGCCGGCTCCAAGCTGTGGGCCTCCGTGGACACGCTGCCGGCGGTGCCGGCCGCGGCGCCGGTGGTGCTGGCGGCGGTGGCGGTGATCCTGCTGGCGATCGCGCTGTCGCTGCGGGCCCGGCTGAAGGCGGTGCGCGAGCGGCAGCGGGGGGCGAAGGGAGTCGACCCGCTGCTGGCGGCCCGGGCGGTGGTGCTGGGGCAGGCCAGCGCGCTGGTCTCGTCGGTGGTCACCGGCGTCTACGCGGGCGCCGGGATCCACCTGCTGGGCGAACTGGACGTGTCGGCCCGCAAGGACCAGGCCGTGACGGCCGGCCTCGCGGTGCTCGCGGGGGCCGCGGTGATCGCGGCGGCTCTCTGGATCCAGCACGTGTGCAAGTTGCCGGAGAACCACGACGACCCGGGCGGCCCGGCGGCCTCACACCGCTGAGCTGGGCTTTTTTCGTGATCTTGGGTGAGATTCCGGGCACGTGCGGTAAAGGCCGGGCCCTGTCAAGGGCAGAAGGGGACCCTGGGCTGACAGGCCCCCAATTCGCACGCTAGTTTCTTGGGCATGTCTCGCGGACGCCACCGTCATTCCTCCGTCCTCGGCCGGGTCTTTCCCCCCACCGCCGCCGGCGTACTGCTGGTCGCCGCACTGGCCGCTCTGCTTTTCAGTCAGGACATCGTCCTGGTGCGCTCGGTGGGCGTCGCGGCGGTGATCGCGACGCTCGGCTTCGCCGTGCTGCTGCGCCAGCGGGACAAGGCGGCCCGGGCGGCCGCCGAGATGTCCGCGGCCCAGCGGCTGCGCGCCGAGGAGCGGTTCGAGGAGCAGCTGGCCGAGGCCGAGTACGCGGCGGAGGTCGCCGAGGAGCGGGCCACCCGGTTCGGGCGGCGGCTGACGGCGGAGAAGTCGCGGCTGGCCAAGGCCGAGACCGAGATCGCCCGGCTGCTGCGCGAGCGGGCCGTCGCGGTGGCCGAGCAGGCGCTCAAGGAGGCCGAGGCGGCCCAGCGGGCGCTCGCCGCGAGCCGTCCGAAGCACCCGGCGAGCCCGGCGGCGTTCGTGCGGGCGGCGTCCGTGCTGCGGGCGCTGGAGCGCCGTGCGGCGGAGCGGGACGCGCAGCGGGCGCGTACGGCGGGCGGGGAGGTCGCGCTGCGGACGTCCGCGCGGGCGTCGCTGACGGGACCGGCCGCCCCGGGCGCCCCGGCGGCTCCGGCGCCCGTGCCGGTGGCCGTTCCGGCCCCGGTGGCGCCTTCGGTGCCCACCCCGGGGCAGGCTCCGGCGTCCCCGGCCCAGGCTCCGGCGGCCCCGGCCCCGGAGCGCCCCGCTACGGTGCGTCCGGCGCTGACCGCGACGGTCGGCCAGCTCGGTGGGACCCCGGCCGCTCCGGCGGCTCCCGCCACGTCGGTGGAGCGGCAGCGGCCGCGGCCGGCCCAGTCCGGGCAGGCGCGCGGGCAGGGCTTCAGCTTCTTCGGCCGCGGCCCGGCCGCCGCGGCGCGCCCGGCGGCCCCGGCCCCGGCGGTGGGCAGCGTCGCCGAACTGGGGGAGCGCGCCGACCTGGCGGACGTGGTGGGCGACGAGGCGGTGGCCGCGAAGGCCGAGGCCGAGGCCCGGGCGGCGGAGCCGGCCGAGCGGGCGGAGCAGGGCGAGCCGACGGTGGTGGACCTGACGCCGGAGGACGAGACCGAGCTGATCCAGCTGCCGGAGCTGCGCGCCTCGCGCTGAGGCCCGGACGTCGAACGCGAACGCCGCGGGGGGGGGGGGGGGGGGGGGGGGGGGGGGGGGGGGGGGTTTTGGTGGGGGGTGTGTGTTTCTGGGGTCGTTTTCTGGGGC